>NZ_OY762929.1:6032500-6332500 GCF_963666675.1 uncultured Desulfobacter sp. | reverse complement strand
GCCAGCGGATCAGGCAAATCCACACTGATACGGCTGATCAACGGGCTGATTCCCCATTTTCACAAAGGGACCCTGGCCGGCCGGGTCCGGGTGGCCGGGAAAGAGACAGTGCACACCCCGGTCAAAAAACTGTCATCCCATGTGGGCACCATGTTCCAGAACCCGGAAAGCCAGTTCTTCGCACTCAGGGTCCGGGATGAACTCAAATTCGCCCTGGAATGCCGGGGCCAATCGGTTGAAAAAATCGAAAAGATCACCCACCAGGAGGCAGAGCGGTTTGGTATCTCCCATCTGATGGACAACATGATTTTTGATCTGTCCCAGGGGGAGAAACAAAAAATTGCCCTGGCCGGCATCATGTGCATTTCCCCGGATATCGTTATTCTGGATGAACCGTCCGCCAATCTTGATCCCCAGGCCACCCGGAAGCTGGCAGGCCATCTCATGGGCCTGAAACGCCGGGGCGTCACCTTGTTCATTGTGGATCACAGGCTTTACTGGCTCAAGGATCTTGTGGACAAGGTGCTTGTCCTGGATCAAGGCCGCCTGGCCTGCCAAGGGACCTTCGGCCTTTTGCAGAACAGTCACTTGCGCAAAACACTGGGATTGCGGCAACCGGTTGTGTTTTCCCCCAACCTTCCGAAAGTCACGGGGGCCGGGTCCGGCCAGGGCCTTACAGACAGGGGCGTTCATGTGAATAACCTGACCTTTGGCTATAAAAAAAAGCCCCTGCTGTTCCAGGAGGCTTCATTTGAACTGCCCCCGGGCCAGGTCATCGCCGTTACCGGCAGCAACGGTACGGGGAAAACGACCCTGGCCAGGCTCTTAACCGGTCTTTTGCCGTTTAAAACCGGAATCATCCGGATCAACGGCACACCGCTTTCCCCCAATGATCTGCTGGCCCGGAGCAGTATTGTATTGCAAAATACCGATCACCAGCTCCATATGAAAACCGTGGGCCGGGAACTTGCCGTTGCAGCCCGGAACAATCCCAACCGGGATAATGCCGTGGCCGATGTCACAAGGCGTTTCGGCCTGGAACCATTTCGCCTTCGCCACCCCCAGTCCCTGTCCGGCGGTCAGAAACAACGGCTCGTCATTGCCGCGGCCCTGGTGAGATCCCCGGACATCCTGGTCCTGGATGAGCCCACCAGCGGACTGGACGGCACCAACATGAACATGATTGCAAAGGTGATGACCGACATGGCCCAACAAGGGTGCATGGTCCTGGTCATCACCCACGACCTTGAACTTATGGATCTGGCCTGTGACTGCACCCTGTCCATGCCACTGTCACACAAGGAGAGAAATTTATGAAATCCCTGGTTGTCTATTCCAGCAGAACCGGCAACACCCAACAGGTTGCCCGGGCCATATACGAAGCCCTGCCCGAACCCAAAGAGATCTTTTCGGCCAAAGAGGCCCCGGACCCGTCGGCATATGATTTTCTGGCACTGGGATTCTGGGTGGACAAGGGAACGGCAAACGCCGCTTCCGCCAGGTACATAAAATCCGTCACCGGTAAAAAAATCGGGTTGTTCGGTACCCTGGGTGCCTATCCCGACTCCGATCACGCCAGGCAATGCATGGAAAAGGCAAGGGCGATGGTCCAGGGCAATGACATCCTGGGGGAATTTTTATGCCAGGGCAAGGTGGACCCGGATCTGATTAAAATGATGGAAACAAAGATGAAGGATGATCCCCATCACAGTATGACCCCGGAACGCAGGGCCAGGCTTGAAGAAGCGGCCAAACATCCGGATGAAAAGGATCTGGCGGATGCCCGGGCTCTGTTTGCAGAACTTGCACAGATCGCTGTCCAAAAGGCGTCTGTCTGACCGAACCCAGAAAAACTGGAAAGGCAGGTCGATACCTTGGCCGGAAGACCTGCCTCTCCGTGGTTTAAGTCCGTTCGTTAAAAACAGGAAACCAGGATTTGCGTACCAGATCCATGGCAGGGCGTCAAGCAGATGTTATGGGATTCCCAGGTGCGCAGATACGAAAAAGGAAAAAAAATGAAGAAATGGAAGCGCTTTTTCATGGCGGTCGCAGTGACTGCCATGACAGGAACCGGCACAACAAATTATGCAACAGCAGCCGACATATCCAACGCTGCAGCCCAGCCCCGGGAAGAGACCGCAGCCCGGGAAACCAAAATGATGGTCACAGCCAAATCCAATCAGATCGACCATGACATACCGATCTCGACCACCATCATAACCGCAGAAGAGATCGCGGCGGCCAATGCATCATCGATCAGTGATATACTCATTCAACAAGCTGGAATCAGTCTGGGCGTCAACAGTTCCTCCGTATATGGACGCAAGAACATCAGCATCCGGGGGTCAGCCACCGGCCATGTTTTGATCCTGGTGGACGGTAAAAAGGTATCCGGCTCCGATGCCCAGATCGGGCATTCGGATTTCGAGTACAACTGGGTGCCCATGGGTGCCATTGAACGAATCGAAGTGATTAAAGGCCCCGCAAGCTCCATCTATGGTTCCCAGGGCATCGGCGGTGTTATCAACATTATCACCAAGAAAAGCCGTGACAAATTTTCCGGGGAGGTTGATGCCAGCTACTCAGACAGCAGCGATGACGGCGGCGATGAATTTAAGCTCGGCCTGAATGCGGGCGGGCAAATTACAGACCGTTTTTCATTGTTCTTGAGTGCGGAACGTATCGACCGTGATCCGTCAAGGGACGAGGACGACAACACTGAAACCAAGATCGAGGGCAAGGAAATCAACAACGGTTTGGCAAAAATCCGATTTGACCTTGACGAAACCCAGTATATCGAGGCGTCCTATGGCCAGGGCAACGAAGACCGGATAGAAGTGGATGATATCCTATACTATGACATCGACCGGAAAAATTACTCGGTGGGGTACAACAAGCAATTTGACGTCGTAACCCTGAATTTTGACGCCTATGTGACCGATTCCGACACCCACTATACCACCACCAGGGCCACAGGCGGATACGCCCACACCATGAGCGATTCGGCGGTCCTGGGGGAACTGGATATTGCCGCCTTTAAAAACCACTATATTGTCACAGGCGCTGAGTTCAAAAACCAGGATTATGAAAAAAAATACGACAAGGCTGCAAGTGCGGATAAAAATTTTGCCAATGATATGGACAACACCTCGATATTTCTCCAGGACGAAATCAATATCACAGAGGCGCTTATCGTCACGTTGGGCACCCGGTACGATTACCATGAAAAATTTCACGGAGAGTGGTCTCCCAAAATCGGAGCACTTTATAAATTGGGGGAACACCACCGCATAAGGGCCAACTACGGCGAAGGGTTCATGGCCCCCACAGTTACCCAGAACTCATCCGCCTATGTGGCCACGGCCATGAGAGGCATTACCATATACGGTAACGACGCCCTTCAGCCCGAATCTTCAAAATCCTATGAACTCGGTTATGAATTTTTCACGGACACCACGGCATTCAAAGTATCTGTTTACAAAACCGATGTGGAGAACCTGATTGACACGGAATACCTGGACGGCTCTTCGGATGAAAAAATGTATGTGAATGTCAACAGTGCAACCCTCCAGGGATTTGAATGCGAACTGTCCCAGGACATCACACCGAACTGCAACATCCGCATCGGCTACCAATATCTGGACACCGAAGATGAATCGACCGGGAAAGAGCTGGAGAACCGGCCCAGGCACACCGTCAATGTCCGGCTCAACGCCACCCTGCCCTGGGATATCCACGCCACGCTGGGTGCTGATTACACGGGAGAACAGATCGACGACGATGAAAAGTGCGATGATTTTATCGTATTCAACGCCCAGGTGTCCAAAACCGTCTATGACAGAATCACCCTGCGTTTAGGCATTGATAATATCAGCAACGAAGATCTGAACGACAAACCCTATGACATTGAAGGCAGAATGTTTTATGCCGGCGTAAATTTTAAATTCTAACAACCTGGAAAAAATCGGGTCGAACAAAATTGTTCGACCCGATTTTTTCAGGCGATGATTCGGCCAGCGGATTTATGATATCAGTTTTAGTTATTTCACGGCCGGGCACCAGCCCGTGTTTAAAATTTAAACCGGCCCACCAGGCTGTTCAGGTCAGCGGCAATCTGGGCCAGACCGTCGGCCCGTTCTTTTAGGCGGTCGCTCTGGCCCTGGACCTGCTGAGACGTTTTGTTGACCTCATTGATCTGACCGGTAATCTCTTCTGCATTTTCAGAGCTCTGGAGCACATTTCTATTTACATCTTCAATACCGGTGGATACCTGGCCGATATTATCTGCAATTTCATGGGTAACCGAAGACTGCTCTTCCACGGCAGTGGCGATGGTGGTCACCACCTGGTCCACCTGATTGATCACCTCCCGGATCTGATCAATGCTTTCAAGGGTGCCGCTGGATGTCTCCTGAATATGTCCGATTTTTTCCTTGATGTCCATGGACGCGCCGGCGGTCTGTCCGGCCAGTGTTTTAATTTCATTGGCAACGACGGCGAATCCCTTGCCGGCTTCTCCGGCCCTGGCGGCCTCAATGGTGGCGTTCAGCGACAGCAGGTTCACCTGTTCGGAAATATCGGTGATGGTTTCAACCACCTTGCTGATGGCCTGGGCTGCGTCCCCCAACTGGCCGACCTGATCCGTGGACTTTTCCACCCTGGATACGGCATTGGCTGAAATTTCACGGCCCTGCTCAGCATTTTTGGCGATCTCGCCCACCGTAGCATTCATCTCTTCGGCCGCACTGGCAATGGCGGAGGTGTTGGCGCTGGTTTCCTGGGTGGAGGTTGAAATCAATTCCATGTTTTGGCTCATGACAGCTGCTGCACCCGTCACTGATTCCGAAGTCCGTGTGGCCGTTTCAGCGGCTTCGGACAGGGTCTGTGAAATACCGATCAGCTCCTGGGATGATTCGGTAAGCGTGGACACGCTCTTGAAGATATCCGAAATCATCACCTGCTGCTTGTCCATGAATTGATTGAACGCCCCACATAGCACCCCAATCTCATTTTCCCCCATTTTTTTCAACCGTTTGGTCAGGTCGCCTTCGCCTTCGGAAATATCGAAAAACCCGTCCACCACCTCTTTTACAGGCCGGGTAACGCTGCGCCCGATGACCACCATCAAAACCATGGCGGCCAAAAGCCCCAAACCCATGGCCGCAAGAATGACATTAATGGCAAACTTATAGGTAGCGGTAGCCTGGTTCCGTTCGGTTTCGGCCTGGGTCAAGTTCATCTCCGTCAACTGATCAAGGAAGTCTCTCATGGTTTCAAATTTTTCACTGGCCTCGCCAAGGGAAAGATCAAGGGCAATACGCCGCCCCTGTCTGGTGTTCGCGATTCTGCCGTCCACAATTTTTCTGGACAGTACTGTCCACGCGGCCCTTGCCTTTTCATAATCGCCAAACAGGGCTTTTTCTTCAGGTTTGTCTGCCAGGGCTTTATACTTTTCCCAACGTTCAGTCGTCTGCTTAAAATTTGCTTCGTAGTCATCAACCAAATTCTTAAATAAATCAGATTTTGCATTGGCGAAAATCATGGACCGTTCAGCGACCAGCAACTGCTGTAGATCCCTGTCTGCTTGGAGAAGAAAATTAATGCTGGGCAGGCGTTTTGAAAAAATTTCTTCAAGGCGTTGTTCAATTTGATTGACACTGTACAATCCGCAGAATCCAATCCCGGCCAGGAACAGAATCATGGTGGCAAAACCAATCAGCAGCCGTGTACCTATTTTCATATTATTAAATACATTCATTGTATCGCCCTCAGTTTTTTAAAAAAAGTTTCGATAATAATCTGCAGAAGTAATCGCCTATTTTCTTACGGACAGAGATTTGGGGCTGATAGACCAGGTCAAGCCCATGGCTGTTATTGAATCTGATCCACATCAATACCAAAGGTAATGGCGCCGATGATCTTATCGCCATCAATCACCGGCACCGATACCTGGACCAGGTAGGCCTGGGCACTGTCGTCGAACTCCACTTCGTCAACAAAAACCGCCCCTTTGCCATTGTTGAAGGATTTTTGGAATTTAGCCTCATCCCCCTGCCAGAAGTCGGAGGTTTTATCCGTCATGGCCACGTTGGCCCCCTTATTGTCCATCACAAAAATCTCAGCATAAAAGCTTTCGGATTCCTGGATATCTCGCAGATGCCGACCGCATTCGGACTCCATAATGGCCTTCATGTAATCTGCAATCCCCGGGGTATTCCTCCATTCGGTATCCTTGGCCTTAATCTGCTCAAGGCTCATTCCCTTAGCGTTTTGATCTTTAACCGCCTTGATAATGACAGGGTCTTTGCCAATCTCTGCCAGAGTTGAATTGGCAAGGTCAATGACTTTTTGGGGGGCCTTTTCGGCATTGGACAGGGCCGGGGTTAAAAATAAAGAGAAACCGATTGCCAATGAAATAAAAGCCTGTTTCATGATACTCTCCTTGCATAAAATTAAGTTAAATTTGACCCGCTTCAAAAACGGCGAATATTTTTTATATGAAAGAGTTTAATAAGTTATTGAGTTCTTTCATCTTTTGTTGTGGGTCGAAGCCTGGCTGATGATATGTCAGGTCGGCCCATGGCCGTTATATGGAAGCATGAATAAACCACCAGGATATACGATATTTATTGCGAAGCAACCCTGGCAGTTGATATGCCGTATCAGCCCCATGGGCTGTTCTAAAAATGAAATTCGCCAATCGCAGCGGATTAAAATAATTGTGACTCGAATCGTAACATAATCGGCATCATAGCCAAGCCGACGTTAAAGGTTTGATGAAAACAATATAGCTTAAACATAACGGCAAGATACTTAAAAATCAATAGAAATAAAAATTACGAAACACTTTTTCCATAGAATTTTAACCGTTGGAAGATCAATGTTGTTCTCGCGCCCCCGGGCAAATGCAAAGTTCCAAAAATTGCATTATTTTGCCGATGGGGTTAGGATGTCCCCCGACATGGAAACAGAGCATCCTGTGTTTAATTCAATACATTGATAATATATGAAAAAGGAGCATGCAAATGACAACCTTTCAACCCGCCTATATTGAAACCAAAGCGAAAGGACTGCTCCGGGAAAAAATCAGTCAAGCACGACAGCTGTTAAATTCCTGTGAAATTTGTCCCAGACGGTGTAAAGTCGATCGCTTTTCCGGGGAATTGGGGGAATGTGCCACCGGCGACGAAGCGATTGTGTCCAGTTTCAACCCCCATTTTGGAGAAGAACCGCCATTGGTCGGGGCGTTCGGTTCCGGCACCATTTTTTTCTCCCACTGTAACCTGAAATGCAATTTCTGCCAGAATTACGAAATCAGCCACGAGGGGAGCGGTGATGAGTGTGGACTCGGGCAGTTGGCCGGCATGATGTTGATCCTGCAGAATAACGGTTGCCACAATATTAATTTTGTGACCCCGACCCATGTGGTGCCGCAGATTTTGTCTGCCCTGGATATGGCCATTGACGGAGGGTTAAGAATTCCCCTGATATACAACTCCAGCGGATACGACAATGTGGAGACCTTGGAATTGCTGGAGGGGGTGGTCGATATCTATATGCCGGACTTTAAATTCTGGGATCCGGATGTTGCAGAACAGACCTGCAATGCCCCGGATTATCCGAAAGTGGCCCGAAAAGCGATTAGCGAAATGCATCGACAGGTGGGGGATCTGCAAGTTGATGAAAATGGTATTGCCACCCGGGGACTGGTTCTCAGGCACCTGGTTATGCCCGGCGGGATGGCCGGGACCAAAGCGGTGATGTCATTTATTGCCGACCATGTCTCAAAAAACACCTATGTGAACCTCATGGATCAATATCGGCCCTGTGGAAAGGCCCACGAGGTAAAGGGATTAGAAGTGTCTGTATCTGATACCGGATTCAACAACGCGGTCCAGGAGGCAAAAGAGGCGGGGATCACCCGATTTGCTGCTTTATAAGGGCTTATAAGCGTTTTATTTACTCACCAAGGCACAGAGTTGATATCTTTGTGCCTTGGTGTCTTTGTGCGAGAAGAACATTAGACCTACTGCCTCAATTCGCCAAACAAACGCTCTGGGGTAATGGGGGCACAATAGAAGGGCTTCTGACTCCCGGCCGCCATCTTGATGGCAAAAAAAGCCCCGATGCCGTAAATGAAAGGCGGTTCTCCCACGGCTTTGGACCCTTTAACGGCGTTATCATTATGGTCATCTTCCAAAAATTTTACCTGCATGTCCATGGGCGCAGAAGAGATATTAGGTATTTTATACGTTCCTGCAGTGGCCGTAAGGGGCCTGCCCGTCTCTGTATAACGCATCTCTTCCATGGTCATCCAGCCGATGCCCTGGACCATGCCGCCCTCAACCTGCCCCAAATCAATGAGGGGGTTGATGGATCGCCCAAGGTCGTGCACCACATAAGCCGTTTCTACCTTGTAGGTGCCCAGCAGGCGGTCCACTTCAGCCTCAAAATAGGCTGTTCCGTATGTATGATAGGCAAAAGGCCGGCCCTTTTCCACAGCAGGATCAAAGTACAGGCCCGGCGTGGCATAGTGGGCTTCGGCGCTTAGCTGCACCCGTGACCGATAGGCCTGGATAACCAGATCCTCCCAGGCGATTTCACAGCGTTTGCCTTTTCTATGTAACCAACCTTTTTCCAGTGAAAAATCCCCGGCTGCACATTGAAATTCATCGGCCATGAATTTAAAGAGGCGCTCTTTTATCATCTCACAGGCCATCAGGGCCGCTGCGCCGTTCAGGTCGGTGCCGCTGCTGGCGGCAGTGGGACTGGTGTTGGAAACCCGGGTGGTATTGGTGGATTCAAGCTGAACCTGCCCGGAATCAATCCCCAGGCTGTCAGCCACTATTTCCCGGATTTTATGGTTTACCCCCTGCCCCATCTCCACGGCACCCGTACTGACGCCCATGCTGCCGTCCGTGTAAATGTGGACATGGGCCCGGGCCTGGTTTAAAAACCGGGTGGTAAAACTGATGCCGAAACATACAGGCATCAGGGCATACCCTCTTCCGTAGCGGGAAACGTTACCGCAAGTCTTCTCTTTCCTTCGGGCATCGTCAATGGCACGCATCCGTTTTGACAAATCGAAATGGTCATATGCCTTTTCCCAGCAGTGTCGGGCCCGGGCATTCTCCGCCGCCATCCCATAGGCAAAACAATCTCCGGTTTTAAGCAAATTTTTCCGCTGCAACGTTTCTACGCGGATCCCGCTGATCCGGCAGGCCTCCCGGATGGCGGCTTCAAAAACGAACATGGCCTGGGGCCCCCCGAATCCCCTGAAGGCGGTATTCGGCGTTATATTCGTCCGGCAGGCTGCGGCCGTGGCATGTACGTTGGGGACGTAATAAGATCCGGTGGCGTGGAACAGGGTTCGTTCCAAAACCGATGTGGACAAATCAGCTGCGGCCCCGGCATTCTGATAATAGATCACCTTGAAGGCCAGAAACGTTCCGTCTTCATCCAGGGCCAGGGTAAAATCCGAGGAGTACGGATGCCGCTTCCCCGTGGCCGGCATATCCTCGGAACGCCTTAACACCATACGGCAGGGGACGCCTGATTTTTGTGCGCCGAGGGCAGCAAAACAGGCCCAGGTGCCGGCCTGGCTCTCCTTGCCTCCAAACGCACCCCCCAGCCGTCGGACATCCACCTCAACCCTGTTCATGGCCAAACCGCAAACCCGGGCAACGCATCGCTGCACCGATGTGGGTGCCTGGGTCGCCGAAGCAAGATGAAGATGACCCTGATCTAAGGGTGTGGCGATGGCGGCCTGGCTCTCCAGATAAAAGTGCTCCTGGGCGCCCGATTCAGCCCGCCCTTTGGCCACATAGGCGGCAGATGGAATGGCCCTTTCCACATCGCCCAGGGTAAAGGTGCGTACCGGGGCAATCAATTCATTTCGGTCGTAAGCCGCCCGGGGATCCAGCACGGGAATTTCTTCGGCAATGTCAATTTGAATAATTTGCACCACCTCCCGGGCGGCCTCTTCGGTCCAAGCATAAACCGCGGCCACCGGCATCCCCACAAAGTTCACCTCATCCTCGGCCAAAAGCCTTTCGTCCTGAATGATGCCGCCGATCTGATTCTTCCCGGGAATGTCCTTTGCGGTGAGAATGAATGCCACGCCCGGCAGCTTTCGGGCGGCGGACGTATCCAGATTCAAAATTTTACCCCGGGCCATGGGAGAAAAAAAGACGACACAATGCAATCCCCGGGCAGGAAAATCCTTGTCATCCACATAGCGGCTAAGCCCCATGACATGATCGCTTGTGCCGGAATTGATCATAGCACACCGGCCTTTGCAAAATCATCGTAGGAACAGATCTCGGAAAAACAATGCAGATAGTGATCCACCATAAGCGCCCGAGCCAGGCGCCTTTTATATTCGGCACTTCCCCGGACATCGTCTATGGGGCAAATCTCGTCCTGGAGAATTTCCAGGGACCCCAAAAATGTTTCCATGGTCAGGGGTTTTCCCTTAAGCCAATCGATGGTCCGGCGGGCCGCAAAGGGGATGGGCGCCACACCGCCCAGGGCTAAACCCACAGACGTAAACCTTGCGTTATCCACTAAAAACACCGCCCCAGCGTTGCAACCGGCAATATCCAGACGCTTTCGCTTACTCACCTTGGCGTAATGCCATAGTTGGGGGTCGTTTTGTTTTGTCACCCAAAAGGATTCCACAAGCTCATCGTCGTTTAGATCCAACTTTTTATAGTCCAGAAAAAACCCCCTGAGAGGAAACCGACGCCGGACGCCCTTTGACGAAACCAATTGAATTTGAGCATCCATGGCCAGTAGCAGAACGGCACAGTCCGCAATGGGCGAGGCATTGACGATATTGCCCCCCAAAGTGGCCCGGTGCCGTAAAATCGAGGAGGCCACAACCAGCAGCTTGTCATGCCACCCGGGAAATTGATCGTTTAAATAATGATCTTGCTGCAACTGTGCCATGGTTGCCGTTGCAGGAATTTTTATCATTCCATCCGCTACCCGAATCGGCTCGGATTCGGGGACCAGGAACCGGGGTTCCGATTTATTCAGAAGGTCGCCCTGTTGAACATACAGATCGGTACCGCCTGCAATAAGAGGACGAGTTTTATCGAACCGTTCAGGGGTGAACTCTTGTGCATCGGTTGGAAACTTATCTCGCAGTGTCGTTAATCTCCGGGGAATGCCGGCAAGATAGCCGGGAACCAGATCCAGATCTATCAGCTCCTGGATTGAAGGCGTTTTACCCAACAAGGGGTCAATGGTCGCGGCAACGGCCCGGCGAATGGAATGGTAGCCGGTACACCGGCACAGATTCCCATCCAGGGCATCCACAGCACCTTGAACGGTGACAAGCCCGCCAGCCAGAAGATAACCGGTGAGGGCCATAATAAATCCGGGGGTGCAGAATCCGCACTGGGTGGCCCCCCGATTGACAAAGGCCTGCTGCAGCCGATTGGGCGTCTCTTTCCGAAGGCCTTCTATGGTTACAAGATGGGTATAATTGAGCTGGCCCACCGACATGAGACAGGAAGGCATGGCCCGGTAGGCGACCTGGGGCATTCGGCCGAGTATAACCGTGCAGGCACCACACTCCCCTTCCCGACACCCCTCTTTGGTGCCGTAAAGCCCCAGGTCTTTTCTCAAAAGGTCCAGAACCGTCCGGCCCGGAGACAATGCCAGTTCCATCTCTCGATCATTTAAAATAAACCGGCAGACTTTTTTCATAATTCCCGGCCTGCTAAAATCCGTTTTTTAATATGCCTGTCGTCCCCGGCGTAGAGAAACCGCTCCAATTGAGCAACGGGGGAGAGCGGCACGGCTTCGGGCAGCCCCATATCAATGGAAAGAACATCAAAACTCATGCCCGGCTCAAATGCCCCGCAAGGCCCCCAGCCCTGGCGCGTGAAAAATTTACCATTGCCCATGGTCGCCAGATAAAAGGCTTCGGAAAGGGTGACCGCCCTGTGATTCTCCCGGGGCCGCAGAATCCGGAGCAATTTGGCGCTTTGAACCGCTTGTACAACCACCCGATACATGGCAAGGGTGTGACCGGCACCCACATCGGAGCCCAACCCCAGGTTGACGCCCCGGTCCAGATAACGGCCCAGGGGCATGATACCGCTGCTCAAGTTAGTATTGGCGCTGGGGCAGTGAACCAATGTGGCGGCTCGTTCCACGATCAGATCAATTTCCCGATCACTTAAAAAAACGGCGTGGGCCATTAAACTGGCCGGGCCCAGCAGCCCGCAGTCATCATAAACATGGGTATAGCTTCGGCTGTCGGGAAACAGCCGGGAAACCCACTGGGTTTCGGACAGGGTTTCGGAGAGGTGGGACTGTACCGGCAGATCCAAGCGCCGGGAGAGTCGGCCCAGATTTTTCATGAGCGTTTCCGTGCAGCTCGGGGCAAACCGGGGGGTCACGATGGGGCGGACCCTCTCCCGGTCCGCCAATATCCGGCAGAACGTTTCACTGTCTTTAACGGCGCCCTCTGACGTTTCCCTGAGATCATCGGGCGAATTTTGATCCATGTTGACTTTGCCCACAAAGGCCATCAGTCCGGCCTGTTCCAAAATTTGGGCCAGAATCAGGGTCGATGCCGAATGAACCGTGCCGTACACCACAGATCGAAGAGTTCCCTGGCGCAGGAGTTCGTCGGCAAACAGCGGATAAATCTTTTGGGCATAATTTTCATCGGCAAACCGGGCCTCACCGGGAAAGGTATAATTTTCCAACCACCCAAGCAATCCCAGATCCAGTCCCATCCCCATCTGCATATACTGGGGTGCATGGACATGCAGATCAATAAAAGAAGGGATAACCACGCCCGGTCCCAGGTCCGTTACCCCAAGCGAGGCAAGCCTTTCCGGCACCTCATGTTCCAGGGAAAGGAGGTTTCCCGCCTCAACGATGGCGATCGAGTTCTCTCTCACCCTGAAGCGGCCCGGGGTGGGCGTATCAATAAAATGGCCTTTGTATAGTTTCATCAAACTCACAATTTCCTCAAACGCATCTCAGCGAAGCAATTGCTCACTTGTGCTCTCAAACAGTGGAACCGGATCCACCAGTTGGCCCTGGACGGATATGGACAGATGCAGGTGGGGTCCCGTGGCCCGGCCCGTGCAACCGGACCGGCCGATAATCTGTCCCCGTTTGACAATATCCCCCTGGGACGCATCGAACTGACTTAAATGAAAGTAGAGGGAAATAACGCCGTTGCCATGGTCTATATACATGGAATTGCCGGCATAATAATGGGACTCAGCCAAAATGACCCTGCCGTCTGCCACCGCTTCCACAGCGGTTCCCGTGGGTGCCCTGAAATCCACGCCCCGGTGGGGATTTTTGGGTTTGCCGTTCAGCACGCGCTGCAGCCCGTAAACACTGGTGAATTTTCCCGTCACCGGCCGGTGAAAGGGCAGACGCCACAGCCGCTGGGCAGACCAGGTATGTTTGGCCGTCTGGGTCCGGGCCCTTTCCGCCTTTATTCGTTCAAGTACCTCCGTTGGCGGCGTCACCATCTTTGACGGCAGGCTCAGCTCCTGGCGGGGATATGTCCGGCCAAGAATACGGACAGACCGATGCCAAACGCTCTCCTTTCCCCCGGCCCACGCCCGGACCAGAAGTGTCTGGGGACCGGGTTTGATGGTAAGCACATCGGTGCCCAGCATGACAACGGCCACATGATGTCCGTTCCACTGGGTGACGGAGGGAACCAAGTCCTGATCCATCCAGCGCACACGAATCCTGTCAAAGGCCTGGACAGATGTCAACCGGACAAGAAAGGGCCGGCCCGCATCCACCTGTTCGGGATGGGCAAGGACCATAGTCCCGTTATCGTCAGGGGGGATTTGCGCTAAACTGACGGCAGTAATACTTAGGCACATGAACAACACAGCGATGCAGGATCGAATAATCAATGGAAAAAGTCCTAGGTCAACAGGTTCAAAAATTTAACGCCGGCTCATTTCAGCTGATCATTTTCAGTCGTTCATATTTAATCTTTTGCAGATGTGGTTTATCGGTCCGAAGACGGACGCAAGTCGTTTTTCAAAATCGATTCCAAATATTTTCTATTTTTAGGACAATTCTTTATATGGTAAATCATCTGCCCGGGACATCTCCTGTTTTTACTGTCACCAATCTGCTCCAACTGCACTTTTGCATTTAACCCATGCAGATACATCAACTTTTTTGCCTGCTTGGCAATCGTAAGATCCCTTTCGTCAATAAGTTGAGTGTCGTGGGTAGGGATTTTATTAAAAGAAAAGGCTAAAATTCGCTCAACCCAACGCTCGTCGGATTCCTGGAACAGTTCATCCATTTTTTCGTGCAACTGTTTTGTTAAATCTTCAAGGATAAGATTAATTTCACTTTCAGCTGCCATAAAAGCCGATAAAAAATCATTTCTATCCATATGTCACCTCCTGTTGAAAATTTAGCAATGTTTCGTTTAAAGCAGTTCAAAAACAGGTGAGAATTACAGAATGTAATTTTCAAACGATGAGGTACTGATTAAAATCAAGTATCACGCAGGGTCGCTTGCAGTAGTGTCTATTATTTTAAAAAACGTGGCAGGGATTGTCAATGTTGTTTAAGGGCTTTGACAACCTGTCCCTTCAATGTTTAGCGTAGTCACAGATCAGGATGGATTTTCGCTCACCTCTATTTTCCGGTATTTTTTCAGCTGTAGTATTTTTTCATCGCAGAAAAAAGCCAGTCTCCGGCACGGCCCAACGGACGATCCTTGGACCAAGCCATGAGAATCGGGTACGTAAGGATCGCCGTCCCCATGTCCACCTGGACCTGCTCCAGACGGTTGGCCTCAAGGTCATCCTTTATTAAATGTTCGGGAAGAATTCCCCAACCCATGCCCTGGCGCAAAAGATCCCGGGTTAAATATTCATTTTCCACCCACCACACCCTGCTGCTGAACACGGGAAGCTGTGTTTCCTGCTCCCAACCCCGGGAAGTCACCTCGATCTGCAGCACCGAATCAAGGGCGGAAATGTCCAACCCGGCCTTGCCCAGACCATATTTGGGGTGGGCCACCGGAATGAAATTCATCTTTCCTACAATTTGAAAATCCGACCGGGACTTCCATCTGTCCAGAAGCAATTCCGTGGGCATCATCACCCCAAAATCAATCCGGTCTTGGTCGATCATATCCCACACATCATTGAGGGAACCCGAAAGAATTTCCAGCTCGGTCTCAGGAAACCGAGCTTTGAAATGCTTGAGCAACATACCATCCTTAAAGGCGATGTTAGGGAGGGATTCGGACACAGCTAAGCGGACCCGGCTCTCCATGGTTTCGGACAACGCCGCCGCTTTGGTCTGCATGGACCGACAACGGGATAATATCGTTTCAGCTTCTCTAAGGAACAACGCGCCGGTAGGGGTCAGAACCGGATATTTTCCGGCCCGGTCAAAGAGCTCCAGACCTAAATCAATCTCCAAATTGGAAATCGCCGTACTCACGGCGGACTGGGCTTTGCCCAGTTTCCTGGCAGCCGCCGAAAAGGAGCCTGTTTCAACGCTCGCTGAAAATGCGTCCAATTGATCCAAGGTAAAATTCATGGAACCAACCTATCAATAATTCAGATAGGTTTCAACTTTATTCCATCTATTACCAATGATAATTAAAAATTGTTTTCAACTTGAGTAATTAAAAGAAGGTACTGGATATGAACAAAAAACCTGAAATGAGATCCGGCTTGGACAGGCTTCGCCATTCCATTATTTACGAAGGCGTTTTTCTATTTCTCACCGTATTGATCCTTAGGGATCTCCTCAATCAGTCTGCCGCCCACATAGGCAGTTTTGGAATCATCATGTCGCTCATGGCCATGATTTGGAACTATTTTTACAATTATGCCTTTGATCATGCCCTGATCTTTCTCAAACACCCTCTTTATCCCAGGAAGTTTAAGCTGAGAGTTTTCCATTCAGTGTGTTTTGAAGTGGGATTCATGCTGGCCTCAGTCCCTTTTACAATGGTCTGGATGTGCTTTACTTTCCGCCAGGCCCTTACCATGGATATTGTTTTTACCATGGCGGCCCTGACCTACACCTTGATTTTCAACTATGCTTACGATGTGATTTTCCCTGTCACCTCAGCCGTTCCAGACTGAACGCCAGGCAGGTATAACCGACATCGCCAACACCACGAAAAGTATGCGTGCCAGCGTTGATCAGCCGATATAAATCTGAGCTAATCCCTGATATGGTCTTCGATCCATAGTGGAGCCATCTCATATCTTGCGTCCTTTACCGGCAGAGATGTTCTTCATTTCTGTATTTTTTGACCGGTAGCACTCAAACAAAATCAAATCTTTAAAAATTGACTATTTGATGCCTACGCTTGAATCGTGTATCTTTTAAAAGTGAATCGTCTGGAGTTATGATTATTACCGCCCCTTAAAGGACTAATTTACCATGGGCAAAAAACATCTAAAATTTGTTTCTATTTCTGACGCCGTTAAAGAACTACAAAACACCCTGATTATGCAATCTGAAATAAACAAACAAAAAGAAATAAAACCGCTAATGGAGGGTTTTTGGAATTTTGAGATTCGAAAAGACAGCATTAAGGTGCATCCATTAGATTTTGCCGATCGAAATGGGTTGTGGATAAAATCAGATAGTAACGAACAATTCTATTACGGTGTTGACCTCGTGGATATTTTTATAGATTTGTTGAATTCCAAGCCGTCAGAGATAATTGCACAGATATATTCAAAGATTGAGAGGGTAAATGCAAAAGTAGCCAGGCATCCTAAAACTGATAACATCGGGATTTTGATTGAAACTGGAATGGAAAAATTCAAATGCATCCAATGCGGTCATTGCTGTATTGATTTACCGGACGCCATTGAGACGTCTGTTCCTGACTCTGATGTACTGCGTTGGGAACGGGAAAATCGATATGACATTTTAGATTGGGTAGTTCCATTTGCAGGATTGAATGATATTTGGATCGATCCCAAGACCGGCGAACCAGTAGATCGCTGCCCTTGGTTAAAAAAACTCCCTAAAAAAAATATATATATCTGCAGGATTCATGAAACCAAGCCCGAACATTGTCGAAATTTTCCGAAATCTAAAAGACATGCTTTAGACAATGACTGCAAAGGATTTTCCGCAGGATAAGCCTTTAACAATGCCGGTGTGCTTGATTCATAAACGCCGGGAGGCCTTGCTTGATCACCGGTTATAAATACCAAATAGGAAGGAATGCCAGAAGTAGTGGCCGCCTTTACTGGCAGTTCTTTGGGCGTTTGATAATAGACAAAGTCAACAGCTTTTTATTACTGATTTTTTATATGGGTCGGAAGTCGAATAATAAAAGTAGCTCCTTTTCCTGGTTCAGAAATGACTTCCATTCTGCCTTTATGGTTCTCAGTTATTATAAAATATGAAACTGACAGACCCAACCCGGTACCAACACCAACAGGTTTTGTTGTAAAAAACGGGTCAAATACTTTTGAGCAGGTATCCGCATCCATGCCGGGGCCATTATCTTCTATTTCTAAACTTACTACACTATTTGGTACTTTCTCAGTATAAATTCTGATGATAAATTGAGGATGTTTTGTCTTTGCGGACTGCATGGCTTGAGCTCCGTTACGAAAAATGTTTAACAGAACCTGCTGAATTTCGCCACTTTCACAAAGCAAGGCAGGGAGGTTATCTTCATATTGTTTCCTGATTTCAATTGATTTAAAATCATATTGTTTTTTCAAGTCATAGTCTGTGGTAGCCAGATCAAGAATTTTATCCACCAGTTCATTTGGATAATGGAAAGAAAACTTGGACTCGGATTTCCTTGCAAAACTGAGCATATTATTAACAATTTCTGCAGCCCGTGATCCAGATTCATGCATAGCAGAAAGCATGCGGAAAATATTACGTTTTTCCATAAAGGATCTGATGTCCACCATCGAGATTCCAAGTTCTTTTGCAACCCTAAGATTTGCAGGCATATCTATATCCTCTAAACGATTTTTCATGACATACGCACTATGCATTATACTCGCCAGAGGATTATTTATTTCATGGGCCATGCCTGCTGCAAGCCCCCCTATCGATAGCATTTTTTCTGACTGGAGCATCATTCTTTCCACACGAACCCTTTCGGTTGCATCATCAATGCGTATTACGGCTCCTTTGGTATGTTCGTCAATGATTGGAAACATCGTTATATCAACATATCGGGTGGCGTTTTTATCTGTCAATGTTCTTTTGTTGTGTCTGATGATCTGGTTATTTTTTAGAACATTTCTGATATCAGGCAATTCATTTTTTAGCGATGGGAATATTGTCCGAAATGACTTTGAAACAACGTCAGCGAATGATAAACCGGTTGTTAATTCTGCATTTCTATTCCATTGAGTTATTTTCTCATCACTATCAATTCCAATCAATATGGATGGCATGGAATTAATAACATTGGAAAGATAAGCTTGGGCCTTATGAAGTTCATTATCGGCTTTTTTTTGGGATAATGATTTTTCTGCAAGATCCATTAGAAAAGTGGCTAACGCTTTGTCATAGTCAAGAATATATTCTACTTTTTCGTGTTTAAAAATCGGCACTCGTTCCAATGCTTTAAGATATTCAACACGATCGTATCCAAACAGATTAGATTGCTCAATAAAAAACGCCTTATCCGGTATTTCTCCGTCGTAAAAAAATTGTCCTATGAAAAGCGTCGCCAAATGGACTTTTTGAACGACAATCGGGATTCCTATGTCCCATAATCCATTTTTACATTTATATTTACAAGCTTCACCAATTCTTAGATTTTGCTTTATGAAATTATCACTGGCGTGACATCTTTTTGCTGATTCTGAATTAATACGGTGAAAATTAAGACAAATATCCTGCCAACCAACTCCTACCAATATTGAATTGTCAAAAGCGTCTATAATCCCTATGGGCATGCCCGTTGATTGAAAGTGAGACTCTGCCATCTTTTGGACGGCTGACAAATCAACCAGATCGTAAAGCCTAAAATTATCCATTGCTATCCTTAGTTAACAGGTTGTTCTTTTTAGGGATCTTTACAAATCATACTATGTATATCCTTCTAAGTAACTAAATTTTTTTCGTAATTTTAGTTGCCTGTAAAATTGGGCTCAGTCCCGGTTGAATGAGACGCTATTAAATCAAAGCCAAAACCTTAGTTCTAACTACTGTCGGAAACATCAAAGGGGGAACCTGAGCATTCATACCCGTGATTTAAGTCAGAAATCCAAAGGGCATCAATAATGGTATGAAGCCTCTCTGTCCATGATTATCAAGATGGCCGGACTACCAAAAGAATTGTGGGGAAGTCGGCCTTCACAAAGGTCAGCCTCTAATATTAACTTTGGGGCTTGATCATAAGATCGGCCATCTTTTGCAGGGGCAATCCCGCTGTGGTTGCCCCCCGTTAGGGCAGACACTGAGACCTGCCCCTACTATCTTGTGGGCCATCCAGCTTGTGGATGCAAGCCGGTCGGCCAAGATGATTGCCTGGGTGGGCTGCCCTGACGTCGGTTGCACCCATTGGAAGCTTTGTATTTGACACCTGGTCTTTTTCGGGAATTGCTGTGGCATCATCGATCATACCATTTACCGGCCTGCTCAGGATTGCTCCAATCCACAGGTAAAACCTGAGACCAACCCGGAATAGCCAGGGGGCGACACCGTATTCTGATCAGCGCCGCAGTGTCATTTTATTGCCTTGTTTTCCAGGCGGCAGGTCTTATCATGATCGGTACGACCGCCATGCCGGTGCGGCCATGGCCGGGGCAGCGGGCTTGCAATTTTTATTACGGTTTACCTGCGTTTACGGCAGGGCTGCAGACAATTGCATTAAACTTTTTTCCCTGCTTTTGATGAAAGCAGCACAAGGACGCGTACATGAAGCCGATTTTAATTGTAAAAACAGGAACAACCTTTCCGGATCTCATCGCTCAACAGGGAGATTTTGAAGATTGGATCGCCAGGGAGCTTGGGTGTTCCCATCGTGAAATTAAAGTTGTCGATGCTCAAACCGATCCATTGCCCGGTCCCGATCAGGTTGGCGGTGCAATCATTTCCGGTTCCCATGCCTATGTAACCGATAACCTGGATTGGTGCCTCAGACTTGAACATTGGACAAAACAGATCGTTGAACACCAGATACCGTTGCTCGGCATATGCTTTGGCCACCAGGTGATTGCCAAGGCCATGGGCGGTGTTGTTGATTTTCATCCCATCAGCCTTGAAATCGGAACCAAAGAGATCGAACTTCTGCCGGGTTCTGAAAATGATCCGTTATGTTCAGGCTTGCCGGAGAAATTTAAAGTTCACCTGTTTCATTCCCAAAGTGTTCTTCAATTACCAGCCGGGGCAACGCTTTTGGCCCGCAACGCCTTTGAGCCGCATCAGGCCTTTCGTATTGGTAAAAACGCCTGGGGGGTTCAATTTCATCCCGAGGCCAATGGTGCTGCCACAAAAGGCTATATTGTAAATCTTTCAGAGGATGTTCAATCGGCGGGGCTTGACCCGGACCGCCTGACCAATCAAGTCGAAGAAACGCCCTATTCGGCATCCATTTTAAAAAGATTCGGTGAGCTGCTCTGCAGCGGTTAAATTAACCCCGATCAACAAGGCGCCCGTCGGTGATTGAATTATCCCGTATCCACACAGCAAGTTCGCTTAGGGCAACGGACTCCATGAGATACGGCTGCCGGTGTGTGATCGTCAAATCCTGAATCCGGTCCAGCAGATCGTTCAGAGACCAGCCGCTCACCGCTTGCCGGGGGCCTTCATATCTGTCCGATACATACCCCCACATATGCTGAAATGCATTTTTTAATCCCCCCTGGGACGGCGGGATTCTCAAGGTTTCCACCAGGAGTCGGGCCAGGTCGCTGAAATCGTCCCGGGGCCCCAGGCGGGCAACATCCTTACCTATTTTTTTGTACAGGGGGACGCTGCGGGCCATGATGGCGTATTTGTGCTGACGCCACATCTGCTGGGCATTTTGGGGTAAAGGAATGCGTCCAGGTTCCCTGCCCTGATATTTTTCCCGAAGCAGTCGGATTTGAACATAGGGTTCATCGATAAATGTATCGGGCCATGCGCCTCTATTTTTTCGGATGCGCACCGGCGATGTGCCATCATGTCCGCGCAGTTTCATCTCGGCGGTTAGCAACTGGTGGCGTTTGTTGAGCGCCCAACCCAAATCCATCCATCGCAGGATCTCCGGGTCCCGGGCCCAGCCTTTTTTGCGTTTGACGATAATAGAGACCATGCCGTGCAGTTCCCGGTGTTCGCATAAAAGGCTATCCTGGCTCAGGTATCCCGGATGAAGATCCCAGATTCTCATGACACCCCCTTGGTCGGGCTTAGTATTTGATCAGCGATTCCAACAGGGCAATTTCCTCGGCCCATATGTCATTGTCCGGTGTTTCCAGAATCATGGGGATATGGTCCAGGCGCTTGTCCGCCATGATGTGTTGAAAGGCGTCAAGGCCGAGTTCCCCTTTGCCGATGCTTTCATGGCGGTCCACCCTGGAGTTGATCGGCTTTTTGGCATCGTTTAAGTGCATGCCCTTTAATTTTTCAAAACCGATCATTGCATCAAACTGGTCCCAGGTTTTTTCATACGCCTCCCGGGAGACAAAATCATACCCGGCCGCAAAGGCGTGGCAGGTGTCAATACACACCCCGACCCGGGACTGATCGTCCACCTGGTCAATGATGGTCTTCATCTGCTCAAAGGCAAATCCCACATTACTTCCCTGCCCTGCGGTATTTTCAATGACGGCAATGACCTCGGGCACCTGTTGATGGGCAAGGTTGATGGATTGGGCAATGACGGCCAGGCAATCATCCATGCTGATTTTCTTGAGGGTGGACCCCGGGTGAAAATTGAGCATGGCAATGCCGAGTTGATAACATCGCCGCATTTCATCAATGAACGCCCCCCTGGATTTCTCCAGGGCGGCCTGTTCAGGATGGCCCAGGTTGATCAGGTAAGAGTCGTGGGCGAGGATCTGGCCGGGGCCGAATCCCAATTCGCTGCAGTTTGCTTTAAACGCTTTGATGTTTTTGTCGGATAAAGGCTTGGCCTGCCACTGCCGCTGATTTTTTGTAAACAGCGCAAAACAGGATGCACCGATTTTCCGGGCATTGACCGGCGCGTTTTCAACACCGCCTGCGGCACTTACATGGGCACCTATATATTTCAATTTTCCCTCCTTTGTTGACGAATCATTCACGGATTATGACCCGGCGATATCTCCGGGTCCGCCACAAGATTTTTAATCCATTTCTTTGAAAAAAAGCGGGGCAGACCGATCATCAGCTTAAACAATTCTTCCAGGGCAACCAGGGCCATGACACCGTACACGGGCCAATGGAAAACAAATGCGCCGACAAACGCCATGGGCACACCGATGCACCACACGGCACTCAGGTCCATGAGAAAGCCGAATTTTGTATCTCCGCCCCCCCGGAACACCGACACCACCGTTGTAAAATTGGTGGTCTTGGTCCAGAAGATCAGACCGGTTGTCAGCATCAGGTAATAGGCATTTTCATAGGCAGCCGGGGATATATTGTAAAAGCCAAGGATAAAAGGCCGGCACAAAACAAGCCCAAGCCCCGCCCCAAGGGCCATGGGAAGTTGCACCAAAAGCATGAATTTGCCATAGGCAAATGCACGGGCGTATCGTTTTGCCCCAATGCTGTTGCCGATGAGGATGGAACCGGCATGGAAAACCCCGAAAAAGGGAACAAATAAAAATTCCTCAAGGGTGGCCACAATGTTGACCGCGGCAATGGACTGGGTACCCATGCGGGCGTAAACCAGTTTATACATACTCACACCGGTGACCCAAAAAAATTCATTGAGAAATACCGGCCAGCAGGTGGCGGCGACCCGTTTGACAAAGGCAAAGTCAAAGGAGAGCATTTTTTTAATCGGCGCGGCAAGGGGGTAAGGTTTCAGATAGATGATCGCCGTCAACAGCCCGGTTTCAATTAATTTTGCGATGCAGGTGCCGATGGCCGCCCCTTTAACCCCCATGGCCGGAAAGCCCAGGTTGCCGAAAATCAGGCAGTAGTTGAGCCCGATATTTACCACCACGGCCACAAATGACGAGAGAAGCGGCACACCGGCAAACCCCATGCTGCGCATATTGGTCATAAACGAAAAGGTGATACAAAACGGCACAAAGGTCATGCCCACAATACGCAGATATTCAGATCCAAGGCGGACCACCTCGGCATCATTGGAAAACAGTGAAATGACGGATGCGGGGAAAAACAGGGCAGCTGCGGCGAATACAGATCCGATGGCAAATCCTGCCAGGATACCCAGACCGGACAATTGGTGAATCCGTGACAGATCTCCTTTGCCCCAATACTGGGCGGTGAATATGGCAACACCGGAGTGAACGCCGAACTGGATCACAAAAAAGATAAACACAAACTGATTGGCAATGCCCACGGCGGCCACGGCCGCATCATGGAGCCGGCCGATCATGAGCATGTCGATCACGGCCATGGAACTGGTAAGAAGACATTGCAGGGAAATGGGCAGAGCCAGGCTGAAAAGCAGGCTTAAAAAAGTCTTGGGAATAATTCCCTTATCCCGATTTGTGACGTGCATATCAAAAGGCCTGCCTTCAATTAAAATGAAAGACCCTATATCAGCAAAGGTGCCGGGTCAAGGCTATTTAGCGCCGGCTCTCAGAGACATGCCGATAAAACACCGCGCATCTGTTGTGGCGACAATTGAATGGGGAAATTTTTATTGTCCGAGGCAGTGACCACCGTATCAAGATGTTGTTCCGTGAACCCATACGCACCCAGTTTAGGCAATTGGTCGGCCCAGCCATTCATGTAGTCCAGGGCGGCTTGGAAATCATCGGGCTGGGGAACTGCGTCAATGCCCCTGGAAAGCCAGGCACCCACTTCATCTAACGCTTCCACCTGCATCCGGTCGGTCAACAGGGCAAAAACCCCGGGCAAAAGGCAGCCGCATGCCACCCCGTGGGGCACACGGGTAAATGCCCCTATTGGCCCTGCCATGCCGTGCACCGTGCCAAGGCCTGCATTGGCAAGGGAAACCCCGGACAAATACGCCGCCATGGCCAGATCCCATCGCAAAGATAATTCCATGCGGCTTTGATACAGGTTGTCCGAAAAAAGCCGCGAACCCCGCACAAACAGCCGAAGGCCCTGTCGGCTCAAAGCCTGGGTAAGCGGGGTGGCGGCTGTGGAAACACGGGATTCCAGCAGCTGGCTGAAGGCATCCAGGGCACAGGCCAGGGTCGTCGCAGGCGGACATCCCATTGCCAGTTCCGGATCAACGATGGCTGTAGCGGGAATAAAGGCATCGTGGCGTAATGATTTTTTATACCCATCCGGTCCCGGGCGACTGAGCACGGCATTTTTGGTGGCCT
The DNA here is from genome assembly GCF_963666675.1 of uncultured Desulfobacter sp. Taxonomy (NCBI): domain Bacteria; kingdom Pseudomonadati; phylum Thermodesulfobacteriota; class Desulfobacteria; order Desulfobacterales; family Desulfobacteraceae; genus Desulfobacter; species uncultured Desulfobacter sp. The sequence continues at coordinate 6,308,063 of NZ_OY762929.1, read as the reverse complement.
CACTGCCGGTGCCGGCTGTCGTGGGTAATGCAATGAACGGAACGGTTTTTCCCGTGGGGGCTTTGGTGCCCACACCCTCCAGATAATCTTGAACCGACCCGTCATGGCAGAGCATGGCCGCAACCGCTTTGCCTGCATCCAGCACCGAGCCCCCGCCAATACCCACCACGCAACCGGCCTTGAACAGACGTGCCTGCCCGGTCAGATCATCAACAACATCCGGGCCGGGTTCCCCGTGAACCGTCTGCATTTCAAACCTGCATCCGGCCGACTGCAATTGGGATTCAAGGGTTTGCCGGGCACTGGTATTTAAAAAATGGCCACCGGTAATAAAAAAGATCGGGGTGGCGGGATCAAGCAAAGCGACAAGCCTGTTGATCTCTTGGGGGCCCGAATAAAGAACGGGATTGGTGAGATGCTTAAATGCTGTCATGATTCGACCTTTTTAATTTGTAATTTATAATACCAAGTGGTATTTTGCTCTGATTTTAACAATAAAAGGCGGACGGATAATCTGTCCGGCTTAAACAACAGGAACATTTATTTAAATCAAAATTCGCCTTTTACCCTGCCGGCAGTCATATATCTAATCTTCAAAGTACAGCTTGTTGCCCAATTAACCCATTGGATTGCCTGATGAATTAATGTTTTGCCGACAGAGCAAAGGAGTTGGGGTATCGGCATATGAAGCAAAACATATTAACTCAGAGTATCGTATTCATTTTCGGCCTGTTTATCATGGCCATAGGCGTTGTGTTATCCGTAAAAGCAGATCTTGGCGTTTCGCCCATTTCCTGCGTCCCCTATGTCTACAGCCTAACGTTTCCACTCACCCTGGGGCAGACCACCATTATTCTTAATGTCCTGCTCATTTTTCTTCAGATGCTGTTACTGCGCAAAAGATACAGGCTGTTCCAGCTGGTTCAATTCCCGGTGGTATTCCTTTTTGGATATTTCATTGATCTGATCATGAAATACTCCGGCGGGATGGTCCCGGGCACCTATGCTGAACAAGCGGCGTTATGCCTTTTAAGCTGTGTGGTGCTCGGCATTGGCGTATTTTTTGAAATCAAGGCCGCACTCACCTATCTGCCCGGAGAAGGACTGGCCATGGCACTGACCCAGACCTTTGGGGTGGATTTCGGAAAAACCAAAATCGGCACGGACTCATCCCTGGTTGTTCTGGGCATTGCAAGCTCCCTTTTTTTCCTGGACGAACTGGCAGGCATCAGGGAGGGCACGGTGGTGGCTGCTGTGCTCGTCGGCTATATCGTCAGATTCCTGCATACCCGATTTTTCCTGTTCGAGCGGTGGCTTCAAGCCCGAAAGAAAAAACAGCACCACTTTTTTAAATAACACCGCTCTTTTTGCTGCACTTGTACCCGTTTTTTTCAACTGTAGCTTGCCGGAAAAGGTATTTCAGGCCGCACAATGCGGCCTGAACACATTGATATATTTCGGCTATTCGATAAACTTAATATCGATCTCTTCGGTGTCTTCTTTTTGTGTCATCTCGAACTTTCCGCTTGGGGTCATGGTGAATTCCCTCTGCAATGCGGAAGACTTTAATTGTGCTTCCAGTTTTACGGCGGTCTCGTCTTCACAATCGACATTGAAATACAGCTTTAAATTTTTAGCGTTGTCATCATCAAACTGGATCATAAAGGGGTTATGCTGAACAAACACCAGATCATCATAGTTATAGGTCAGTTCAAGCCCGGTTTCTTCAATAATTTCTTTTGCGATGCCCAGAGGTCTTAATTCCATAATGTGTTGAACCTTTTTTGATTATCTTTATGCGTCTTAATCTTAAAGACAGCACTTAGTTAAAATGATAGCATACCCCGGCAGTTCTATCATTAAAAAGTTGCCGGGAACGCACACTAAAAATGATTGACCTTGCTATCAAACAAGTTTAGGGTAGGCATTAACAAGATGTTGTCAAATCTTTGGCAAACGGAACACGGTGAAAATCCGTGACGGTCCCACCGCTGTAATGGGGTGTATCCCCCTGTCGTGCCACTGGAAAACGGTTCCGGGAAGGCCCGGGGGAAAGAATCCAACCCCCAAAGTCAGAAGACGTGCTTTAAGATTTTTGTCATGCAGGACACGATGGTAAAGGGTTTTGCAGGAATCGATTCCTGCATGCCTGACTATTGTGAACGGCTGCAGGACAAATCAGAGAGGTAAAATAATGTCCCTGCTTGAACAAACCATTTCGTCCATCAAACCTGAACTTGATCAAAAGGCCCTTGCCAAGGCCAGACAGCGCCTTCTGGACCAGGCAAAACCCCCGGGAAGTTTAGGGCTCCTGGAAGAGGTCGGTGCCCGCCTGGCCGCCATCAAAGGCACCATTGATGTCCGTTTAACCAATAAATACATCATCACCTGCGCCGGTGACCACGGTGTGGTGGAAGAAGGGGTCAGTGCCTTCCCCGCCGAAGTCACCCCCCAGATGGTCTTCAATTTCGTCGGGGGCGGTGCATCCGTCAACGTCATGGGTAAACATGCCGGGGCCCGGGTGAAGGCGGCGGATATCGGTGTGAATTACGATTTTGACCCGGACCTTCCCATATTTCATAAAAAAGTAAGGTACGGCACCGACAATTTTGCCAAGGGGCCTGCCATGACCCGGGAAGAGGCGGTCAAATCCATTGAAGCCGGCATTGAAATCGTCAATGAACTGCATGCCGACGCCCCGGTGGACCTGCTGGGCACCGGGGATATGGGGATTGGCAATACCACCCCGTCCACTGCCATCATTGCGGCATTTTCAGGATTGTCCGTGGAGAGCCTGACCGGCCGGGGCTCAGGGGTTGATGATAAAGGCCTTGCCCAAAAGGTGGCTGCAATTCAAAAGGGACTGGACGTTAACAAGCCCGATCCCAAGGATCCCCTTGATGTGCTGGCCAAGGTAGGAGGACTTGAAATCGGCGGACTTGCAGGGCTGGTAATCGGTGCTGCCGCCCAGGGGATTCCCGTGGTCTGCGACGGCCTGATCTCCACGGCGGGCGCCCTGATTGCCTGTGAACTGGCGCCTGCAGCAAAAAATTATTTGTTCGCCTCCCACAAATCCGTGGAAATCGGTCATAAATTTATGCATGAGCGCATGGGGCTTGAACCTTTGATCGACTTGAAATTCCGTCTTGGAGAGGGAACCGGCGCTGCGGTGTGCATGGAACTTTTAGACCTTGCCACGCGCATTCTCGCGGATATTAAAACATTCGAAGAGGTCGGTGTCACCAAAAACAACTAGTCTTCCCACGCCTCATACCCCGGGTACTGTTCTGGATTTTCCCCCCTGGCCTCAATGACCCGGGGATAAACAACACCGGGTTGAGCCTGTTTGTCTTTGTGCCGGGTTTTATTGATCTGAAACACCCATTGGTCGCCGAAATCAAACAGATAGAACAGCTTCAGTCCCGGGGGCATGGGCCAGGCACTTGATATGGGAATACGCTGGTATGTATTGGCCGGATGATAATTTTCCCAGTCCGGGGTGCCGCCCACCACCTGGGCGATATGCCCCGGGTTCCGGCCTAGATAAAATTCAAACAAATGGTCAGCGTCAAAATCTACGGCCGATTGGATGGCCTCGTGAAGGTCCAGAAACGATGCCCGCCAGTCAATCTCTATCACCCGGGCCCATTCCGGGTCCGCCCCGGAAAGCTTGATGCGCAGTGTCCATATTTTCTTTGGCTTCTTGAACTCTATAATATTGTTCATTTTTTATACGGCCCCTTTTCTTTTTAGGCTTAAACGGGTATCTTATAGCTTCAACTCCAAGTGAAGGCCAGAATAAAAACACTTTTTTCCTTTCGAGCATTGACGTTACGATCTGAATACCTTAAATTATCGCCCTTTTGGCGGGCTGAAAAAAACGAAACGTCTTAATACTATTTAATTAACTTTTCCAAGACAGGCAAAACCACATGAAATTTGACACCTATGCAATCAACAGCACCCTGAAAAACAACCTGACAGCCCAGGGGCTCATCAGGCCCACGGATATTCAGTACAAAGCGATTCCTTCCATTTTAAAGGGAGAAGACGTTCTGGCCATTGCCCAGACAGGCACCGGAAAAACCGTGGCATTTGCCGTGCCTGTGATAGATACCGTCCTGAACTTGAAAAAAACCAAAAGGAATTCAGGCATTCAAAGTATCGTTATGGTGCCCACCCGGGAGCTGGCGGTTCAGATACAGGATGTCTTTATGGACTTGTGCCGCAAAACAAAGGTGAAACCCTTTGCCGTTTTCGGCGGGGTGGAGCAGGACAAACAGATTCAGACCCTGGTCAAAGGGGTTGATATCCTGATCGCAACGCCGGGCCGCATGTTTGACCTGATCAGCCAGAAAGCCATTGATATCCGACAGGTTAAAATTTTAATCCTTGATGAAGCCGATCAAATGCTGGACAAAGGTTTTTTGGAGGATATCCAGTGCATCAAGCGGCTGTTGAAGCAGCGGCACCAGACCCTGTTTTTCTCTGCGACAATCAACAAAAACATTAAGAAACTGGCCTACTCCCAGGTCAAATCCTCTGCCGTGCGCATCCAGATTTCCCCGGAAGATCCGGTCTCAAAAAATGTAGCCCACTATGTTATTTTTGTGGAGATGGACGATAAACGCTTTTTTCTGCGCAAATTTATCCGGGACAACCCGGACAGCAAAATTCTGGTCTTTGTCAGGACCACCGTCCGGGCCGAACGGGTGGCCAAAGCCCTGGAAAGATCGGAAATAAATGCGTTGACCATTTATGGTCAAAAGGACCAGGACGAACGACTGGTGGTTTTGGACCGCTTTAAACAGGGGGATGACAAAATACTGGTTGCCACGGATGTCTCCGCCCGGGGCATTGATATCCCCAATGTTGACTATGTCATCAACTATGACCTTCCCGAACAAAAAGAGATGTATGTTCACAGGGTGGGCAGAACAGGCCGCGGCCGGGCCAAGGGAAAAGCCGTATCCTTTTGCAGCAGCCAGGAAAAGGACCTGCTGACACAGATTCAAGATTTTTTAGGAAAACCCATCGAAACGATCAAGGTGTCCAAAGACGAATATGCCTTTACGGTTGAGGTCACCGAAACATCAAAGGACATCCGGGAGATGATTATGGCAAACGAAGAGTGGGAAAAGAAAAAAAAGCGTCGTAAAAAGAAGTAGGGTGGACGATTACTCCACAATCCCAATCTGGCCTGTTTTTTCAAAATGCACGGCACAGCGGACGAGCTCGCTTGCATGTTTAATATTCAGCTTTTTCTTGATACGCTCCCGGTAGGTGCCAATGGTTTTGATACTTAAAAACAGTCGCTCGGCAATCTCCCTGCTTGAAAACCCCCGGCCGATCAACTTGAACACCTGGAGTTCCCGGTCGGTCAGACGGTCAAAGGGACTTTTCTCCTGGGCCTCGGGCGGATTGGCCATGGAGAGAAGAATATGTTCTTTGACCTTTTCATTGAGATAAATTTTTCCGGCAAGCAGAAGATGGATGGCTTCGACAACGGATTCCACGGCCTCTTGTTTCATGATGTAGCCATGGGCGCCGGCAGACAAAGCCCTGGGGGCGTAAAGGTATTCATCATGCATGGAAAGTACCAGCACAGGGATACTGCTGTGGTGCTGTTTCACATATTTGACCAGCTCAAGGCCATCGGACTGCCTTAAAGAGAGATCCGCAATGATCAGGTCCGGCTTTACATGATTGATCTCTTCAATGGCCGGTTCAACATCCCTGGCACTGCCATATGCGGCCAAATCACTTTCCTGATTAATCAACTCCGCCAGGCCCAGCCTGAAAATGGGGTGATCTTCCACCAGCAAAATTTTCTTTTGTTCCGACATATGCCATCCATATTGACTGTGATATCGTTTGCTTTTTTCTATATCACCAACCAGATATGAATACCAGATTTTTAAAATGTGGAAAAACGCACCGGCCGACCGGGGGTATTATCATTGGTCATGTCAATACCGTGGGGACGGATCAGAATCCTTTAACCCAACCGGTTTTCCGAGGATTTCCGACCAGACAACAGCCTTTTGAAGTCCCCGGGGGCCGACCGGCAGTCGTCGTGGACCGCGCCGGGGGCAACTTGCCTGTACGGCACCCGGCCCATAAGATTTTGCCGCCCTTGTTTTCTGTCTTCCAACACCTTCTCTGGGTGATGCTTTTTGCCTGGAAACAAAGTGCGGTTGTTCAGCAGCAGGCGCAATGGGCTCTTGGATTTGGCCCTCTAAGTTCTCGGCATAAAAAGCCTCATCATCCCTGTCATCAATTTCATCCCAGAATGTTTGGCTTAAAGTGTCGTCTTCGGTCCGGTCAAAGGTGCTCTCATTGAACTCCCGGGAGGATTGTGCCCGGCCGGAGGCCTCTTTTTTCCGGGCCTGCTCAGCCTGGGCCTGCATTTCCCGGGCGGCCTCTTTAAGCACATCATTGAGTTTGCCCAGAACGGAGAATCCGCTCTGCTTTGATGTATTTGATGTGCTTACCGTCTTTTTTTTGAATCTTTTCAACAAAGGCGCAAAGATAAAAACAAAAAATAAGATCAACGTAATAAAATCACTAAAATCCATAATATTTCCTGATCTTGGTTTCGATATTTTTGTATGAAAGTCTGTGTCGGGCCGAACGGTGAAACCCCTGCTCAGCCCGTGGCTGTTATGTCAAAGAATCATCAGTCGGACCAGACTGATCCGGGGATGCAATGGTGTCCCGCATCCGTGTGTCTGCGCTGATATTCTGCATTTTATAATAGTCCATAATGCCAAGGTTACCGCTTCTAAACGCCTCGGCCATGGCCAGGGGCACTTGGGCTTCGGCCTCTACCACCTTGGCCCGCATTTCCTGGACCCGGGCCTTCATCTCCTGTTCCTGGGCAAAAGCCATGGCCCGTTTTTCCTCTGCTTTGGCCTGGGCAATCTTCTTATCGGCCTCGGCCCGGTCGGTTTCCAGTTCAGCACCGATGTTTTTGCCCACATCCACATCCGCGATATCAATGGAAAGAATTTCGTAGGCCGTGCCGGCATCCAGCCCCTTGCTTAAAACAGTTTTGGAGATGGTATCTGGATTTTCCAAAACCTGCTTATGGGTAACGGCGGAGCCAATCGTTGTAACAATGCCCTCGCCCACACGCGCCAGAATCGTCTCTTCCCCGGCACCGCCCACCAGGCGGTCGATATTGGCCCGCACCGTAACCCTGGAAATGGCTTTAAGCTGGATACCGTCCTTGGCCATGGCCGCCACAATGGGGGTTTCAATAACTTTGGGGTTTACCGACATCTGTACCGCCTCCAGCACATCCCGGCCGGCAAGATCAATGGCCGCGGCCCGGTTAAATATCAGATCAATATTGGCTTTGTCTGCGGCAATCAGGGCCTGAATCACCCTGGAGACATTCCCGCCGGCCAGGTAATGGGATTCAAGACTGTCCGTGGCGATATCAATCCCGGCCTTCACAGCCATAATTTTGGATTCCACCATCAGCTTGGGCGGCACTTTCCTGAAACGCATGAAAATAATGTTGAACAGTCCCACCCTGGCACCTGACACCAAAGCCTGAATCCATAAACCGATATAAGAGAAGGCAAAGTAAACAATCACCAGGCCGAGGATGACGGCAACGATTAAAAGAATGGACATAATTTGCATGTTAATCACCTTTTTTAAAAATTATTTTTTTTATATGAAAGAGCTCAGTAAGTTGCTGAGTTCTTTCAACCTTCGTTGTGGGCTGTACCTCAGTGCTGATATGTCAAGTCAGCCCATGGCTGTTTATATGAAAGAGCTCGATAATTTATTGAGTTCTTTCATTCTTCGTTGTGGGTCGAAGCCTGGGTCATGATAGACCTGGCTCGGCCCATGGCCGTTATAAGAAAGTCTGTGTAAATCGCTCAGATCTTTCAACCTTTATTCTGGGCTGGGCCTGGATATTGACAGGCCGGAGTCACCCATGACCGTTATTTAGTATTTTGATACTATTTAAAGCGTTATGGACAATTGATTTAAATATCTTCCCGGCGGCAGACAATCACCTGGTTGCCAGTAACCTTGCAAACCTTTAAAGGCACATCGGCCTCAATAAACTCGCCGTCCGTGACCACATCCAGACGGATGCCGTCAATCAAAGCGGTGCCGGACGGGCGAAGGGTTGTGATACTGTGTCCGGTGCAATCCAGGTAATTTTTAAGATCCGGAGACTGGGACACCACACCCTGGGATGCGGATAATTTCTTTTTAAGGGACAAAGGAGAAACCTCCAGCGCTTTGAACCCTAAAACAAAGGCCACTGGCAACAGAATCAAATCCGCCCCCAGAACCGCGTAAAACACTGTAATGGGGAAGGTTGTGAACACAAGGAACAGGGAATAGCCGATAAACCCAAGGGCCGTTATGGTTAAAAGCCCCAAAGACGGCAGAAATATCTCGGCAACAACGGTAAAAACCCCCAAAATCTGGAGAACCACAGGTAGAATCCAGGCGCTCATTTTCCCCTCTTTTCCATATTAATTTCAACGGTTACATGGCCTGCACCGACCCGAGTCACCCGGACCTGTGTGCCGGGATCAATAAAATCCCCCTGGGTGACGGCATCAACCTTCCTGCCTTTAATACGCACCTTGCCCGAAGGCCGCAGGGTTGTCAACGCAATGCCCTCATCACCGGCACTGATTCCCAAGGCCTCTGTGGATTGCACACGGGAGTTTTGAAGCGTGGCATCCAGATACGGCCCCTTGATCACCTTTGACACTTTTGGCAATACAAACCGCACCACAGACATTGACACCACCAGGGCACCAAGGGCACTGCCCATGACCAGTCCCAAATTTTTCATCATAAGCGCGCTCTGCCAGGGCAGGCTCGGATCGGGCAGTACAAAATTCTGGAAAGAGAGCACAAGGCCCACGGCCAGGACAATGATAGCGCTGACCCCGGCAATGCCGAAGCCGGGCAAAACAAACATCTCCATGCCCAGCAGCAGAAAACCGATGATAAAGACCAGAATCTCCGTATAATCGGCAAGTCCCACCAGATACTGGTTGAAAAAGACCAGCCCCAGGCAGATGATCCCCACAATGCCGGGGATGCCGAAGCCCGGGGCTTTGACTTCCGTGTACACGGCACCAATGCCGATAATCATGAGGATCGATAAAAACGGCTGAATCCACCGGACAAAGGTTTCCGACCAGTTTTCCGAAACCTCTATTTTGTCGGCCGCCTTGAACCCCATCACTTCCAGGGCCTGGTCAAGGCTTTCAACACTCTGACGGGAAAACCCAAGATCGGCAGCCTCTTTATCATCCATGGTCAACAACTCGCCTTCACTGACAACCGTGGATTTGCGGGTGACCGTTGCCTTTTCTTCTTCGGGCAGTTCATCCCAGGTGGTTTTATCCATGTATTCGGAATGGTCCCCCCGGGTAACCTTATATACCTCCATGGATTTGGACACCATGGCTTCGGCCAGCACCTCGGGATAGTCGTTGCGTTTGGCCAGGGTTCGGAACTGCGCCCGCAGTACGGTCTGATGTTTTTCACCGACCTCCTCAATCCCTTCGCTGGTCTGGATGATGGGCGCACAATCCCCGATCAGGGTATTTTCCTTCATAATCAACGTGCCTGCGGAAAGGGCAATCAGCGCGCCTGCGGAAATGGCGCGTTTTTCCACATAGGCAATGGTTCTTTCCCTGGGTATGCCGGAGATGGTTTCCACAATATCAAAGGCAGAATCCACCCGGCCCCCAAAGGTATCCATGGCAAAGACCAGGATGGCGGAATCATCCTTTTCAAGGGAGGAGACCACCCGCTTAAGATATGCGGCCATGCCCGGCTCAACGGTTCCGGACACGGGAATGACGTGCACCACCGGCTCAGCCGCCCGGCCTGCGGAGGAAAACATTAGTATAAAAAACAGGACTGTAGCCCATATCCGGGCGTATTTTTGTTCCGGCAACATGGCAGATCTCACTTTGAAAGGCATCATCTCTAATTTGTTTCAAACACGATGATTTCTGTCTACTATACCATGCTTCAAAGCAATTATATCCATAATTTTTAACTTTATGTCACCTGAACCATACATTCTGCCCGGTTGCTTTTTTCCCTTAAAAAAGCTACTTTCTATGCGTAATTGTAATAGGCTTAATTAATTCCTAATAAAACTCTTTTACCGTTGAAATCAAAATGAATAAAATCAGATAAGGAAACTTGCCCATGCCGTCTTATGTCACAAAAAGGGCATACCGATTTATTGTCTTCTGTATACTGCCCTTGGGCGTGCTTTTCCTTGCCCAGGGATGCGCGGTCAAATCCAACATGATGACCTCTTTGTCCAAAAGTATCTTGAACAACAATGACTTAGCTATGGTAGCGTCCGGTGCGCCTGCCTACCTGATCATGGTGGACAGCCTCATTGACCAGGACCCGGATTCTGCCGATATGCTCTCTTCGGGTGCCCGGCTGTATGCCGCCTATTCAGATGTATTTGTCACGGACAAAGATCGAAAAAAGAAACTGGCTGACAAGGCCATGGACTATGCACGGCAAAGTATCTGTGCGGCCCGAAGCGATGCCTGTGATTTAAAAGACCAGCCATTCGGGCAGTTCAGCGCCGTTGTGGATGACATGGACGAAGACGACCTGCCGTATCTGTTTACCTTAGGGAATGCCTGGGCATCCTGGATCATGGCCCATAAAGATGACTTCAATGCCCTGGCTGATATCGCCCGGATCGAAGCCATCATGAACCGGGTGATTGAACTGGATGACACCTACAGGGACGGAGGCGCATATTTATATCTGGGAACCCTTTCCACCTTTCTGCCCCCGGCCCTGGGCGGCAAACCCGAACAGGGAAAGCGCTATTTTGAAAAGGCCGTTTCCATCAGCGAAGGTAAAAATCTGATGGCCAAAGTTGTCTATGCAAAATTGTACGCCAAAATGATGTTCGACCGGCCGCTTTTCGATCAACTGCTCAAAGAGGTTCTGGAAACAGACCCGAACATCGACGGTTATACCCTGATCAACACCTATGCCCAACAGCAGGCAAAAGCGCTTTTAGACGAAGCGGACGACTATTTTTAACCCAAAGAGACCATCCATCATGTTTAAAAAATCCATTGGCCGATTATTCTTTTGTATTCTGATAATCACCGTGTATTGTGGTTCCCTCCACGCCGTCACCCTGAAAATTGCCACCATTTCACCCGAAGGTTCCACATGGATGGAACAGATGCGCAAAGGTGCCGACCAGGTTGCCAAGGCCACGGATAACCGAGTGAAGTTTAAATTCTATCCGGGCGGGGTCATGGGAAATGACAAGGCCGTCCTTCGCAAAATCCGCATCAGACAGCTCCAGGGCGGCGCCCTCATGGCCGGCAGCCTCTCTTCGTTTTTCCCGGGCAATCAGATCTATTCCCAGCCCATGAAATTCAAATCCCAGGAAGAGGTGGATTATGTGCGCAGCCACATGGATGACTACATCATCAAAGGCCTTGATGATGCGGGGTTTGTCTGCTTTACCCTCGTTGGCGGCGGATTTGCATATATCATGTCCCAATCACCCATTGCATCCGTGGAAGACCTTAAAGACCTCAAAATATGGGTCCCGGACAATGACAAATCCACCGTGGATTCGGTGAGCAGTTTCGGGGTTTCCCCCATTGCCCTGCCCCTGGCGGATGTGCGCACAGGGCTGCAGTCCGGACTCATCGACACCGTGGGAACCTCCCCGGTGGGCGCGGTTGTGCTCCAGTGGCATACGGAAATAAACTACATTACCGATCTTCCGTTGCTCTATATTTATGCCGTGTTCGCCATAGACAAAAAAGCATTTAATAAAATCTCCCCGGGCGACCAGAAAATCGTTGCTGAACATATGGGCCGGGCACTTAAAGAGCTCGACCGCTTGAACCGAGAGGATAATATCAAAGCCATTGACGCCTTGAAAAAACAGGGGATTAAATTCATCACCCCGTCCCAGGAACAAAGGAACGAATGGATGGCAACCGGGGCCAGGGCGTCCCAAGCGCTTATTGATGCCAAAGACCTGCCCAAAGCGCCCACGGACAAGGTCGATGCCTTGCTTGTGCAGTACCGTGAAAACCACTAAAAAACGGGGATGATTTGATATGTCCCGTGTGATTTCCATGCTCCATAAAATCGAAGATGCCCTGCTGGTCAGCCTGCTGTTGACCATGATCGGCCTGGTGGTATTCCAGATCGTTCTGAGAAACGGTTTTGATGCCGGGATCGTCTGGGCCGATCCCCTGGTTCGGGTGCTCGTTCTCTGGCTTGGCCTTATCGGTGCCATGGTGGCCTCAAGGAGCGACAACCACATCAGCATTGACGTTGTATCCAAATATCTGCCCAGGGGCCTTCAGCGGTTTACACGCCTGTTGATTTACCTGTTCACAACCTTTATCTGTGCACTCATGACCTGGCACAGTGCAAGGTTTGTCCTCATGGAAAAGGCCGACGGCATGTCGGCCTTTTTTTCGGTGCCCGTCTGGATCTGCGAACTTGTCATTCCTGCTGCATTCGGGATCATCACCATCAGATATGCCCTGTTTTTCACAGAAAATCTGATCAGAATATTCACCCACCGGCCCCTGAAACATTCATAACATGACATTTACAATTATCGGCCTGCTCATTGTTTTTGCCCTGATGGGCGCACCGTTGTTCACCGTGATCATTGCTGCGGCCATGTACGGATTTTACCTGTCTGAAATTGATCTGTCGGTCATGGCCATTGAGCTGTACCGGATTGCCGATACCCCGATTCTGCTGGCCCTGCCCCTGTTCACCTTTGCCGGATATATTCTTGGGGAGAGCAACACCTCCCAGCGCCTTGTGACCCTGACCCGGGCCTTTCTGGGATGGATGCCCGGCGGGCTTGCCATTGTGGCCTTTGTGGTGTGCGCGTTGTTCACGGCATTTACCGGGGCCTCCGGGGTGACCATCGTGGCCATGGGGGCCCTGTTGTACCCGGCCCTGACCCAGGCCGGATATACGGACCGGTTCAGTTTAGGCCTGGTGACCACCTCGGGCAGTCTGGGTCTGCTGCTGCCCCCCTCTTTGCCCCTGATCCTTTACGGTATCATTGCCCAGCAGATGAGCGGCGGAGAGCAGGTCTCCATTGAAAACTTATTTTTGGCAGGCCTGTTCCCGGCACTGCTCATGATCATCATGCTCTCCATCTGGAGCGCCTGGGCCAACCGAAGAAATCCGGTGCCCTTGACCCGGTTTTCCGTTAAAAACTGCCTTTCAGCCCTGGGAGCGGCCATTTGGGAAGTGCCTTTGCCCCTGTTCGTATTTTTTGGGATCTATTCGGGATATTTTGCCGTATCCGAGGCCGCTGCGGTCACGGCCATGTATGTACTGGTGGTGGAAGTGATGATCTACCGGGAAATTTCGTTAAAGCAGCTGCCCGGCATTATCCGGGAATCCATGGTGATGGTGGGGGGGATTCTGCTTATTTTGGGGGTATCCTTGGCGTTGACCAATTACCTCATTGATGCCGAAGCCCCCATGAAGCTGTTCAAATTCTGCGAAACCTTTGTATCCAGCAAACTGGTGTTTCTGATTCTGCTCAATATCTTTCTGCTGATTTTGGGCGCCATGCTGGATATTTTTTCCGCCATTATCATCATGGTGCCGCTCATACTGCCCGTGGCCCTGGAATACGGCATTCATCCGGTCCACTTGGGCATTATCTTTCTGGCCAACATGCAGATCGGCTACTTCACCCCGCCGGTGGGCATGAATCTATTCATTGCAGGGTATCGCTTCAAAAAACCCATTGATGAAATTTACCGGGCCACAATCCCCTTTATGCTGGTGTTGCTGCTCTCCGTACTCATCATCACCTACTGGCCTCAATTGAGCCTGTTTTTAATTTCTTAAAGCGAATGTAACACCGCACAGAACAATTCTGTCAATTCAGCATTACAAATTTTCGTCCATATAAATTTGGGAGTTTGGACCCCAAAGCCCGACCGATGCGTACTTGTTAATATTAAAGGATATTCAAATTGACAAACGAACTTGGCGTGGTATAGGGTGGCTTTATTATAAAAGCAATCGGGGCAGTGAAGTTATGAATACGATGACCATAAAAGGCCCTTCAAAGCTTCAAACCGTTGGCAAGCCTTTTGCTACCCTAAGCCCTTAAAAATTCGGAATATTCTTAAATGAGGCTTAAATCAGGCTACCGGAATACGATCCAAGTATTGCTCCTAACCATATTTGTCTATTTTTCTTTATGCTGGATCAATGCCTTGCCTTACGGCACAGCCTTGGCCCAGGGCGCATCACCGAAACGCGTGCTCATTCTCCATTCCTACCACAAGGGGCACGGCTGGAATGACGAAATATCCCAGGGGATTGAATCGGTGCTCAATGAAGCCGAGCAGAACATAGAACTTTTTTTTGAATTTATGGATACAAAAAGAAGTCATGACGATCACCACCTTGGAAACCTGGCCCAGCTATTGATTCATAAATATAAGGACAAAGCCATTGATGTTGTTATTTCATCAGACGACCATGCCTTTAACTTCCTTATTCATGACGCAGTCCCCCTTTTTTCCAAAATGCCCATAGTATTCTGCGGTATTAACTATTTAGACACATCTTCAATCCCCCCAGACAAGCAGTATACAGGTGTCATGGAATCATTGGAGCTGAAAAAAACGGTGGAGCTTGCAATGCAACTGCATCCGGAAATAAAACAGGTATTCGCACTTGTTGATAAAACGGTAAGCGGCATGGCACTTCGAAAACAATTAGATAAAATTATACCCCATTTTAACGGTAAGATACTTTTTGCACTCTCCAACGAGATAGAGGTTTCCTCAATAATCAGGCAGCTGGAAAGAGTGCCCAAAGAGAGCATTGTTCTCTGGTTGACCCTGTTCTCAGATAAAAACAACGAACGGATCAGTATAAATGACGTTGAAAAAATGCTCAAAAAACATTGCAGCGTTCCTGTGTACAGCCTTTGGGAAGATTATTTAGGCAAGGGTATTGTCGGCGGCAAGCTCACCAACGGATTTTTTCAGGGAAAAACGGCTGCCATGATGGCACTGAAAATCCTGGACGGAACGCCGGCAAACACGATTCAAATCATCCATAAAAGCCCGACCCCCTATGCGTTTGACTACACGCTTTTGTCACGGTTTAACATAGACCTTGCACAGTTGCCTGCCAACAGTATCGTGATTAACCGGCCAGTATCGTTTTACGCGCTCCACAGACAGCTTATTTGGATTTTTGCAGCCTGTATGGTCGTTGTCCTGTCAATCATCGCCTTGTTGTCATCACACATCCTTTATCGTAAAAAAACGGAAAAACAGATACGCAGCAGCAAAAATCTTCTTGAAAAAATAATCAATACCGTACCCCAGTCCATTTTCTGGAAAGACCGGGAGGGGCGTTATCTTGGATGCAATAAGACCTATGCACGGCTGACCGGCGTAAAGGAGCCCTCCCGGATCATTGGTTTGACATGTTCTGAGTTACCGGGCTCCCAAGAAGAAATCGCACACTTTCAGGCCAATGACAAAGAAGTGATGGAGACGGGCATCTCTAAAACCAACATCATTGAAAAATTTCCTAACGGTGACGGAGAACAGGGGTGGATTAAAACGACCATCGCCCCCTTGCAGGACGAAGCGGGGAAAACATGCGGGATGCTGGGGATTTTTGAAGACATCACCCGGCAAAGAGAGATGGAAAAACTCCTGGAAAAAAAAATTATCACCCTGACCCTCCCCTTTGATAATCCCGAAGGAATCGAATTCGAAGATCTGTTTGATCATACGGAAACCCAGAAAGTTCAGGATGAATTTGCCAGGGCCATGGGTGTTGCATCTCTGATTACCCGCCCGGACGGCACCCCCATCACATCCCCGAGTAATTTCTGCAGGTTTTGTGAAATGCTTCGCAATGCCCCCAAAGGGTTGGCCAACGGCATCGCCTCCGATGAATCACTTGGGCGTCCGGTCAGAAACGGTCTGAACATCAGTCGCTGCTTGGGCACCGGAATACTGGACGGCGTGGTTGCGGTTGAAATCCGGAGACGACATCTGGTCAGTTGGGGGATTGGTCAGGTACGCGATGAGAATTCGCCGGCAACAGAAGAACAAATCAAAGCATACGCCCTTGTCATCGGGGTGGACCCGGAAGAATTGGTCAAGGCATACCGGGACGTACCATCCATGCCCCGCAAGCATTTTGAGAATATTACCCAGGTCCTTTACAATATGGTAAGTTACTGGTCTACCATGGCCTACCAGAATATTCAGCAGGCCAGGCTCATCAGCGATCTGAAAGCCTCCCGGCATGATCGCGAGCAACTGCAATCCCAATTGATTCAGGCACAAAAGATGGAGGCCATCGGCCGCCTGGCAGGCGGGGTGGCCCATGATTTTAACAATATGCTGACCACCATTCTTGCAAATGCTGAAGTTGCCCTGATGAACGTACCACCCGGTGCGACCCTGAAGAATAACCTAAAAGAGATCGTGAAGGCATCGAAACAATCCTCGGATCTGACCCGGCAGCTTCTTGGTTTTGCAAGGCAACAGGCCATCGTCCCAAAAGTTATTGATCTGAACCAGGTAATAGATGACCTGACCAGGATGCTTCGACGGTTGATCGGTGAATCCATTGATCTGGAATGGCGGCCATTTGCCGATCTGTGGGCGGTCAAGGCCGACACGGGGCAAATCACCCAGATATTGACCAACCTGTGTGCCAATGCCCGTGACGGCATTCAAGGTGTGGGAAAAATCATCATAGAAACGACCAATACGATTCTGGATGAAAATTACTGCATGATCCATGAAGCAAGGATTCCCGGTGATTACACCTGCATTTGCGTCAGTGATACCGGTTGCGGAATGACCCGGGAGACAGTCGATAGTATTTTTGAACCCTTTTTCACAACAAAAGCCGAAGGAAAGGGAACAGGATTAGGGCTTGCCAACGTATACAGCATTGTCCAGCAGAATAAAGGCGCCATTGAGGTATACAGCGAACCAGAACTTGGATCGACATTTAAAATTTACCTGCCACGCTACATGGCGGTCCCCGGTCCCACCTCACAACCCCCACCGGTACAAGAGAACATCAAAGGAGACGAGACAATCCTTGTGGTTGAAGACGACCCCGGGGTTCTTAAAATCACCCTGGCCATTCTAAAGGCCCAGGGCTATGCCGTCCTGATTGCAGTCAATCCCCATGAGGCCGTCGCGATCTGCAATGAATACAAAAATCCAATTAACCTGCTTTTAACCGATGTGGTCATGCCGGACATGAGCGGGCCGGAACTGGCCAAAACACTTGTCAAAAAGCGCCCCGACCTCAACATATTGTTTATGTCCGGCTATTCCAAGGATATGATCAGGCACCACGGAATCCATGATGACATCACCCCGTTTGTGGGAAAGCCTTTTTCCGCCCAGACCCTGTCTGAAAAAATCCGAAAAATGCTTGATGGGAAAGACACAGGTGAATGATTTAAGATGGAATGGATAAAAAAAGAAGAGAACTGCAATGTACCGATACAATCCTGGTGCAGGGATCTTGAAGCCTCGGCAATGGCCCAGGCCCTGGATCTTGCCCGGCATCCGGTTGTGTTCCACCATGTCGCCCTGATGCCCGACTGTCATATGGGATACGGCATGCCCATCGGCGGTGTGATTGCGGCCAAAGATGCGGTCATTCCCAATGCCGTGGGCGTTGATATCGGCTGCGGCATGGGCGCGGTGCAGACAAACATCCCATTATCTGAAACCGGTCGGAAGAAAATCCGGGAAATTCTTGAACAGGTCAAAAAAATGGTTCCCCGTGGCGAAGGACAGGCCCATAAGACCCCCCAGAGGTGGGAAGGGCTTGATGATATTGACCGGTATGGGGACCGGGGGTGGTATTCATCCCGTGTCAGGGATCTGGCACTGAAAAATTTAGGCACCCTGGACGGTGGGAACCATTTCATTGAAATCCAGGCCGGGGAGGATGATCTTGTCTGGCTGATGATCCATTCGGGATCACGCCATTTGGGCAATGTCATTGCCCGGTACTATAATGATATTGCCGTGGCGCTGAACCGAAAATGGGGGACCGACCTCCCGTCAAAGGACCTGGCCTTTCTGCCCACGGATACCCCGGAAGGCCGACACTATATCACAGATATGAACTTTGCCCTCTCCTATGCCCGGCTGAACCGCAAAAGAATTATGAACCGCTTCATGGAGGCCTTTTCCCGAGTTTTCCCGGACACCCGGTTTTCAAAACAGATCAATATCCATCACAACTATGCCTGCCTTGAAACCCATTTCAACACCAATGTCTGGGTCCATAGAAAAGGGGCGACCTCGGCCAAAAAAGGGGAGACCGGCATCATTCCCGGCTCCATGGGGACCCCGTCCTATATCGTCGAAGGCTTAGGCAATCCGGAATCCTTTATGTCATGCGCCCATGGTGCAGGCAGAGTAATGGGACGCATGCAGGCCACACGCACCCTGACCCCACAAGCCTGCGATCGGGCAATGCAGGGCATTGTCCATGACCGGTGGAACAAGGTCCGCAAAGGAAAAGCAAAGGGAATGTATGACCTTGGTGAAGCCCCCCAGGCCTATAAAAACGTTGAAACGGTGATCGCATCTCAACTGGACCTGATCAGCCCCCTGCACAAGCTTCGCCCCCTGGGCGTTGTTAAAGGATGAGCCCGAAGGTCAAGCGTCCAGTTTTTTAACAAACGCCTTGAATTTCATAAAATTTTTGTGATTCATGGCATGCTCCATGCGGCACGCGGTCTGTTCTGCAATATTTTCATCAAGCTCCACATGTTTGAATAAAAAATGCTTGAACACATTATGACGGGTTGTAATCTCTTTGGCGATTTTATCCCCTTTGGGGGTCAAGGTGATGTAGCCGTAGGGTTCATAATTTATCAGGTTCCGGTCAGCCAGTTTTTTAAGGGTACCGGTGACTGATCCGCATTTAATATCCAGTCGCTCGGCAATATCCTTTGACCGGGCAACCGTATTCATGATCTGAAGTTCCAGTATGACTTCAAGATAGTCCTCAAGGCTTTCGGAAAGGGTGTGTTCGCTGTTCATAGGTTTAATCTCCGTTATTTAATTGACGTTCCTGGGGTTTTCTGCACCCATGCCGCCACCCCCGGCCCTTTCCCCGGCCCCGCATCTCATAGCAACCGCCCTGAACGGTAAGCCGTTTGGCCGTAACCAGAGATTCAGCGATTTTATATCGCGCGGTTTTCAGGACCCTGCCGACGGTTTGTCTGGAAACATCCATGATCTGAGCCGCGCCGGACTGGTCCATGCCCTCATAGTCGATGAGTTTAAGCACTTCAAATTCTTCCAGGGAGAGGATGACCTCTCCGGTCTCCACAGTTCCCCTGGGCTTGAACCCTTTAATGGTCGGTTTAGATGAAATACATCTGGGTCGCTTGGGTCTTGGCATTTTTTTCCCTTGTTATGATCATTTGATCAAAATATAGCTATAGGCAATGACGCTGTCAAGAATTTTTTGATCAAATGATCAAAATTAGGTTGCTCGTAATCATTAACCCCGGAAACGGCAAGTTAGGATAACTATCCTTTCTTCTTACCTGTGCGTTGCACCTCAGGGGCGTCTTGCCGCCAGAAACCTTTCCAGGCGATCCATGGCTTCGACAAGCCTTTCTCGGCCGATGGTACAGGCAATGCGGATACACCCTTCACACGACTGTCCGAAGGGGTATCCGGGAACCACCACGACTTTTTCCTCTTCAATCAAATCCAGGGCGAACTGCCTGGATTGGTTGGTAATACTGGAGATGTCGGCAAACACATAAAAACTGCCTTTCGGCCGGCGGACCCGGACACCGGGCATGGCCCCAAGCCGGGAGCAGACCAGATCCATCCGGCGTTCAAACGTATCAGACATCTGCTTGATCACGTCATCCGGTGTATCCAAAGCAGCCAGGGCGGCCCGCTGACTGACACTAGCGGCACAAGCGATGCTGTAGTTGCCCACCTTAACCATCTGATCAATGACAGGCTCGGGTCCGTAGGCAAAGCCCACCCGCCATCCGGTCATGGCATAGGTTTTGGAAAAAGAGTTAATCACCAGGGAATGATTTTCCATTCCCGGACAATTATATATGGAGGCGGCCCGGCCTTCAAAGGAGATCCGGTCATACACCTCATCGGATACCACGCAAAGGTCATGGGTTTTGGCAATGGCCGCGATCTCTTCCAAACGACTTTTGGGCACCACGGTGCCGGTGGGGTTATTTGGCGAGTTGATCAAAATGATTTTTGTTTTCTCTGTAATGGCCGCTTCAATATCTGCCGGGTCCGGTAAAAACCCCTTATCAAATCCCGAGGGCACATACCTGGGTACGGCATGGGCCAGGGTGATGTGGGCCAGGTAATCCGGGAAATGGGGTTCGACAACAATAACTTCATCCCCTGGGTCCATAAGGGTTCTAAAGGCATTTGCCAGGCCGTTCATGGCACCATGGGTGATGATGATGCACTCGGGGGGAACGGGTTTGCCCAGGTCCTTTGACAGATGGACGGACAACTTTTCAATGAGCTCGGGATCACCTTTGGCGGGGGTGTAGTGGGTGTAACCTTTGCGGGCATCTTCAAAGGCTTTTTCGATAATGGGGGCAGGGGTGTCAAAATCCGGTTCACCGATGCCAAGGGAGATGACACCCTCATACTGGGCTGCAATCTGGCTCATTTCCCGTATGACGCTGTACCGCAGGGCTTCGATATTTTTAGAAATATTCAAAATGCGTTCCTTAAATAAAGTTATCTATAGTATACGGCAAGAGGCACTGCCGGCACGTTTTTCTCAACGGATCAATGGTATAATAAAGGCCGCTGGTGTCAATGGCAAAATCCAGATAACACATCAGCGGGCTAATTTTCGCCCAACGATCCATATTTTTTTACCCCCATTGGACTTGACATTGGTTTTCTGGGCTAAAAATTGTTATACTTTAACTTTTATTCAGCGGCCCTGTTCCTTTTGTTTGAAATGGAATCAGCATTTGGGTCGGAAATGAACATAAGCTAACGAGACACGCCATGAAAATATTTAATTACCCTTCCCCGGAAGCGGAAAAAAGGGTTCAGGAGACCATAGACAGAGGTTTAGGTTTTTCCAAAGAAGACCAGGACAATGTCCAGGCCTTTTTAGATGATGTTAAAAAAAGAGGGGATGAAGCCCTCATCGAATACACCAACAAATTTGACTCCCCGGCGGTTACCCTGGATACCTTTAAGGTGACCGAACAGGAGTTTGATGATGCCCTGGCGCAGATGACCCCGCAGTTTTTAAAGGCCCTGGACCGGGCTGTTGAACAACTCGGCGCCTTTCACAGCCGCCAGCGGGAAAACTCATGGATGGATACCCCCAGAAACGGGGTGATGGTGGGCCAGATGGTCCGGCCGGTGTCAGCTGCAGGCATCTATGCCCCCGGTGCCAAGGGCGGCAAAACCCCCCTGGTTTCGTCCGTTCTCATGGGCGGCATTCCGGCCAAGGTGGCCGGTGTAAAATCCATTTCTCTGATGACCCCGCCCATGGCTGATGGAAAAATAAATCCCCATATTCTTGCCGCAGCCCGGGCCGTGGGCATTGATTCGGTGTTCAAGGCAGGTTCCGCCTGGGCCATTGGCGCGCTGGCCTATGGAACCACCCTGGTGCCCAAGGTTGATGTGATTGTGGGCCCGGGAAATATCTATGTCACCCTTGCCAAAAAAATTGTCTCCGGAACCGTTGGCATTGATATGATTGCAGGCCCCAGCGAAATCCTGATCATTGCCGACACCACCGCCGACCCCGAATGCATTGCCGCAGATCTGCTTTCCCAGGCCGAGCACGATGTCCTGGCATCGGCGGTGCTGGTAACCGATTCCCAGGAACTGGCGCAACAGGTATCCGACGCCCTTGGCCCCCAGCTTGATGCCCTGCCGCGCAAGGAGATTGCCGAACCGGCCATCAATGATTTCGGCACCATTCTGGTGGTCCCGGATATTGATACGGCCATTGACCTGTCCAACCGCCTGGCGCCTGAGCACCTTGAAGTTATCGTGGAATCGCCCTTTGACTATATTGACAGAATTCAAAATGCAGGGGCACTGTTCCTGGGACCGTATACCCCAGAACCCATGGGCGACTATATCGCAGGCCCCAACCATGTGCTGCCCACAGCGGGTACAGCCCGGTTCTCATCGGCCTTGAGTGTCTCTCATTTTACCAAGAAAACCAGTTTGATCCACTATTCCAAAGCCGCTTTTGAACAAGAGGCAGACGATGTGATCACCTTGGCCCAGACCGAAGGTCTGGATGCCCATGCCAATTCAGTAAAGATCCGGCGGAAATAAACATCCGTTTTTCAATGGGCCGGTCCTGGATATTGTGTACCGGGCCGGCCCTGTTTTATAAATCGTCAAGGGCCTGTTTCAGTGCCGTGATGGAAAAGGGTTTGGACAGTGCGGCGGAAAATCCGAACAACACGTGGTTTTCCATGACCGCATCATTGGCATAGCCTGAGGAGACAATACCCTTGATCCCGGGATTCAACGCCAGCAGTTTTTCCATGGTCTCTTCGCCGCCCATGCCGTGCTTTACCTCAAGGTCAAGGATCACCCTGCCGATGATTTTACCTTCCACAAGACAGGCCTGGTACTTTTCCACCGCCTCTTCGCCGGATTTTGCAAGGACAGGCTCGTAGCCCAGCCGGGTCAGAATGACTTCGGTGATTTCCAGAATCATGGCATCGTCATCCATACACAGAACAAGGGGTTTCCGGGTGGCCACCCTGGCAGTCCGTTCAACCTTGGGTCCCACTATTTTAGGTCTGCTGACGGTTTCTTTGGAAGTATCTTTGGGGAAAATCGGCAGGATAATATCCACACGCGTCCCCTGGCCCAGGGTGGAACGAACCTGGATATTGCCCTGGTGGTTTTTCACAATGGCCCAGGCGATGGAAAGACCAAGCCCGGTTCCCCGGTTTCCCCCTTTGGGTTTGGTGGAAAAATAGGGATTAAAAATTTTTTCTAAATCATCCGACTTGATACCTCTGCCCTGGTCCGTGATGGATATGACGATCATGCCTTTTCTTTCGGCATAAAGTTTGGCTGTTATCTTTACCGGCTGCGTATGGTCCATGGCTTCGGATGCATTGATAACAACATTTTTGAGTGCTTCATTGAGGGCGTCACGATCCGCTTCGATCACAGGCGGCAGATCAAAAACCTCAAGGTGCGACACAATATTTTTTTCCTGTTTGAGCTGATCAAGGGTGACGTTAAGAAATCCGGTCAGGTCAATGTGGGTTTTAATGCCCACGGTACTGCTGCTTGAAAAAACGACAAATTTAGACGCCAGACTTTTCGCCTGGAGCACCGATTGTTCTGCGTCGTCCAGATACCCTTTGATGGTGCCGTCTGCCGCCGCCATCTGGGCCAGATTAATATTGCCGAGTGTGACCGAAAGGGTGTTGTTAAAATCATGGGCAATGCCGCCGGCCAGTGTGGCGATGGCTTCGAGCTTCTGGCCGCGAACCAGACGTTCCTTGGCCTTGCTGAGTTCATTTTCCGCCTGTTTTTTCTTAATGGCCGTGGCAATGGTGTCTGAAACGAAACTGAGCAGCTCCACATGCTGTTCATTGTACTTAACGGCGTTGGTATAACTTTTTACCGCCATCACCCCGATCACTTCGTCTTTGACCATCAACGGAATACCCAGCCAGTTTTTGGGCAGCCTGCCGATCACCCGGCCTTTGGCTTTAAGGTCAATCAGCTGCTGTTCACCCAGCAGTAACGGCGTTTTATTGATAATTACATCTCCGGTCAACGAAGGCCTTTCAGAAAAATTGTATATCCATTCCGGTATCAGTTCTGACTGCTGGTCCCTGCGAAATACATATTGTATGGCCTTTTGATCTTTATGATAAATGGCTATGAAAAAATTAGAAATATCCATAAGATCTGAGACCCGTTTATATATGGAGGCATACAGATCCCCAAGGGAATCGCAGGTGGTTAAATCAGATGCAATATAGAACAGCGTTCTATTGATCAATTCCGCCCGGCGGGCGCCCTGGATGGAGCGCTCCAGTCGTTTTATCTGTCGCTCAAGCATTTCGTAGCTGGGTTTATCGCTCATTTACTCACCTGTAATAGAATATGTTTTTTCTTTAAGGGCGCTGGGGCTAAGGCATCAATGGTACTGTAAATGTATAGACACACCGTCAAGTGAGCTATTGCCCTTTTATCTTCCGGTGTTAATTACCCCGGCGTTGGGGAACACCTTGCCTCCAGCCATTTTTTTTAACGTTGGACACGGTTTGGAAGCATGTATA
This sequence comes from uncultured Desulfobacter sp., assembly GCF_963666675.1. Lineage (NCBI taxonomy): Bacteria > Pseudomonadati > Thermodesulfobacteriota > Desulfobacteria > Desulfobacterales > Desulfobacteraceae > Desulfobacter > uncultured Desulfobacter sp. The sequence goes on along the minus strand of NZ_OY762929.1, from coordinate 6,283,669 downwards.
TTAAATGATTTTTACAAAAGCATCAAGTCTCGGACCGAACCCCATCGCAAACGGCCGTTATCAACATGAATCCTCGAAGTATTTAAATCGTGCAATGCCTCGCGCTTTTTCCAACTACGTTTCAGTGCCGACAATCATGAACCTTAATTTATAAAATTAGCCAAGTCCATACTTTTTTCCCCGGGGATGGGCGCAGATCTTTTTACCCTTTTTAATGGGTAATCCTAAAAACCATTTCCGTTGCCTATACAACCGTATATGAAGGTGGTACAATCTATTGAAAGGTAGTCCACCGCAACGGCCTTTGATCGCATTAAAACAAACGAGATAAATCCGTTCCGGTAATGGACACAAGAAAATGTAACAGCTCGATAAATTCAGGAGCAGACAATGAACCGGTTCAACCATATTATGGCATGTATTGACCTGTCCGATTACTCACCCATGACCCTGGGCTATGCACTGGGGCTGGCAGGACAGGCAGATATGAACGTAACCATTTGTTCCATTGTCCCTTTGCGCGAGGTCAATCCGGTGTATATGGCCGGAATGATGTACCCCTGCAGGGAGGACACCAAGGAGTATCTGGAGGAACTTAAAACAGAGAGAATGGCCCAGATCAAAGATCTGATCCGGACGCGTTACCCTGAATTCGACGGCAAAACCGATATCCGCATCAAAATGGGATATCCCGCCGAAGAGATCCTCAGCATGATTGATGAGGTGGACCCTGACCTTGTGGTCATGGCCAACAAAGGGCGTTCCAACCTCTCCAGCTTCATGTTCGGCAGTGCAGCCGAATTTGTATTCCGGCACTCCAAAAAGGCGCTCTTCAGCGTCAGGGACAAACATATCTTCAAGCGGACGTACTCGGGAGACGAACAGCCGGAATTCGGAGAAATTCGCACTATTATTGCAGCGGTGGACTTTTCTCCCTGGACCGAGCATATCCTGGCCCGGGCTGGATGGATGGCCCAAACAACCGGCGCAAAACTTCATGTGGTCCATTGTATCGGCACCAAGGAACTGGCCTGGATTAAATCCCACTATATTCCGGAAGACTCCTTTTCCGAAGAAGAATTTTTGCCCAAAGCCAAACAACGGCGACGGGACAGGCTTGAGGATCAGATCAAGGCCGCAGGCATTGGGGATTTGCCGAGGATTGACATCACCATTAATTCGGGTGATCCTTGTGAACAGATCCTTTCCGCCACCAAGGACCTCAGGGCGGATGCCCTGGTTTTAGGGCCGTTAGGGCACAGCCGCTCGGTCAAATTCGTTCTGGGCAGCACCATTGAAAAAATTTTCCGTCACAGCCCGGTACCGGTACTGCGCCTGAGCCCTGATATCTGCATTTAATACGTATAGCCCAATGACGCACACCCCATAATATGCCCTCCCGGGAACGCGGTTTGCCCGGTCTCGGGAGGCTTTAAATATTGGGATTCACCTTTAGGAGCACCCATGGCCCGGCAAAAGCCAACGCCTGCATCCGGGGCAGATGTCCCCACACAAATAAAAAATGAAAAGCTGGTCCGCAAACGGCGTCGACAGATTATTGATGCCACGGTCAAGCTGGCCATCGAACATGGTTACCACAATACCACCACGCGGATGATTGCCAAAGCGGCCGGTTTTTCCATCGGCTCTTTGTATGAGTATATCAGCTCCAAGGAAGATCTGTTGTATCTGGTGTGCAGCGCCATCCACGAAGAGGTTAAAAACGCCGTGGAAGAAGCCCTGTCCGGTGACGTCTGTGAAAAGGCACAGCTGGCCGCAGCCATTCGCCAGTATTTTATTGTGTGTGACAACATGGCGGATCATGTGCTGCTCATGTACCAGGTCACCCAGTTTTTACCGGACAAATGGAAAAAAAGGGTGCTGGACACGGAACTGGATATTTCCAATACATTTGTTCGGGCGCTGGCCCAACTGTCCGGGCAAAATAATTTCCCCCGCCTGGATGAAAAGACATGCAGCCTGGTGGGACACAATATTTCCGTGCTCGGACATATGTGGGCCTTTCGTCGGTGGTATTTCAAGAAAAAATTTACCATAGACGAGTACATCAAAACCCAGACAGATTTTATCCTGGGACTTATTTATTAAAATCACAACCTGCACAATGCCTATCTGACAGCCCTCGGATCTTTCCCGGCACGGCCTAAGCGCTTCGATTCAACAACATCCGAACCATCCGGTCTGAACCCTCCTGGGCGGCTTTACGCCCCCATTGCATGAAGTGGGTGGAAAATATCCACGGAATATGTCATACAGAACTAACTTAAAAATTAGCGGGAAGCTTAGGCGCATAGAATGCCTGGCGTTTTGGTCCAGGAAAACAGGATAAAAATAACGGCCATGGGCCGACCTGACATATCACCTGCCAGGCATAGCCCACAACAAAACATAACAGTAATTTAGTAACTTATCGGTTCTTTTATATAACGGCCATGGGCCGAGCCAGGTCTATCATGACCCAGGCTTCGACCCACAACGAAGAATGAAAGAACTCAATAAGTTATCTATCTCTTTCATATAAAAGGAGCATAAAATGAATAAAGCAGTAATCGTCAGTGCCACCCGAACCCCTTTAGGCAGTTTTGGCGGCTCATTGAGCGGCATGGGGGCCACAACTCTTGGGGGTCTTGTCATCAGGGAAGCCATCCGGCGTGCTGATATTGAAGATGATGTGGTGGATGAATGTATCATGGGCATGGTTCTGCCCTGCGGATACGGCCAGAACCCGGGAAAACAGGCGGTGGTCAAGGCAGGTCTGCCCTGGGAAGTGGAGGCCATTACCGTAAACAAAGTGTGCGGGTCATCGCTGAAAGCCGTGATGCTGGCCGCCCAGGCCATCCAGTGCGGCGATGCCGATGTGGTGGTGGCCGGCGGCATGGAGACCATGAGCATGGCGCCTTATTACATGGACAAGGCCAGATGGGGGCACCGCATGGGACCGGGCCGCATTGAGGATCATATGGTCCATGACGGACTGTGGGATGTTGTCAACGATTTCCACATGGGCATGTCCAATGAACTTTGCTCCGAGCGCTGGGCGGTGACCCGGGAGGACCAGGACCAGTTTGCGGCCCAGTCCTATGCAAGGGCCAACAAGGCGGTGGCCCAGGGACGGTTTAAAGATGAAATTATGCCCGTTTCAATCCCCCAGCGAAAGGGTGATCCCAAAATCTTTGATACCGATGAATGCCCCAAGGAGACAAGCTACGAATTTTTGAGCAAAATGAAACCGGCGTTTAAAAAAGACGGTGTGGGTACGGCAGGCAATGCATCCATCATCTCCGACGGCGCAAGCGCCGTGGTCTTGATGAGCGAAGCAAAGGCAAAGGAGCTGGGATGCACGATCATGGCTGAAATCGGCGCCCAGGCCTCCTACGGCATTGACATGAAATATGTGCTCATGGCGCCCATTTACGCCATCCCCAAGGTGCTAAAAAAGCAGGGGATCACGCTCAACGATGTGGACCTGTTTGAAATCAACGAAGCCTTTGCCGGTACCTCGGCCGGCATCAACAAGGTTCTGGAACTGGACCCGGAAAAGGTGAACGTAAACGGTGGTTCCGTCTCTTTGGGACATCCCATCGGTGCCTCGGGCGCACGGGTGCTGACCACGTTATTGTATGAAATGGCCAAAAGAGATGTGAAGACCGGCTTGGCATCGCTCTGCCTGGGCGGCGGAGAGGCGGTGGCACTGGTCATCAACAGATAATGGATAGACAATAGACGATATTTAAACCCGGTGCGCATTTGCGTACCGGGTCAATTCTTTTTCAAGTTGAATGCATAGGAGAACAGGACAATGGAAGTAAAAACTTTTGGTGTTGTTGGTTCCGGCCAGATGGGTAACGGTATTGCCCAGGTGGCTGCTGCGGCAGGTATGAATGTAATCATGAGTGATATAAAAGAAGAGTTCTGCCAGAGAGGCCTTGCCACAATCTCAGGCTCCATGGACCGTCTGTTGAAAAAAGAGAAAATAACCCAGGCGGATAAGGACGCCACCCTTGCCAGAATCACCACCACTACGGATCTCAAAGATATGGCCAAAGCCGATTTCGTGGTGGAAGCCGCTGTGGAAAGAGAAGACCTGAAATTTCAAATTTTCAGGGACCTGGACGCCGCCTGTCCGGGCAACGTAATCTTAGCCAGCAACACCTCATCCATTCCCATCGGCAGCATTGCCGCCCAGACCTCCCGGCCGGACAAAGTGATCGGCATGCATTTCATGAATCCCGTCCCCATGATGAAACTTGTGGAGGTCATCAAGGGAATCGCCACGTCCGAAGAGACCTTTCAACTGACCTGGGACCTGTCCAAAAAATTCGGCAAGGTGCCGGCCGAAGCCAATGACTTCCCCGGATTCATTGCCAACCGGATTCTGATGCCCATGATCAATGAGGCGATCTTCTGTCTTTACCAGAGCGTTGGCACAAAAGAGGACATTGATACGGTCATGAAGCTTGGTATGGCCCATCCCATGGGGCCGTTAACCCTGGCCGATCTCATTGGCCTGGATACCTGCCTTGCCATCATGGAAACCCTGTATGACGGATTCAAGGACTCCAAATACCGGCCCTGCCCGCTGTTGAGAAAATATGTTCAAGCCGGCTGGTTAGGAAGAAAAACAGGCAAGGGATTTTACGACTATAAATAGTGTTTGAACGAAAATAAAAAATTAAAAGGCGGGGCACACTTTACCCCGCCTTTTTAGTTTATACCTTTCAAGGCAGGATCATCAGCCCTGAAGATATTACAGGTTTCCGATTCAGGATCAAAAACAACCACGGCTTTTCCGGTTCGAACCTGATTCATGACTTGATTGATTTTGGTATCCAGGGAGGCTTCCGTCTCCCCGTAATCGGTTCCGTCACGGGTAACAAACTCTTCAACGACACCTTCAAGCGCCTCGGGAGTTAGCTGATCATAGGGTACTTTAACCGCCTTCATTACTGAATTTCCAATCCAACAGGGTTTTAATTTTTTTATCGGTCCGGGTCTTTTTAACGATGTATTCCAATTTGTACGCCTCGGATTTCGACAACTTATGACGGACAGCGGCCAGTGTCACGGGAATTCGGGACCGGGTATATTTTGACGCGGTGCCCTGATTGTGACTTGCCAGACGTTTTTCCAGATCGTTGGTCACCCCGCAATACAAAGAGGCGTCGGCACATCTCAATAGATAAGTTGACCAGTTTCCCAATACATCTTCCGTTATTTGGGCGTGACGATCCAAATACTGGCAACGCCCCGTACATGGCGAATCTGTTTCTGGATTTCAAAATAGTTTTGAATTACAGGGGACATGCCGCCGTTGCGTACATAGGCTTTAAAATTGCGATAATGTTCTTTTCCGGCCATGCGCTCAAGCATATCGACAGCGATCTTGCTGGTCACTCCGGCCGAATCATCCAAAGAAAAATCCACGAGAACAAGCTGTCCCCCAGAGGCGAGAAGTCGCCGGGCCTCGGCAATCATATTCGCTTGCACCCCGGCAGTTTTTTCATGTACAGCAAATGAAATAATGATGATGTCAAAACTTGAATCGGGCAAGCCCGTTTGCTGTACATCGCATTTAATTAGTGTGGCTATTTTGTTGCCCCTTGCAGCAACTTTCAGCATGTCTGGAGATAGATCCACGCCCGTCAATTTGCTGAACCCGGCACCGGATAATCTTTTAAGCTGATCTCCGGTACCGCAGCACAGATCCAAAATGCGTGTATCATGGTTCGGGATCAAACGGATGATATCCTGCCGGATGCTTTTCAAGACAAAATAAAGGGCGGTGTCATATATCTTTGCAGTGAATGCACCTGGGGTATCCATAGTTCGCCTCCGATTTTAAGAAATTTCAGGTACGCAACGGAACGCCTTCGGGCCTTGTTAAGGACCAGGCCTGAAACATGATAGACCAGGCCGCCCATGACCGTTACGTTATATCAGTCCGGTCGGTGTCAGAATCCTCGATGGCGCTGCAGCAGCTTTCCTGAAAGCCGGGCGTGCACCCTTGGCAACTGCAAGTGCCGCCGCAACCACACGAAGATTCTCCTTTAAACGTTTTGATCATTCTCCTTATCAAATAAAACAAGGCGACTGCCACAATCAGTCCAACTATAATGTTTCCCATTGTTTCCTCCTTAATTCACTATCAGGGAGCCGACCTGGTACGTCACGACAGACAGCACAAAGGCCAAGGCCGTGTTAAACCCTACGGAAAAAGCAGCCCATTTCCAAGATCCGGTTTCCCGGGCAATGCAAACAACAGTGACAAAACAAGGCGCATAAAACACCGTAAAAATCATCAGGGCAAAGGCAGTTACAGGCCCCCATCCGGGAGACTTGGCAAGCCTTTGGCTCAGGGAGTCGGTGCTGTCAGGGTCCACATCCCCAAGGGAGTAGGCCGTTCCCAGTGTAGAGACCACAACCTCCTTGGCCGCAAACCCGCCCACCAAAGCAATATTGGTACGCCAGTCAAATCCGGCCAGGTAAGAAATTTTTTCAAGGCCTTTGCCGATTCTGCCGGCAATGGAATTTTCCAGCCGGGTCAGGGCAGCCTCACCGTCTATACCTGCCAGGGCGTCCTGAACCTTTTGGGCCTCGGGAGAGAGTTCAGCGCCTTCATCTGCGGTTTCCAGTTCCTTTAAAACCCCTGCCGGAACTGAATCGGTAATGGCTGTGCGCCAGGATTCGAATTGGGCCGAGGTTGTTGCATCCAGCCCGGGAAAGGTCATCATGGCCCACAGGAGAATGGAAATCCCCAGGATCACGGTCCCGGCCTTTTTCATATACTGCCAGGTTCTCTCCCAGGTGTGAATCCAAAGGCCTTTGAGGGTGGGAAACCGATAGGGGGGCAGTTCCATGACAAAGGGTGTGGATTCACCCCGGATCACTGTACTCCTTAATAGTTTTGCCACCAGCAGGGCGCCGATCCAGGAAATCAAGGTCAAAATAACCATGATCGAGGCCTGTTTATTGGGGAAAAAGGCAGCCACCAGCAGGGCATACACCGGCAGTTTGGCACCGCAGTTCATGAACGGAACGGTTAAAAGGGTGGCCAGCCGCTCCCGGGGAGATTTCAGTGTCCGGGTAGCCATGACGCCGGGCACGGCACATCCGCCGGCAATGCCCCCGGAAACGATAAAGGCCATGACCGAACTGCCGTGAAGCCCGAATATCCGGAAAACCCGGTCCAGCATAAAGGCCATCCTGGCCAGGTATCCTGAATCCTCAATAAATGAAATCCCCAGAAACATGAACATAATCAGGGGCACGAACCCCATGACACCGCCCACACCGTCAATGATACCCGACACAATCATGGATTTGAGAAGCCCGTCGGGCAGAACGGCATCCATCACCCCGCTGATCCAGCCGAAAAGGCCTTCAATCCACGCCACCGGCAGCGCACTGTAGGTAAAGGTAAACTGGTACAGGGCGGCAAGCACCCCCACCATGATCAAAGGTCCTAAAAAGCGGTTTGTCAGCACCTTATCAATCTGGTCCGAGCGCTGGAGCCGGTTGCGGTCGAAGGCAAATCGGATCACATTCTGTTTGAGTACGGAGTTGATAAAGCCGTACCGCTGATCGGCAATCATGCCTTCGGGGTGAACGTCAAGGGTGGCGGACATATGACGCTGGAGTTTTTCTCCAATGGCCATGAGCTTATCTGCGGTCTCTTTGTCCCGGCCGGCGCCAAGTTCAAGAATCTGGGTGTCATTCTCTAAATACTTAAGCCCCACCCAACGGGCCGAATAAACGTCCGTTAAAAATTGTTCTTCTTTGATGATCTTTTCCATCTCATCCAGGGCTTTATCAATGTCCTGGCCGTAGGAGATCATCAAAGGCGAGGCGGGTTTGTCAATGCCCTTTGCAACCTGGGCCAGCAGCGCTTCTTTACCTTTGCCGGTCCTGGCCACCATGGGCACCACAGGAACACCTAAAAGTTCGGACAGCTTGTCAAGATCGATCTCGATGCCTCTTTTTTGTGCCACATCCATCATGTTCAGGGCCAGACACACCGGAATACCCATTTCCATGAACTGCACGGAGAGGTAGAGGTTACGCTCCAGGTTTGAGGCATCCACAATATTAACGACCATGGCCGGTTTTTCATTGACCAGATAGTCCCTTGCCACCACCTCTTCCAGGGAATAGGCAGTCAGGGAATAGGTGCCGGGCAGATCTATGATTTCAAAGGTACCGGCCTCAGAAACGCAGGTGCCCTGTTTTTTCTCAACGGTTACCCCGGGATAGTTGCCCACCTGCTGGCGGGCGCCTGTCAATTCGTTGAAAAGGGTTGTTTTTCCGGCGTTGGGATTCCCCGCAAGGGCAATGGCGACACTCATGTTACTCTACCTCCACCTGAATATAATCGGCTTCGTTGTTTCTCAGGGTCAACGTAAATCCCATAATCCGCAATGCCACCGGGTCATAAAGCGGGGCACGGCCCTGGATGGTGATCTCCTTTCCCGGGACAATGCCCATATCCCGTATGCGGCGGCCCATCTCGCCCTGGGCTTTTACCGAGGTGATAACCCCGGTTTGATTTCTTTTCATTTGTCTCAGGTTGATGACGCTCATTAAAAACTCCTCTAATTATTCACAATCCGGCTTGTGATGTTCCAGCACCGCCAAAAACAAGTTTTATACAAATAACTTTTATGTTGGTCAATAAAGAAGTAACCATTATTAAACAATAAGGAAGGGGAGAATAAAAACCTTTGGCGGTTAAACGGCACAATCTCTGTGGCCAAACAAGCTGTCGACAAAGACTGTGCCGGGTTTCCAGGGTGCGGTTTGTGCTTACGGCTCGCGGGTATATTTTTCTTTAATATCAAAACGGTCGATCTCTCCTGCGGCAGTCATGGGCAGCTGATCCACAAACACAATACATTTAGGTTTTTTAAAACCGGCAATGAGGGTGCCGGCAAAGGCAATCAGCTCTTTTTCTTCAACCGTGCAGCCGTCATTCAGGACGCACACGGCCTTGACGGCCTCTCCAAATTCCGCATCCGGTACGCCGAATACACATGCCTTGTCCACGGCTTCGTGGCTGACCAGGGCCGCCTCCACCTCGGCAGGAAACACATTCTCCCCGCCGGGCTTGATCAACTCCTTTTCGGGCTTGCGACCCTTAAAATAGAGGTAGCCGTTCTCATCCATCTGCCCCATGTCACCGGTGTGGTGCCAGCCGTTTCTGAATGTAAAGGCATTCAGGTCATCGGCATTCCAATATCCTTTGAACACCAGCGGCCCCTTAATAAGGATCTCGCCGGTGCTGCCCGGCGGCAGGGCATGGTCCAGGTCATCGGCAACGATCATCCGGACCAGGGGCGATACCCGGCCTGCGGATCCGGGTGCCTCAAAAATAGGAGAAAAGGTAATCAGGCCCGACGTTTCAGTCTGGCCGTACATGATCCAGAACGTTGACCCGGTCAACGTTTCCCATTGTTCGGCAGTTTCCGGGCTTTCAAGGCCCGGGACAATTTCAAGGCAGGACAGATCCGGCGGTGTCGGCTGGGACTGGACGCATTCCAGGATGCGGCCCAGAATCGGGGGAAAGGACCCAAAGATGGATACATGCTGTGCCTGGATCAAGTCGAGCGCAGCCTGGGGAGAAAATTGCTCCATAATCACATTCTTTCCCCCGGCCATGAGCGTGGCAAGCCCGATGTTCACCCCCATGATGTGAAACAGGGGCAAAATATTTAAATAGGTTTTTGTCTGGTCCAGCCCATAGGCATGCATCAGCTGCAGGTTTGCCAGGATAAGGTTTGTCTGGCTGAGCACCGCCCCCCGGGGTTTTCCCTGGACGGCAGCGGTATGAATAATAATGTAGGCAAGGTCCGGATCCGAACCGGCTGCCGGTTCAATGGTATCCTGGGGATCAGGGGCATAGAGGGAAGCAAAGTTGTCCGCCAGATTAAAACTGTGAACAATATCACTTCGCTCCTGGATAAGCGGCCCGACTTTATCTCTCATATCATCATCATAAATGACAATCCGGGGTGTGGTGTCATCAAGGGCATGGGCCAGTTCATCTTCACCCAGTCTCCGGTTAACAAGCACAAGACACAGGTTTAATGCGGATGCCGCGGCAAACAGATGGAAAAATGCCGGATGGTTTTTGGCGATCACGGCCACCCGGGTACCGGCAGGCAGATTGAGCCGGGCCATGCCCCAGGTCAATCGGCAGGAATCGTCAAAAAGTTCTGAATGGGTTCGGGTTTCGCCATTATAATATAAGGCGCATCCATTGCCGTTCATCTGGGCGTTTCGGTGGAAAAAATCAAAGACAGTCAGTTGATGGGTTTTATTCATAATGTGCTTTTCCTTATTCTTACAAACAAAATCACAGGCGCAAAAAAACCGTTTACCAATTCCCGCACCGGCCGGGATCTGAAAATTCACATCCCTTAACTGTCATGAATTCAAATAGATTGTCAAAAAGATTATTAACGGCACACGGAAAAGTTAAGGGGAATATGGGTCAAGTTAGACGTTGACATCCATTTTTTCAAAGGATAAATTTTGTATATTCAAGCCAATCGAACCCCTTCGGCAGGCGTCACGTCCTGCCGGACAGCACGAAGGAGAAACGCCATGAGCAATCCGTCTGCCCCGGCCATGACCATCTGCCTGCCCGACACCCTGCCTGCTGAACAACAATTTCGACCGGACATCCGCAGGGCTCCCGACAGAGGATTTCGCCTGACCCGATCCCAGACCGTCGTGGCCCTTAAAAACGCTCTTCGCTATATCCCTGAAGCCCTTCATGATCGGCTGATTCCTGAGTTTTTAGAAGAACTCAAAACCCGGGGCAGGATTTACGGCTACCGATTTCGCCCCCAAGGGGATATCAAGGCGAAGCCTATTGACAACTACAAGGGGAATTGTGTGGCCGGCAAAGCCGTCCAGCTGATGATCGACAACAATCTCGATTTTGATGTGGCCCTGTATCCCTATGAACTGGTGACCTACGGGGAAACCGGGTCCGTGTGCCAGAACTGGATGCAATATCAGCTGATCAAACGATACCTGGAGGTGCTCACCGACCACCAGACCCTGGTGATGCAGTCCGGACATCCTCTGGGGCTCTTTGCCTCGGCACCGGACAACCCCAGGGTGATCATCACCAACGGGCTGATGGTGGGGTTGTATGACAATCCGGAAGATTGGGAGATTGCCGCCCAGATGGGGGTCTCTTCCTACGGCCAGATGACCGCGGGCGGCTGGATGTACATCGGCCCCCAGGGCATTGTTCACGGCACCTACAACACGCTTCTCAATGCCGGGCGTCAGCGGTGCGGGGTATCGGCGGACGGAGATCTGGCAGGCCTGCTCTTTGTTTCGTCCGGCCTGGGCGGCATGAGCGGGGCCCAGCCCAAGGCCGCTAAAATTGCAGGTGCCACATCTATCATCGCAGAGGTGGATGAGTCCCGGGTTAAAACCCGGCACAAGCAGGGGTGGGTGGATGTGATTTCCGATGACCTGGAAACGGTTTACCGGACAGCCAAGGCGGCTTTACAAGAAAAGGCGAACACCTCCATTGCCTACCACGGAAACATCGTGGACCTGTTGGATTTTGTAATCAAAAAAGAGTTAAAAGTCGACCTGTTGTCTGATCAGACCTCATGCCATGTGGTGTATGACGGCGGGTATTGTCCGGTGGGCTTAAGTTTTGAAGAACGCACCGAACTTCTGGCCAACGACAGGACCCGGTTCAAACGTCTGGTGGATGAGAGCCTGAAGCGGCACTATGAACGGATCCAAAAGCTTGCGGCCAAAGGCACCTATTTCTTTGACTATGGCAATGCCTTTTTAAAAGCAGTGTTTGATGCCGGTGTCACAGAAGTGTCCAAAAACGGTGTGAATGCAAAGGACGGATTTGTCTATCCCTCCTATTTTGAAGATATCATGGGGCCGATTTTCGATTACGGCTACGGCCCCTTTCGCTGGGTATGCCTTTCCGGCAACCCCGACGATCTGGATAAAACCGATGCCGCAGCCATGTCCTGCATTGATCCGAATCGCCGTTCCTATGACCGGGACAATTACGTGTGGATCAGGGACGCCGGACAAAACAGACTTGTGGTGGGCTCCCAGGCAAGGATTTTATACCAGGATGCAGAAGGCCGGGTATCCATTGCCCTGAAATTCAATGACATGGTTCGAACCGGAGAAGTCTCCGCCCCCATCATGCTGGGCCGGGACCACCATGACCCCGGCGGTACGGACTCCCCGTTCAGGGAGACCGCAAACATATACGACGGCTCCAATGTGTGCGCCGACATGGCCACCCACTGCTTTGCCGGCAACGCAGCCAGAGGCATGACCATGGTCATCCTGCACAACGGCGGGGGCACCGGCATCGGCAAGGCCGTCAACGGCGGGTTCGGCCTGGTGCTGGACGGCAGCCAACGGGTGGATACCATCATCAGATCCGCCATGCTCTGGGATGTCATGGGCGGGGTGGCCCGGAGAAACTGGGCAGGCAATGCCAATGCCAGGGAGGTTGCCATGGCTTACAATGCCCAAAACCCCAACGGCGACCAGATCACCATCCCCCACTTGTTAGACGAGGCCAAAGTTACGAATGCCGTGAATAAACTGCTTGACTGACTCACATCAAACAGCCATTTTCCACAAAGCTGTAATGTCCTTTAGGGCTGAAAATAATATGATCCAGAACGGTAATCCCTAAGGTGTCGCCGGCCTCTTGAAGCCGGCGGGTAACCTTTTTATCGGCCGCACTGGGCGTGAGGTCACCGGATGGATGGTTGTGGGCCAGAATCACCGCCGAAGCCCGGTCGGTGATGGGATCGGCAAAGACCTCCCGGGGATGCACCTGGGTTTGATTCACCAGGCCGATGGAGACCACACGATGGGTGATCACCTCATTGGCCCCATTCAGGGAAATGCATAAAAAGTGTTCCTGTTTCCGGTCTCCATAATGGCGGATCAGGGGCAACACATCCAGGGGCGTTTTGATTTTAAGTCCTTCCGGGTGAATGCGGCGACGGGCAAATTCCAGGGCTGCGGCAACCAGCATGGCCTTGGCCGGCCCCACGCCTTCCAGTTGCTGCAGATCCCTCAGATCCGGGCGCCCCTTATGGGCATCCACCAACCGGACAATCCGGGCCGCCACGGTCATGACATCGTGACCTTTGGTACCGGAACCCAGCAAAATCGCCACCAGTTCATCATCGCTTAAAAATGCCGGGCCGTTTTCCAGCATTTTTTCCCGGGGTCGGTTCTGTTTGGGGATATCCGACATTCGTTTAGGCATAGAATCTCTCCTATTCTTTTAAGCCGCCCATTTACGGCCGCTGACGGCATATTGAAGCACCATATCGAACTTGTTGCCAAAAAAATTGAGCATATTCTATAATCTATACCCACCATTAAACAGTACCCCAAATTTTATCCAAAAATGGGGAATACGCTGATTTTTAACATGACATTACCGGCCCCGCCACCTCAAACTGCTTGCAACGATCCGTTAAAACGGTTAGTTATATCTAAGCATCCTATCCCGAATCAAACTCATAAACCGGGGGGCTAATAACTTTGAATATCAAATTCTGGGGCACCAGGGGATCAATCCCTATTTCATTTTCTTCGCGTGACATCGAATATAAACTTGTCAAAGCATTGCAAAGGACAGGTTCCCATAATCTTTCATCGGAAAAGGAGATCAACCGGTTTATAAAAAGCCTGCCCTTTTCAATCCGGGGAACCTTCGGCTCAAACACATCCTGTGTTCAGGTTAAGGGGGAAGACAAAAATCAAATCATCATCTGCGACAGCGGCACCGGAGTCCGGGATCTTGGGACATCTCTTGCGGCAGCCATTAACCGCGAGGGTCCGCAACATTTTTCCATTCACATTTTTATTTCCCACCTTCACTGGGATCATATCAACGGGTTTCCTTTTTTTATACCGGCTTATATGGAAGGATGCACCATTAACTTTTATGGATACCATGACACACTTGAAGCATCCATGACCGCCCAGCAGAACGCCGCCAATTTTCCCGTTCCCCTGTCAGCCATGGGGGCCGAGATTAGGTTTAACGTGCTGGCACTTGATCAAACCTATGACATCGGAGGCTTTTCAGTCAAGGGGATTAAACAGAGCCACCCGGGAGACTCCTTTGGATTCAGGTTTGAACAAAACGATAAAGCCTTTGTCTATTCAACCGATTCAGAACATCATGACGATGTTGACAGGGATGACTACCCGTTTGTGCAATTTTTCGACAACGCGGATCTGGTTGTGTTTGATGCGCAGTACAAATTTGCAGAAACTTTAACCAGCAAGAAGGACTGGGGGCACTCGAGCAGCATGATAGGCATTGAACTTGCCCTCAGGTCGGGTGTCAAAAGGCTTTGCCTGTTCCACAATGATCCTGGGTCCTGCGATGAAAGCCTGGCGCAGCATGCCGTCGATGCCCAAAAATATGCCCGGCTTTGCCCCTGTCCCGAGGCCCAGGATCTGGAGGTGTTCACCGCCTATGACGGACTTGAGATAAATATATAAATCCATATTTTTAGGATGTTAAACGAAACGTTCATCAAATCATGATGGGTATCAATAAACCTTAAATTTATCTTATTTGCGGCGCCGACCATAAAATTGACTAACGTCTTAAAATACCTTTGCTTTCAATTTATTATTGTCCTAATATGACATTTTGCTAAACGTATGGGCCGCTTTGTGAGAGCGGCTTAACCGGCATTGAGTGGAATGCACCACTATATAATGAGGTATAGACCGGCCGGTTGAATGACAATTAACATCAATTGAGAACGGAGGCGCAATGGAGGTTAAAGTTACCCGGGTATCTGAACCAGGCACCCGCCCCAAGGACGAAGACCTGGGATTTGGTACGGTATTTACCGACCATATGTTTGTCATGGATTATGAAAAGGACAAGGGATGGGTCAATGCCCGCATTGAACCCTTCGGCGATTTTGCCATGTCGCCGGCAAGCATGGTGCTGCATTACGGACAGGCGGTATTCGAGGGTCTCAAAGCCTATAAAACCGCAGACGGACAGATTCAGCTTTACCGGGCCCGTGATAATTTTGCCCGCATGAACCGTTCCAGCCAGGGCCTGTGCATCCCTGAAATTGACATCGATTTTGTCATGGAAGGGCTGAAACAACTGCTTGAAATTGAAGAAGCCTGGATTCCCGAAACCCCGGGAACCTCCTTGTACATCCGGCCCACCATCGTGGCCACAGATCCGTACCTGGGTGTCCGGGCCTCTTATACATACAAGTTTTTTATTATCCTCTCGCCTGTGGGATCCTACTATGCCCAGGGGCTTCAGCCGGTAAAAATCTGGGTCTGTGAAGACCATGTCCGGGCCGTACGCGGCGGGGTCGGTGAATACAAAACCCCCGGGAACTATGCAGCCAGTCTTCTGGCCGGGGAAAAAGCCAAAGAAGAAGGATACAATCAGGTCTTGTGGCTGGATGGTATCGAGCTCAAATATATCGAAGAAGTCGGGGCCATGAACATCTTCTTTCTCATCAATGACGAACTGGTCACCCCCATGCTCAACGGCAGTATCCTGCCCGGCATTACCCGTTTTTCAGTCATTGAACTGGCCAAAAAATGGGGCATGAAGGTCAGCGAACGCAAGATCAGCATTGATGAGGTCATTGCCGCTGCCGAAGACGGCTCTTTACAGGAAATGTTCGGTTCCGGAACCGCAGCCGTTGTTTCCCCGGTAGGAGAACTGCGCTATAAAGATAAAGTCATTCATATCGGCGACGGCACTCCTGGCGAGACATGCATGAAATTTTATAATGCCGTAACTGACATTCAGTACGGAAAAGCTGAAGATACTGAAGGCTGGATTGAAGTAGTAAAGTAAATTAACCTTATGTATTTTTTAGTCCATCGGCGCTGAACGAGCGCTCAGTCAAAGATGGAGTTTGATCACCCTCAAACTATTGGAGATCGTATGGCTAAAAAGAAAGAAATTACCCATGTAGGCGTCCGGATCAAGCGCGCCAGACTGGACAAAAAACTCAGCCTGGATGCCATGGCCAATGAAACCGGATTGTCAAAAGAGGTTATCAAGAAAATCGAGAGTGGAGAGCAGCGCCCCTCAGTGGGCACGCTGCTCCAGCTTTCACGCACCCTTCAACTGTCATCCGGCTTTTTGCTCAATGAGTCGGAGGATTCCGTCGAAGCCCGGGCCGAGGCCTATACAAAGCGCACGGACAATTATGCGTATACGCCGCTGTCGCACGGTGCTGAAAACAACCACTTAAAGGCGTTTCGCATCGTTGTAGAAGCCGGTGCCAGCCATGAAGGCGTTAGCTTTCAGCACGAGGGAGAGGAGTTTGCCTATGTGCTGGACGGTGAAGTTGAAATTCAGGTGGGGGACCATATCAATGTCTTGAAAACAGGGGAATCCCTTCATTTTAATTCAGGGATCAAACATGACCTGCGCAACGTCGGCGATCACGATGCCGAACTGATTGTGGTGGTCTATGCGCCTTAGATCCGTTTTTTTGAAACAAAGGAGATACCATGTTATTCAAGTTAACCGATGAACAGGTGATGATCCAGAATATGGTGCGTGAATTTTCACGCAAAGTCGTCGCCCCCACAGCCGCGGAACGGGATAAAACCAAGGCGTTCCCCGCAGAAAATTTCAAACAGATGGGGGAGCTTGGACTGATGGGAATGATGGTTCCCGAAGAGTTTGGTGGGGAAGCTGCGGATGCAGTGTCCTATGTCCTGGCCCTGTCCGAGATCGCATATTCCTGTGCATCAACATCTGTCGTCATGTCGGTCCAGAATTCCATTGTGTGCGAATCGCTCAATAAGTTCGGCACAAAAAAGCAGAAGCAGGAATTTCTTGTGCCCCTGGCCTCCGGGGAGATCATCGGGGCCTTTGCCCTGACCGAACCCGATGCAGGGTCCGACCCGGTGAGCCAGACCACCACAGCCGTCAAGGACGGTGACGAATATGTAATCGACGGCACCAAGCGCTTTATCACGTCCGGGGAAAGCAGCTCAGTGGTCCTTGTCACGGCCAAAACCGATGAAAGCAAGGGGCACAAGGGCATATCCTGTTTTATTGTCCCCAAGACAACACCCGGCCTCGTTGTGGGACATCACGAAGACAAGATGGGGCTGCGGGCATCGGACACCACGGATCTGATTTTTGAAAATTGCCGGGTACCCGCCGCCAATATTCTGGGCAAGGAGGGCGATGGGTTTAAAATCGCCATGTCCGGCCTGGACAGCGGCAGGATCGGCATTGCAGCCCAATCCCTTGGTGTGGCCCAGGCCGCCTTTGATGCGGCTCTCAAGTATGCCAAGAAGCGCAAGCAGTTCGGCGCGCCCATCACCAAACACCAGGCCATTCGTTTTCAATTTGCGGATATGGCCACAAAGATTGAGGCGGCCCGGCAGCTGATTCTTTCAGCAGCATCCATGAAGGACCGGGGGGAAAAGTTCACCCGGGAGGCCTCCATGGCCAAACTCTTCGCCTCTGAAATGGTCCAGGAAATCACGGCCCAGGCCATACAGATTCACGGTGGGTACGGATTTACCAAAGATTACGCGGTGGAACGGTTTTACAGAGACGCCCGGGTATTTACCATCTACGAAGGCACCAGCGAGATCCAGCGTATTGTTATTTCAAATGCCGTGCTCAAGGATAAGAGAAAACCATAGAAGACTAAACACAAAATATTGATCCAGGAATACAAGCACGTGAAGATCTTTGGTCGCATAGAGAATCTTCTAGACGAAGCGTCCAACTATGGGACCGCAGATTGCTCGACTTATGCCGGGGTGAAGTTATGTTTTTAAAATGAGGATTTTATCCCTATAATCAAAGGCGGGAAAAGGTTTTAAACACCTTTTCCCGCCTTTACTATTTTACATAGGATTATTTAGGCTATGCTTGGGCGACAGCCACGCCCCTGTCGAACGCATCCATGTTCAAGGGAATAATTTTAGCTTTGGCGGCAAACTCTTCCTTGATGCACTTTTTCAAAAGATCCAGATCCACCAGCTTGCTTTTGGCGGCAAATGCAGCCAGGGCCACAATGTTGGCGGCCCTGACGGAACCCGCCTCAATGGCAATATCATTGGCCGGCACCAGCAGTTCTGTCACATCCTTGCGCCGGCTTCTGACCGGGATTAATGAAGAGTTAATAAATACAATCCCGCCGGGCTTGATGGTGTCGTCAAATTTTTCCAGGGAGGGCCGGTTCATGGCCACAAGGTGGGTGGGATTTTTTATGATGGGTGATCCAATGAGTTTGTCACTGATCACAACGGTGCAATATGCGGTGCCGCCCCGCATTTCAGGTCCGTACGAAGGAATCCAGGCAACCTGGGATCCCTGCTTCATTGCGGCATAGGCCAGCAGCTTGGCACTGAGAAGAATGCCCTGGCCGCCGAATCCTGCAAATTTAATTTCTGTCTGCATGGGTCTCTCCCAATTTAGTTGGCGTCTTCAGGGGTTTTATAATCGCCCAGTTCATAATAAGGCAGCAAGTTTTCTTCGGCCCATTTCAATGCATTGATGGGTGTCATACCCCAGTTGGTGGGACAGGTGGAGACCACCTCCACGAAGCTGAAACAGGTATTGTCCATCTGGTACTGGAACGCCTTTTTAATCGCCTTTTTACATTTATTAACCATCTGGGGTTTGAGCACGGCCTGCCGAGTCACAAACCCTGGGGTCACAATTTCACTCATCAGATTGGCCATGCGAATGGGCATGCCGGTCTGGGCCGTATCGCGGCCGGCCGGTGCTGTGGTGGCCCGCTGGCCGGGCATGGTGGTGGGGGCCATCTGACCGCCGGTCATGCCGTAAATGGCGTTGTTGATAAAGATAACGGTAAATTTCTCCCCCCGGTTGGCAGCATGGATGATTTCACCCATGCCGATACTGGCAAGGTCCCCGTCTCCCTGGTAGGTGAATACCGTCAGATCCGGGCGCACCCGCTTTATACCGGTCGCCATGGCAGGGGCCCTGCCGTGGGCGGCTTCCTGGAAATCACAGTCAAAGTAGTTGTAGATCATGACGGCGCAGCCCACAGGGGCGATACCCACAGTCTTTTCCCGGATGCCCAACTCGTCTATGGTCTCGGCCACCAGCCGGTGGACAATGCCATGGGTGCAGCCGGGACAATAGTGGGTGTGATTGTCTGTTAACGCCTCCGGCGTATAAAAAGCTTTTCCCATTATTTTCTCCTTGACCGGCCTCTTACCCGATCAGTTCTTTTACAATTTCGATGATTCTTTCAGGTGACGGCACTTCACCACCGCACTCCCCGTAGAACTCCACCGGTTTTTTGCCCATCACGGACCGCTGGACATCTTCCACCATCTGCCCCATGCTCATTTCAATGCTGATGACACATTTACAGCTCTCTTTGACTGCGGCATCATGGACCTGTTTTTCAGGAAAGGGAAACAGCGTCTTGGGCCGGAACATGGCCGCCTCAATGCCCTCTTCCTTGAGCATGTCAATGGCGGTGCGGCATACACGGCTCATGGTGCCGTAGCTTGCCAGCAGGATTTGATACTCACCGTCCGTATTATAAAGCTCATACTGAACATCTTCTTTTTTCATCTGTTCGTATTTGGCTTTAAGATTCATGTTATGCTGGTTCAATTCAGCCGGATCCAGGAACAACGATTTCACCAGATTCGGTTTTTTGCTCTTTCGGGTGGCCATACCGTTGGTGGCCCAGTCATCCTTATTGGTGGGTTCGGTTTTCAGATCATCGGGGAACTCCACCGGTTCCATCATCTGACCGATCATGCCGTCGCCCATGATCATGACCGGGTTTCTATATTTCTCAGCCAGGGGGAACGCCTGCATGGTCATCTCCACAGCTTCCTGAACCCCGTCCGGCGCCAGGACCATCAGGTGATAGTCGCCGTGACCGCCACCCTTGGTTGCCTGGAAGTAATCACCCTGGGACGGCAAAATCCCGCCCAATCCCGGGCCACCTCTCATGATATTGACAAATACGGCCGGACACTCGGCCCCGGCAATATAGGAAATTGCTTCGCTCATCAGGCTGATACCCGGGGATGACGAGGTGGTCATCACACGCTCTCCGGCACCGGATGCGCCAAAAATCATATACCCGACAGCCACTTCACTTTCACCCTGGAGGAACACACCGCCCACTTCGGGCAGGCGTTTGCTCAGATATTCGGCAACTTCCGACTGGGGTGTGATCGGGTATGCAAAATAGTTCAGACAGCCAGCCCTGATGGCGGCTTCGCCGATTGCTTCATTGCCTTTCATTAAGACTTTTGCCATTGTCCTTATATCCTTAAAAATAAATGATTAAGCATTCTGTTCTTCAACTATATTAATTGCCACATCCGGACACATGTTGCAGCAGATGGCGCAATAAATGCAGTCCTCCGGTCTGGCCTGGAAGACCGGGAAATGCCCTTTTGCATTAACCTTATCGGAGATCTCAAGCACGTCTTTCGGACAGAAATGCACACAAAGACCGCACCCTTTGCATCTTTCGACATCAATAATGTGTTTATAGGCCATTGTAAGTAGTACTCCTTGGTGTTAAGTGCGTGTCCAGGGGGGAGCCAGCAACCGGTCAATGGGCAGGATCGGGCAAGGGATCCGTTCCGCTTCAAGTTGAGGCAAAAGCCTGGTGGACGCTGTTATAAATTCAATATTAAGACCGGTGGCTTCGGATACCCGGCGCACCAGATTGTAGCCGTCATAAATAATTTGCGCTGTGGTTTCGTCAAGAAGGTTGGCATTGGATATCAAGCCTGCGACAGGCAATTTTGCGGCCGCTTCAATTTTGGCCTTTATCCTGAGACAGCCTTGAACATCGCTGGTTTCAGGACGCAATGGATTGATCACCTGGAGCAGTTTGACATCACCTTTTTCAAGCACGTCAGCCAGGGCCGCAAGCACCTTTACCCCGGCATCATCACCGCCGGCATCCAAAATGGTCACCTGGGCCGGATTTCTAATCATGCCGGCCACCGCCGGGGAGAGGATGGGCAGGTCCGCATGCATGTATTTTTTATCAGGCAGGATTACTTCCACACCCAGATCCGCCAGGGGCTTTTGGGCGTCCCGGCTTCTGAAATAGGGGTTGACCAGATCCAGATCCGTTATCTTGACACGTTTTCCTGCCCGCCGGGAGACGGCTGCCAGATTAACAGCCGTCTCACTTTTGCCGCTGCCGTAATTGCCGGCTATTATAATGATGCCGCTGATATCGGGTAACATGCCGCCCTTTCCTTAACAAGTTAACTACCATTTAATAATAAACTATGGATTAAATCAAATCGAGCAAGGTTTTTCAATACTATTATCGGGGTGGATTGAAATAGCCGTGGATAAGACGGGGAAAGGCCTGACTCAAGGCCTTTATCAGGTTTGCCATGCCGGTGGGGTCACCACCCGGGGCGGCATGTTCCATAATGCGGATATAATTTCGGGGGTCGAAATTCAAATTGCGCCACTGAATCATGTTAATGTCCGTGTCGTGGATAAAATCCATAAGCGCCTTTTTTTCCTGCCGGCAATCGGTAAAGCCCGGGCAATTCAGATAATTGATTGCCACAAAACGGCCCTTTGCCCGGGCCCGTTTGATGCTGTCCACAACATCTTCAAAACAATAAGACTTGGGTCTAAAGTAGGCGGTATAACACTCTTTTCGGACCGAGTTCATACTCACGCGCATGCTGTCGAGCCCTGCGCTGCACAACCGTTCCACCCGGTCGGGCAAACTGGCATTGGTGTTCAGGTTGATCGTTCCATGGCCGGTCTTTTCCCGGATCAACACAATGGCCTGTTCAATGGCATCCGCCGAAGTTAACGGCTCACCCTCGCATCCCTGGCCGAAACTGACCACGGCCTTTTCAACTTTCAGGATATGTTCCAGGGCAACACCGGCAATCTCTTCGGGATCAGGGATAAACGCGATTCTGTCCTGGCAGGCGCACAAATTATTTTCCGTTTGAAGGGAGATGCATCCAAGGCAACGGGCGTTGCAGACCACAGAGGTGGGCAGCGGGGCTTCATACCGGCCCAGGAAAAAATTTTTACCGGCAGGACACCCGTATTCCAGGGCACATTTTTCAAGATGACGCATCAGCCGGTTGGCCGGATATTTTTTTCTGTATTTTTCAACACCTTTCTGCACCTGGTCAATGGGCATTAACCGTAGATCCTGCCGGGGTTCGTCATCCACCTGAAGGGCGGCCGATCTGAAATCATTTTTTCCAAATCCCACGGCACCATAGGAAAACAGGGGCAGGGGGGTCTGAATTCCGGCGTCATCGTAGGCGCAAAAATGCTGATTCACATAGCCCGGGGAGTTGAACACCCCCACCGGATAAATACGCTGCTCCGGCTGGTAGGGATTGGTTTCAAGAATTTCAAATTGGTCGGAGACCAGGTTGAACACAATGGGCGCCCTGTCGGGCAGCATCATCAGTTCACTGCCATGGGGCATGGGACAGGTCCCGGATTTTGTCAGAATGTAAAACTCTTCGCCGGACATGCCGGCCGCAGCATACCCGTCCAACTCAAAAATATTGCCGTGTTCATCAGCCACCACAGCCGTGAGCATCTGTTTATTTATATATGCCATGATAAATCAGGATATATCAGAATGGTGCCGGGATCACAATCTTCCGCACGCGTTTTATATTTGGGTTGACAAAAAGTAAATTCCTGTCCTATGAAGTCTCGAAAAACAGCCGGGGATAGAAGGCAGTCGGTGTGCAAAGGATTGCCCATATAAAGGCCCCGGTGCAGATAAGAAAAAGGCAGACAAAAAAAGAGAGTAGTGTTAGACATGACGAACCCTCCTAAAATCCCCTACCCAAAAGACCGACGCCAAAACAAGCACAACCGGCGCAGCAATACAGACAGACGCAGCAGGGTTGAACGTCGGCATGATTTTCGAAACAGCTCAAGTAAACAGCGCCGATCTTTTTGTGAGTGGTGGCGCTCAATAACCAATGCACGGCTCGGCGTTGACCGTAGAAAGCAGGAACGAAGAAAGAACGGGGATCGCCGCCGGCAAGATCTTAAAAACCTGCTCACCGAAGAGGAGATCAACGAACTTCTCAATTGGTAACGCACCCAACCGTGCATAAACCGCTTCTAACATTTTTGCTGAAAACGTCGTTGAAGCTTAAAGACGTTTCACGGCAACAATGATATTGTTGAATATACTTTTCAAATTCATTACCATTCGGGCCGAAAATATTCAAAACACGCTTTGCTTAAATAAAACGAATTGGGTTTGTTCATAGGACGACTTAGTGATATACTGGCTTTGGTGATTTAAAATAAAAACAAGAGGATGGAATTTAAAACCTATGTGTTTAGCTGTACCTTCAAAAATTATTGAAATCAACGACGCCCTGGCAAAAGTAGAAGTGGACGGGGTGGTCCGGGAAGCCAGCCTGATGCTGCTCGAGGATGCCGGTATCGGGGATTATGTTATTGTCCATGCCGGATTTGCCATTTCAAAGGTGGATGAAGAAGCTGCCTTGCAAACCATTGAAGACATGCGCAAAATACTTGAACTGGGTGGCGGCCGGGCCTGACATTTTAAATGGGTTCTTCGGGTCTGTCGGCAAAAAAGGTTAACATATCAGGGGTGGTCCAGGGTGTTGGATTCCGCCCTTTTTTATTTGGGTTGGCCCATAGGCATCATATTTGCGGCCATGTGTCCAATACCGCCTCGGGCGTGGCGCTTTTTATCCAGGGCGCACCAGGGGATCTGGACGCGTTCCTCGTGGATATTCCTAAAAAAAAACCGCCGCTGTCACAAATTTCAAAATCGTTGCAACGGATACGCCCCCTTTGGACCTGACCGGTTTTACGATCATCAAAAGCCGTCAGACCCAAACCAGGTCAGCACTGATCTCCCCGGATGTCGGGGTGTGCCCCGATTGTCTCAAAGAGATGCAGGACCCCACCGACCGCCGGTTTGAATATTCGTTTATCAATTGTACCAATTGCGGGCCAAGATACACGATTATCCAGGATATTCCCTATGACCGTCCCAAAACATCCATGAAATCCTTTGCCATGTGTCCGGACTGCCGCAAAGAGTATGAAGATCCCTTAAACCGGCGGTTCCATGCCCAGCCCAATGCCTGCCCGGTTTGCGGCCCCCAGGTGTTTTTGACGGATAATACGGGAAACCGGGTGGACGGCAATGATCCGGCCCAGGCCATCGCCCTTGCGGCCCGTTTGCTCCGGCAGGGCAAAATCGTTGCCGTCAAGGGGCTTGGCGGGTTTCACCTGGCTGTGGATGCCGCCAATGCAACGTCGGTAGATCTGCTGCGACACCGTAAAAAACGGCCCCATAAGCCCTTTGCCCTGATGGCGGCCTGGAATTCTCACCTGTTCGACCATGTTCACATGGATGACAGTGAAAAAGCGCTGCTGTTATCCTATCATCGGCCCATCGTATTGCTGAAAAAAAAGGCGGCGTCCCAATCTACGGGTGCGGGGCTGGCCCCTACTCTGTCACCGGACAATCCCTGTCTGGGCATCATGCTGCCTTATACACCGCTGCACTATCTGCTCCTGGACAAAGGGCCCGACATTCTGGTCATGACCTCGGGGAACCGGTCCGGCGAACCGCTTTCCATTGACAATTCCGACGCCCTGGATTCCTTTTCCCATATTGCCGACTATTTTCTGCTTCACAACCGGGATATCTACTTCAGAGCAGATGATTCCATTACCAAAATTCAGCAAAAAAAATTGCGGTTTCTGCGCCGGTCCAGGGGCTACGCCCCCCTGCCCGTGGATATTACCCCGCCGACAGATGACAAAGTTGCCAACATTCTTGGCTGCGGTGCCGGTATGAAATCCACCATCTGTTTGACCCGGGATCAGTATGCTTTTTTAAGCCCACACATTGGGGATCTGGAATCCATTCAGGTCCAGAATTTTTACAAAGAGACCATTGCCCATATGCAAAAAATTCTGGATATCCGGCCGGTGTGCGTTGCCCACGACCTGCACCCGGGGTATTTCTCCACACAGTTCGCCAAGCGTCTTGAAGCCCAAGGACTCCCCCTGATAGGGGTCCAGCACCACCATGCCCATGCCCTGTCGTGTATGGCGGAAAACCACCTGGACGGCGAGGTGATTGCCCTGGTGTTGGACGGCACGGGCCTGGGCACGGACGGCCACATCTGGGGCGGAGAAGTCCTGACCTGTACCTATGCGGGTTTTGAACGTCAGGCCCGCCTGGATTACCTGCCCATGCCGGGCGGGGATGCGGCGGTGACGTCTCCCTGGCGCATGGCGGTGGCCCTGTTATACAAGGTATACGGATCAGAGATAATGGAACTGGATATCCCATTTGTCCGCTCTTTGGACAAATCCAAGCTTTCATTTTTAATTCAGATGATGGACCGGCAGATCAACACCCCTTTGACATCCAGCACCGGCCGCCTGTTTGACGCGGTATCCGCACTCTTAATGATCTGCCATGAAATTTCCTACGACAGCCAGGCTGCCATTGCCCTGGAGGCCGCGGCAGATCCTGACGCATCCACAGACACGGCTTACGCATTTGACATAACACCAGGGGATGACGGTTGCCGGATTATAAACATCGCCCCCGGGGTGAAACAGATCGTAACGGACGTCAAAAAGGACGTGCCCCGGGGCAAAATTGCAGCCCGGTTTCACCTTGCATTATCGAACATGATGGTGGAAGCCGTCGCAAAGGTCGGCCAGGAAACCGGCCTTGAACGGATAGTTCTGTCCGGCGGGGTATTTAATAATGATATGATCTTTTCCCAGATCAGTCGCCTGCTCAAAACAAAGGGCTTTCAGGTTTATACCCACAGCATTGTCCCCTGCGGGGACGGCGGCATTGCCCTGGGGCAGGCCATGGCGGCGGCCGCCTTGCAACAACCAACAAAAGCCATGGGGTGATCCGTTCTTGTCCATCCTAGGGCTTAACCCACATCAAAATTAAAGGTAATCCATGAGTTTGACATATAATCAGGAATTTAAAGACCCTGAAATTTCAAAGGCCCTGGTGGCCCGGATTCGTGAAAAAAGCACCCGACCGTTGCGGTTGATGGAGGTGTGCGGCACCCATACCATGGCCATTTTCCGTTACGGTATCCGGTCGGTGCTGCCCGATACCATTACCCTCTTGTCAGGACCGGGGTGCCCGGTGTGCGTCACTGCCCAGAAGGACATTGACGCCTATGTGATACTGGCGCGCAGACCCGATGTGATTTTGACCACCTTTGGCGATTTGATGAAGGTGCCGGGGTCCGGTGCCAGCCTTGCTGCGGAAAAGGCCAAAGGGGCTGATGTCCGCATGGTCTATTCCATTTTCGATGCCCTGGCCATTGCCAAGGAAAACCCGGACGCAGAGGTGGTGTTTTGCGCTGTGGGTTTTGAGACCACCATCCCCACCATTGCCGGTGCGGTGTTGACGGCCAAAGCCCAAGGACTGAAAAATTTCAGTATTTACACGGCAAATAAACTGACCCCGCCGGCGTTGGCCGCCCTCATGGAAACCGACGGCGTGGAGATCGACGGATTTATTCTGCCCGGTCACGTCTCGGTCATTACAGGACTTGGCGCCTTTGCCCAGACCTTTGAAAAATACCGGATACCGGCGGTGGTTACCGGATTTGAGCCCGTGGACATTCTCAAGGCGGTGCTCAAACTGGTCGAACAGAATGAATCAAACACGCCCCAACTGGTTAACGCCTATCCCCGGGCCGTGGCAGATACCGGGAACCCCAAAGCCCGGGAAATCATGAATCAGGTCTTTGAAAAAGCCGATGCCCGCTGGCGGGGGATTGGCAATATTCCCAATTCCGGCATGGTGCTCAAAAAATCGTTTGATGAATTTGATGCGGCCCAAAAATTTAACATGTCGGTACCGGACACCCCTGAGCCTGCCGGATGCGACTGCGGCCGGATTTTAATGGGATTAAAACGCCCGGACCAGTGCCGACTGTATAAAAAAGCCTGCACACCCATGCATCCGGTGGGCCCCTGCATGGTTTCCAGCGAAGGGGCCTGTGCCGCCTTTTACAAATACAGCTGATAAAATACAAGAACAATGTGCCTGGACCCGTTGACCCTCAAACCGAATGTTTTATTTGAAGATAAGGAGCCAGGTAACTTAAGGAAATGACGATGACACACAACGATACAATTATTCTGGATCACGGAGCCGGGGGCAAGGTTTCCCATGCCATGTTTTCAGAACTGATTTTGCCTTTGTTCGACAACACACTGTTGGCAAAGCAGGACGATGGAGCGGTTTTTGACGTACCCGCAGGCCGGATGGCTTTTTCAACGGATTCTTATACCGTGGATCCCATTTTTTTCCCCGGAGGAAATATCGGCGAGCTTGCCGTGAACGGTACCGTCAATGACGTGGCCATGTGCGGGGCAACACCCTTATACATATCCGTGGGGCTGATCATTGAAGAAGGCATGGCCGTTACCGATCTTAAACGCATTCTTGAATCCATGGCCAAGGCAGCCAAAAAGGCCGGAGTACGGATCATTACCGGAGATACCAAGGTGGTGCCCCGGGGAAAGGTCGACAAAATATTCATCAACACCTCCGGAATCGGCCTTCTTGCCGAAGGCGTCAATGTATCAGGTCAGGGGGCACGGCCCGGCGACAAGGTAATTGTTTCAGGTACCATTGCCGACCACGGGGTCACCATATTAAGCGAACGCGAAGGGCTGAAATTTGATTCTGATGTCCAAAGCGATTCTGCGCCCTTAAATCGCATGGTCAAAGCCGTACTTGAATCAGGCAGCCCCGTTCATGTGCTCCGTGACCCCACCCGAGGCGGGCTTGGGACGACCCTCAACGAGATTGCCGTCCAGTCATCGGTGGGCATCCGGCTTTTTGAAGAGCGCCTGCCTGTGCGCGGGCCGGTCCAGGGGATTTGCGAGCTTTTGGGGTTTGACCCCCTGTACCTGGCCAATGAAGGCAAACTTATCGCCATTGTTCCCGAAACGGATGTCGACAAGGTGCTGGATATAATTCGCCGGGATGAATTCGGCAAAGACGCTGTGATTGTCGGAGAGGTTACCGACCAGGACCCGGGCCGTGTAGTGCTTGAGACACTTATCGGCGGCACCCGGATTGTGGATATGCTGACCGGCGAACAATTGCCGCGAATCTGCTGATTTTAACCAGGCACAATAAACAAATGTCTGAATATTGACAAAAAAGCTTTACAGTAATAATTTATAGCAATACAATAGTGAACTTTTTAGTGTCGCGCAATATCTACTTTAAGAGAAGGACAACACTATGAAACAAGAAGATCTGGAATTTTTTAAAGCGTTGTTGACTGAACGGCTCAATGAGTTGCTTTCCCATGCCGACACAACCGTCACAGGCATGACCCAGCCCAAAGAAAACTTTGCAGACCCAACGGACCGGGCCTCCCATGAGGCGGATAGAAGCTTTGAACTGCGCATCCGGGACCGGGAACACAAATTGATCAAAAAAGTTAAGAAAGCATTGGAGCGCATTGAAAACGGCACCTTTGGCCAGTGTGAAGCGTGCGAGGAAGATATCTCCATTGCCAGGCTTAAAGCCCGGCCTGTGACCACCCAATGCATCAAGTGCAAAACCCGTGAAGAAAATATGGAGAAAGCTCTGGGAATTTAATTCTCATCATAAGCTATACAGCAGGTTTTGATTGATCTTCACACACATTCCACTGCCTCGGACGGCTCTCTGACGCCCAGACAACTTCTTGATCTGGCCAGAGATACCGGTGTTGAGGCAGTTGCACTGACCGACCACGATACCATTGCCGGAATTCTGGAAATAAAAGATATTGTTCCCTCCTATCCGGTTGAATTTATCACCGGCGTTGAAATTTCCTGTGAGCCCCCGCCTGAGTTTAAATCCCTTGGCAGCATTCATATGCTTGGATATGGATTTTCCGTTTACGACTGTGCGTTGAATGATGCGCTGGCGCGTGCCGCAGAGGCCAGGAATAACCGAAATCCCCGAATCATCGAAAAACTTAATAAGCTGGGATTTGACATTACCCTTGACGAGGTGAAAAGCCGTTTTGGTGCCCAGCAGATGGGCCGGCCTCACATTGCGGAACTGCTCGTGGAAAAAGGCTACGTATCGGATTTCCGCAACGCCTTTGACCTTTACCTGGGTAAAAACAAACCCGCCTACGTTGATAAATTTAAAATATCCTGCAAAGAGGCGATTCGGTTGATTCTCGATGCCGGCGGCCTGCCGGTCTTGGCCCATCCGGGCATCATTGATTTTCAGCATCCCCATGACCTGGATACATTTGTAAACGTGCTGGTTGACGACGGGCTTGCGGGTATTGAAGTCTACTATGCAGGACACGATTCCGCCTTTAGAAAACATCTGTCTGACATTGTAAAAAATAAAGGATTGGTGGCAACGGGCGGCACGGATTTTCACGGCAGTTTTAATAAAGGCGTTGATCTTGGCCGTGGCAGAGGCGACCTGAACATTCCCATGTCCGTTTTCAAAACATTGAGCGACCGCCTCCAGGAAGTCCAGACAGAGCCTCGCCTGGAACTGCTTGAACGAAATATAGATTACCGGTTCAAGTCCCGTGGCTTTTTATTTAACGCCCTGTGTCACCGATCGTATCTGAATGAAAATCAAAGCACCTGTGATTCGGACAATGAACGCCTTGAATTTTTAGGCGATGCGGTTTTAGGGCTCTGCGTTGGGCACCTGCTCATGAAAAGAGATCCCTTGAAAAATGAGGGTGATCTTTCCCGCCTGCGTTCAACGCTTGTCAGTGAACCCGGCCTTGCGCAAATTGCCCGCAGCATTGATCTTGGGCGTTTTATCATGCTGGGTAAAGGGGAGGCTCTTTCCGGCGGCAGCGATAAAAACTCGATCCTGTCAGATGCCTTTGAGGCTGTGGTTGCAGCCGTATATCTGGATGCCGGTTTTGACCGGGCGCAAACCATGGTGAACAGACTCTTTGACGAACCTTTAGAGCAGGTTCTGGCCTCATCGGATTTTATCGATTACAAAAGCGGCCTCCAGGAGTTTACCCAGGAGCATTTTGGCAAGACACCATATTATACCCTTGCCCGGGAAAAGGGTCCGGATCATGACAAAACATTTGAGATCTGCCTGGACTTGGATACGATTTCCACCATGGGTACCGGAAAGACCAAAAAAGCAGCAGAACAGGATGCTGCCAGAAAAGCACTGGCGATGTTAACCCAGAATCTTGATTAAGAAACCATGTCATCTCCCCTGGTCATTCCTTTCTTTATTCCCCACCAGGGATGTCCCCATTTATGCATTTTCTGTAACCAACGCCTGATCGCAAGCCAAACGTCGCGAGCTCAGACCCTTTCACATGAAACAGCGCGGCTTTCCGACGTTATAAAGACCTATCTTCAATTTAACAAAAATCGTTCCCGGGTTGAACTGGCATTTTTTGGAGGCAATTTCCTCGGCCTGGAAACATTCCGGATGGTTGCACTGCTTGAGGCGGCACAGCCGTGGATCCAGGACGGACAAATCCATGGCATTCGCTGCTCCACACGACCGGATACCATCACACCGCACACCCTGGAGATTGCACAGTCCTTTGGTCTTGATACCGTAGAGTTAGGTGTCCAGTCCATGGATGATTGCGTTCTTGCCCGGGCCGAAAGGGGACATACCAGTGAAGACACCCGAAATGCCCTTGCATTGCTCAAGGGCAACGGTCTTAAAACCGGGGCACAGCTCATGGTTGGACTGCCTGGAGATGACCATGCCGGCGCAGTTCGTACTGCACAATTGATTGCCGAACTCAAGCCGGATCTTGTCAGGCTCTATCCGCTACTGGTACTGCATGGATCTAAACTTGCCCAATGGTACCGATCAGGACGCTATGCGCCGTTAAGTCTTGACCAGGCGGTTGATCAGACAAAAAAAATGGTCACAATTTTTAAACGCGCAGGCGTATCTGTGGCACGCATTGGCTTGCAGGCCACAGAGATGATGGAAGATTCCAACCAGATGATAGCAGGCCCTTGGCACCCGGCCTTCGGCCATCTGGTTTTATCCGCGCTCATGTTGGACCAGACCTGCGAACAGATTGATGCCGTTCTAAGCCTTCGTAAAAAACAGGGCGTCTCAAATAAAAAAACAACAATTGTACTTCAGGTCCATCCAAAATCTTTATCCCGGCTCCAGGGCGATCGCAAAACCAATTTTGAAACACTGACACGAACATACCCCGGCGTCTCATTTACCATTGAACGCGTTGACACCCTGGGTATGGACCAGGTGCATGCTTACATCTTGTAGGTGTATATTTCCTGTGACTTTAATATAAATTAATATCGGAAAATGATTGTTGCACAGATTTTGTTTCACATGAAACATTTGGGAGAGGTCCTTGAATTATCATCAGAATCAAAACGCAAAGGCTAAAATCAGATGTTTTGTTGCCATAACGCTTGACCGGCGTACCAAATCACAGTTGGGCCGAGTTCAAACGAATCTTCGTGCCACCGGCATTCATGCAGGATGGCCTTCGGCCAAAAATTTTCATCTGACTTTAAAATTTCTCGGGGATATTTCAGAACAAGCGCTGCCTGACATGAAATCAATGCTATCTGAAGCGGTTCGGGATAAGGCCTGTTTTAATATTACCTTCAATCGGCTTGGCGTTTTTCCTAATTCACGCCATCCCAAAATAATCTGGATTGGCCCGGGTACGTCATTATGCAAAACCAGGCCTGGTAAAAAAAGCCATAGAGATAAACGCAGGTGCCATAATAATGTCCGTAAATAAAGTTCACCTAATCAAAAGCGAGCTTCTTCCCTCCGGGGCGATCCACTCTTCTTTATTCCATGCCAATCTAAACCCCGTCTAATGTCGACAACGGTGGGGTAAATTTTAATTCAGGCGACCCTTTTTGATGCACGATCTCTTCAACCTGAAAACCGTTTTTATCATCCTTCAATGCTAAATTCTGGTAAACGCCTCCCAGCGTAGTGCCCGCATATGCACGTTCTTTGATCTCAATAATCGGCACACCAGCCGTTTCTTTTGATTTTTCGAGATAGGCAAAAAGCGATTTTTCATGTAAACGGATCTCTTTTTCGGCCTGGGCTTTAGCGATCGCAATCTTTGTATCCAGTTCCGCAACACTTGAATCATGTGCTTTTTTAGACGCATTCATTGTTTTTAAAGAGGCCAGAGAACTGTTCATCCGCTTATCGTAGGTTGAAACCAGCTTTTGAATGTTGGTCAAAATCTTATTATTTATATCTTTCTTTTTTTTTTCAAATTCAGATACCAATGCGTCTTTTTTTTTCTTTGCCTTGTCATGGAAGGTTTTAAGTTCGATCATTTTCTTAAAAATTTTTTCTGCCTGGAACTGATAATCGCGTTTCTCTTCTTCAAGTGTCTCTACTTTGCCGAGGGTTGCATTCATTCGCTCCAAAATGGTTTGTATAAGTGCTACGGCATGGTGCTCCGAACCGGCAACAATAGTCGTGGGCCTTGAGCGATCACTTCCAACCCCTGAAAGAACGACCCCATCCTTGGCATAAATTTTAGATGAAATCACTCTGCATTTTGGACTATCTATTTTTCCGGCGCATCTGATCCGTCCATCAATGATCTCATTTTGAACATAGACATTACCAAAGGTCTCTATTGTACTGTTATGAATATAACGGGCATACACATCACCCTGGGTGCGGATTACTGCATCCGTGATACCGACCCTGGCATGAATATCACCTAACGCATCTATATTTGCGCCCCGAATTTCTCCGGCCTTTACATAGCCTGCGGTGATTAAATATGCACCGGTGATTGTCCCGGAAACCGACAAATCGGCATAGGGCTCAATGGGTCCATTACGATAATCCGCATCTTCAAGGACGTTCACCACAGGATGAATGAACATGTTTCGGGTAAATGAAAGTGAGGGACGCCCCGCTTTCCCGGCAATTATTTTAAACTGGTCCCTGGACCATCTGGTATTTTCACCGCAGTGCACGACAGGATCATTTTCTGTAGCAGCGTTTATACGCTCACCATACAGATTTTCAATTTGAATGCTGTTAACTGCACGGGCTCGCTCAACAAGGACATCACCTTTTCTTTTCTCTTTAGATTTGCCTTTCCCTTCACCCATATGAAAAGAAAGACGGCATTGCTCTGCCAACAATTCAGCATGATCCACCCTGGCAACCGGGAATTTATCAATACCTGAATCAAGAAAGCATTGAATCAATGCGTCAGGATAAACACCGTTAACAATACCAGCAGTCATGACGGCATCTTTAACCTGGCTTAATAAGACCGCACTTTCAATGGAACGATCTATTTCAGCCCAAGCCGTTAAATGATCTGAACCGGTGATAATATTTATTTCAGATTGTTTTTCAGCGTCCCCGCCCCTGCCCTTATCTGCCGTTTCCTGTGATGTACTTTTTCCATTAACCGGCTCGTTTAGATTAAACAGCTTCTGCTCATTGAGGATTATATTTTTTTGTTTTACTGTTAAAATACGGTTTTCAACAAGAATGTCCCCGATAAGTTTTTTGTGTCGAGATTTTCGAAATTCAGTTTTTTGTAATGCCAATGCCTGGTTAATATCAATCTTGGTGGCAAGGCCTTTTTCAATTGCAATTTTTCCAAATTCTTCGCCGCTTTTTCGGACAATTTGATATTCACGTATCAGTTTGAGCAATTCCACTTGATACGCCGTTGCCATACCTTCGTCACGCAGCAGATCTTCAAAACCAACCCGCTCCTGCTTGAAGGCAAAAAGCTTTAACAGATGAGCATGCTGATCCTTAGAAATGGTGCCATACTTTAATGCGAGATCGGCCAATGTCGGAATATGTTCAGCTTGCCCCGCATTGGTCTTCTTTATGTCATTTTTCAATTCCAATCCTGGCCGCTACACCTTGCTGGTAATAATGTTTTATCTCAGTCATTTCGGTCACAAGATCTGCTCTATCCATAACTGCTGCAGAAGCCCCGCGCCCTGTTATCACAAGCTCAATATGATCAGGTTTTATGTCAATCAGATGCAAGAGATCTTGCTCGGAAAGCATGCCGTATAAACAGGCAATATTCGCCTCCTCAGCAACAACAAGATCATGGTTCCCGTCTTGAATGATTTGGCACAACCGTTCATACCCCTGTCGGCATTTTGCGATCTCTTCGTCAGAGGGATTTCCCCTGACAAATTTACCGGCGCCGTATTGCTCAACAAAAATATTATCTATCTTTTTAAGTGCTTTTATTTCAGAATACATGCCCTGTTTCATAAATTGGACAATGAAGACCTTGAGGCCGGCACCGGCAGCTCTGATTGCAAGCCCAAGACTTGCAGTTGTTTTCCCTTTACCATTGCCGGTGTAAACCTGGACGTAACCCTTCACGTAACCGTTTCCTTTCTCTTATGAAATCATGCGAATATTTTATTTGTGGATCATTTACAGTTTCATGTGAAACAATTTAATAATTTCTTTGAAATTCATCTAATTATTGATAGCAGAACCATGCAGGATATTCTACTTAAAATTATATTTCCCCATGATAAACGGGGCTTGGTTCTACTGTCGGCTATTGTAGGGGCAGGTCTCTGTGCCTGCCCTAACGGGGGCAACCACAGGGGGATTGCCCCTACAAAAGATAGCCTATGTTATGATCAAGCCCGGTAAACGAATAAACCGGCTTGGAAAGATATAGTACATCAGAACAAAAAAACCGGGGGAATGGTAGAAAGAAAACGGTAGAAAGAAAAAAACTGAGCAAGTTTTCCAAACCTTGCTCAGTTTTCTATTTATATAATAAAATTAAAATTAATTTTATTATTTATCGCGATTGAATCCTATCCAACAAATTCAACCTGGCTTGCAGGCGTACGGCAATCCATGATGTTACCACGAGATTTGTGGTCAGCGATTTCAGCAGAGCAGCCCACCATACGACCAAGCAGGAACATGATGAATGCGATGTCCTGCATTTCTTTGGAACCAATTTTTCCGCTGTTAACATCTTTCCAGAGCAGATCCAGAGAGATGGTGGCAATAACGCCGTCAATGTTAACGCAGAATACGTTCTTGGTGGCGCCAACGTCAAACATGGCCTGAACCAGGTAATGATAGAATACCTGGAAGTGGTTGATCTCGTTTCTTTCAGTGAACAGTTTGTCCATGAAAACTTCACGCGGATCGTAGTTGACAGGTTTTCCCTTGAATACAGGATGGTTTACGCATGGTACCTTGAAGTAGTTCATGATACCTTCGCGTTTTGCTGTCAGTTTGGTTTCCAGATATTTCTGTGCAGTGGCCTGGGCCAGTTCTTTCATCTTGGCATTGCGTTTGTCGGTATCCGGTTCCAGGTACGGATCAAACTCGCCGAAGGCGTCTTTGAGGAACTTGATGGCTTCAAAACCGTTACCGCCATGGTCACGACCGGTGTTGTTCATCCAGCCGGAGTAGCATGTAGCGATAAAGTTACCGCCACTGACGGATTCCTTGGAACCCTTGGCAGAGATGGTACCCGGACCGTTGGACATCAGCAGGTTGAGCAGACCGTTGATGGCGAACTGTTCTTTTACTTCAGGTTCACGGTTGAACAGCAGTTTAAAGCAAGTTGTTGCAAAGTCGGTATTCAGCACTGACAGATCATTAAGCTCTGTCAGGGATTTGTAGAAATCGTTGATTTCATACTGGGGTGCGCAGCAACCAACAAGAACGCCGTTGCATGCCAGATAAGTAGCAACTTCATGGGCGGTCTCAACAGTCATCTGCCTGTCAACAAGGGGCTGCCAGATAAGGCTTAAGGACATGGCGGCCAGCATCAGGCTGAGTTTGTTTACATCACTGTTTGCTTCGGCATATTTCTGGGCATATTTGGTAAAGATGGTTTCCAGCCCTTCTTTGGCCAGCAGATCACCGAAGAATGCAGCAACTTCTGCCTCTTTAGGAGTGGTTTCACCCTGGGGCATAATCTTCTGGGACAATTTTTCAGTAACGAGTGCATCGTTTACAGACATGTCACCATAGATGTCAACATAGAAGAGATTGATCATATTCTTGGTCATCTCTGTCATGTCTTGATACAATTTGCAGTTACCGGAACTTAACACTGCAGCACCGAGATACGCGTTGGGCAGAGCGCCGTTAGCACGGGCGCGGGCAGTAATATCCATATACTGCGTACCCACGGCTGTGAAATAGTTCATGATGGCATTGGCCACCGGGAGATATTTCTCATCGGGCTGTACCGAAGATACGGCAAAGAAGTTGGAAAGCGCAAAGTTCTTTACAACAAGATCGAGAACCGGCACGCCGTGAACTTCGGTAACGTCGGTTTTCGGATTCATGCGGCTTGCACCTGACTTGTTACGCATGGATTCTCTGGTCAGCTGAGCACCTACCTGGTTGCCAAGTTTTGCGATGGCATCGTTGTAGGGTGCCATGGCTTCAACAGCTTTCATTTTCAGCTTTTCAGGCAGATCAATACCCTGTTCGTTTACAAACCAGGGTTTCAGGCTCAGGTCGCCGAAGGCTTCAAAATCGGGTTCCTCACCGATCTCTTTGTAGATGGCAGCCATTGCAGGCGGTGCATCCTGGATGGATTCAATTCTAACACCCTTCTTGGACACTTTGGGGCTGTCAGGGTTGAACATATCCACGCCAAAGTACTCGTCAAACCATTTTTCCTTGGCAAGGGCATCATCACCGCCACCAGCGATGGCACCGGCATGACCAACCGCGCGGCTCAGGTTAGCTTTCCAACGTCCGGTTACGCAGCATACGATGGGTTTGGTCAGCTTGATGGTGCCGTCTGCAACCCAATCCAATGCTTGTTTTTCATAGTATCCGCCGGGCTCAATGTAGCAGAAAATCGCTTTGGTACGCGGATCATTTTCTGCGCAATAGAGGAACTCGGGGAAAGCAAACTGGATATAAAGGTCTTTACCGGAGCTCAGTACGGTGGATGTACCGAAACCGGAGGTTTTCAGGTATTCAGGAATGGTGGTACTGAAGTTACCGGAGTTACTGAAAACAGCAACACTACCTTTTACAAGGGATTCACCGGGGTTGTTTCCGCCCAGGGCGCCACCAACACGAACCTGGTCCCAGGAGTTACCAATACCCAGGCAGTTTCCGCCAAATACGTCAATTTCATTTTCCTGTGCGATGGCGCGGATAAACGCAGAATCTTTAACACCTACTTTTTCTGTCAGGATAACGATTTTGGTCAGATCTGGATTGTGGGCAATCAGTTCTGCGGCAGCAGCAGCAACCGCTGTGGGCGGCAGGTAGATAACGCCGACGTCAAATTTAATACCGGCATCAACAATCTCTTTAACACTGCCGTATGCAGGGATATCACCAATTTTGGTTTCCAGTTTTGCACCGGATTTTCCATATTGAACACCAGCGACAATGTTTCCGCCACTAAATTCATGTGATGTGGGGGTTACGCCTCTACTTTCACCACCCAGAAGATTCATCACGATGCAACGGGATTCTTTATTTGCTATTTCTTCTAGACTATTTACTCCCACGTAGTAGGGGAACGGATTAGTTTGGCTCATAGCTTCTCCAATAAAATGATTTAATTTCTGTTTAATATGCTAAAAATGCTTTTGATTTATAATTAAATCGTCAGATTACCTTTGACCTTTGTTTTTGACCCAGCAAATAATTATTTTTTATTTGCTTGAATCCAGTTATCCAGTTCCATGGTGTAATTCAAAACACCAATCATACTACTGTCGAAACCGAACATCTTGTAAGGGATTTTCATACTGTCAAGAAGGTCACGGGCATAAATCATTCCCTGCACAACGTTTGGACCGCCACGGCCGATTACAACGTGCACATCAGGATTGAGTGCAATGTTTTCTCTCAGGGCGTCCAGCATCGCCTTGATGGTAACGAAAATATCGGTGTTGTTTGCTTTACCACCAATAATCTGAACAATGTTGGCATTCTTCAGGAAGTTTCTGTAGCAAATACTTGCAATTTCTTTCATCTTGGCATACGGCGGGTTTCCACCAAAGTCAGATGAGAACATTGCTTTGTCACCCAGAACCTCAGTGGCCGCACTGTTGGCACCACCACCGAACATGAAGGGCAGGATGGTTCCGTTGGGGTTCAATTCCACAACGTCGCTCTGTCCCTGGTAGGTTCTCAGCTGGTTGATTTCAGTTTCAAAATCGGTCAATTCAGTAGCAAATACTTCATTGGGGAATTTGATGCGGGTATGTGCGGGATCGTCCTGATCAAAAGCCGCTTTAACGTCGCAAGCAACCGGAAGGGGACGTTTGCCTTTTTTCATACGGATGGGGTTCAGCTCAATCATGGTCAGCCCATAATTGTTATACAGATCCCACAATTTGGGAAGCTGCTGTACCAGCGGGCTGATGAAAGGTTTGGGGCATCCCAGTTTCAGCAGTGCGTCATTGATATGATAGCCTCTGAGGCCTTCATTGGGGTTGAACGGAACAATGGCTTTTTTGTCATCGGGCAGTTCTTCAACTTCAACACCACCTTCAACGATCAACAGCATGGTCGGCGTTCTGGTAATTGTAGAGGTTGTGATACTTACATAAATTTCTGCATCGGAAGCAACAAATTCTTCAAAGGTGCAGCCGTTTGCTTTATGTGTTGTCGGGCCTTGCTGATATTCGGCAAAGCAAAGGTCTTTTCTGGCCTGGTTGGCATCGGCATAGTTGTCGACAATTTTTACCAGACCGGCTTTTCCTTTTTTACCGGCACTGCCCATAAAAGACGGTTTAACAACAACTTTTCCGCCTTTTTTTATCAAGGCTTCAATCTGTTCTTTGGTAGCATTTTCTGTCAGGGTCTCTGCTACGGGGAAATCAACCGTGTCCATCAATTGCTTTCCGTATTTTAATCCAGTTAGTTGCATTTTTCCTCCCTGATAATTGTGTGAATTTAATTAAATAAAACTTCTCAATTCATTCGATATTACCAACAGACCTCAATCTAGACATCCTGTTCTCTTGCGAAAACAAAATGCCTTTTTTCAAGCTCCTAACTTAGCCTTGCTGCAATGCCGCTTGGTTCGGTTATGGCGTTAAAGGTAACGTTAGTTGCTCGTCCTCGTCGCAAGAAGGTTTAAAGTTCCCCCTAAACTTTTTCCCTAACAAGCCCTCCTTTCTTTTTGGGATTTGAATAAATTTAAACATTTTTTTAAAGATCTCTTAACATCTATTTACAAGTTTAAGTTTATATAGGATAGGAACTTCCGTTTTGTCAATAGGATAGTGCAGGCAAAATTCACCGCCGAATTTTAACTTTCTTCCATAAAAAAGCCGACAGGTGGAAACCATGGGGTTTTAACCTTTTAAAAAAGCATCAATTGTTAGCTGATAAAAACTATCGTTCGGAACCATTGCTTTGTTTTTCGCTGCACTTGACATCTTTATACCGTCGCGAATAGTGCATGGGTGCAGGTTAAGGCAACAACGTTGACAAAATAAAAGTACACAGGCAGAACTGCCAAAGAGATGAGACTAAGGACTTCTTTTTCTTCTTCGCACTTGAATGATCGCATGCCTTGTGACATATTTATCCGCACCCGTTAAAGGTCTCTTTTTCGATGTCTGGCGTACTATATCGGCTCGTTTTACCAAGTGCAACAAAAATTTTTATTTTTTTACAAGGAGGATTTGATGTGTCCTAAGTCCCGCCTTTCAAGCCGTGAACGTCATCTGGGGCGCTGGAGACACATTCGCCTTAACAACGAATACGCAACCTTTTTATTATATGTTGACTAAGACCCTGATTTTAAACTATATAGACGGGCTGTATATTTTTTTGGAAACAAACAAAATGGATTAAAGATATAAAACGCATGCAGACCATACGCGGATTCAGAGATATTTTACCGGAGCAGATTGCTCTGTGGCAAAAGGTGGAACAAGAAGCGGCAGCCCTTTTTGAGTCCTTTGGATACAGGGAAATCCGTATCCCCATCGTGGAGAAAACAGCATTGTTTGCCCGGAGCATCGGAGAGACAACCGATATTGTTGAAAAGGAGATGTATACCTTTGAAGACAGAAAAGGGGATATGCTTACACTGCGGCCCGAGGCCACGGCATCCATTTGCAGGGCGTACATCCAGCATAAAATGTATGCGGCCGAACCGGTACGCAAATTTTACCTGACAGGCCCCATGTTCCGCCGGGAGCGACCTCAAAAAGGACGCTACCGCCAGTTTTACCAGATTGACGCAGAGGTTTTCGGGGTAGACTCCCCGTATATCGACAGTGAACTGATTTTCCTTTTGCACACCTTATTAAATCGTCTTGGGCTTGAAGGTCTTTCAGCCCATATCAACAGCCTTGGCTGCCCGGCCTGCCGGCCTGATTTCCAAAAAGCCCTGATGGATTTTCTAGGCGAGCGAAAAGAAAATCTGTGCGAGAACTGCAAACGCAGGCTGGTTAAAAATCCATTGCGGATCCTGGACTGTAAAGTTGAAACATGCAAACAGGCCCTTGAGGGATCGCCGGCCACCGTAGACCATCTATGCCCGGAGTGCCATACCCACTTTGAAACCGTAAAAAACAGCCTTGAAAAACTGGGGGTGGATTTCATGGTTGACGATACCCTGGTTCGCGGGCTTGATTACTATACCCGCACGGCCTGGGAACTTCAGACCACAACTCTTGGCGCCCAGTCCGCCGTTGCCGGCGGCGGCCGCTATGACCGCCTGGTGGAAGAGCTTGGCGGCCCTTCGACACCGGCCATCGGATTTGCCATCGGGTTTGACCGCCTGGTGGAAGTGATGGAACAGCTTGACAAGCAAGTTGAAGAAAAAGGCCCAGACCTTTTTATTGTCAGCCTTGGGGAAGATGCCCAGGCCTGTGCATTTGAATGGTCCTGCCGGCTCAATTCCATGGGCATCAGAACAGACACGGATTTCCGTGGAAAAAGCATGAAAGCATTAATGAAACGGGCCAACAAACTGAATGCTGCGTTTGTTCTCATTGTCGGAGAAAATGAACTTGCCCAGGAAAAACTTGTACTACGCAACATGGCGACCAAGGAACAGACTGAAATCGGGCTGGATAACCCGGTAAATGACCTGGCAGAATTAATTAAAAAATAAATATAGTTATGGAGTTTAAAATAAAGTGACTGATTTACTTGGAGATATGAAACGTACTCACACCTGCATTGAGTTGGGAGAAAGCCACATTGGCCAGGAGGTCGTACTCATGGGGTGGGTTCAGCACCGCCGGGACCACGGCGGCGTTATTTTTGTGGACCTTCGGGACCGGGAAGGCATTACTCAGATCGTTTTTGATCCGTCAGTCGCCGAGGCTGTGCATGAAAAAGCCCAGGAAATCAGAAACGAATATGTCCTTGGCATCAAAGGGAAAGTGTCCGGCAGACCTGCGGATATGTTAAATCCCAGGATGGCCACCGGCGCCATAGAGGTGCTTGTTGACGAGTTGCGCATCTTTTCCAGGGCCAAAACACCGGCCTTTCAGATTGAAGACCGGGTGGATGCATCGGAAACCATCCGCCTGCAGTACCGGTATCTGGATTTAAGGCGCACCCAGCTTAAAAACAATATTCTGGCCCGGCACAAAACCACCATGACGGTTAGAAATTTTCTGGATTCAAATGGTTTTATTGATATCGAAACCCCGTTTCTGACCAAAAGCACCCCCGAAGGTGCCAGGGATTATCTGGTTCCCTCCCGGGTCAATCAGGGTGACTTTTATGCCCTGCCCCAGTCTCCCCAGCTGTTCAAACAGCTTTTGATGGTTGCCGGGTTTGACCGGTATTACCAGATCGTAAAATGCTTCAGGGACGAGGACCTGCGGGCGGACCGTCAGCCCGAGTTCACCCAGATCGATATGGAGCTCTCCTTTGTGGATGAGTACCAGGTCATGGAAATCACCGAAAATTTGATCAAGGCCATATTCAAAAATGTGCTGGACGTAGACTTTTCCGAGCCCTTCCCCAGCATGACCTGGGCGGAGTCCATGGATCGATTCGGGTTGGACCGCCCGGATTTAAGGTTTGGTATGGAATTGAAAAATGTCTCCGATATTGTGGCCAATGCAAATTTCAAGGTGTTTGCCTCTGTGGTTAAAAACGGCGGGCTGGTCAAAGCGATCAATGCCAAAGGCTGTGCCGATTTTTCCAGAAAACAGATTGATGAACTCACCGAATTTGCAGCCGTTTACAGAGCCAAGGGCCTGGCCTGGATCAAAATAAAGGAAGACCAGTGGCAGTCTCCCATTGCCAAATTCTTCTCTGACGATGAAAAAGAAGCGCTACGGCAGCGCCTGGATCTTGAACCCGGTGATATTGTCTTTTTTGTGGCAGACCAGCCCAAGGTCACCAACGAAGCCCTGGGACAGTTGAGAAACGAACTGGCACGCAGGCTTGGCCTCATTGATGATAAAGAATTTAAGTTTACCTGGATCACCCATTTCCCCATGTTTGAATATGATGAAACGGAAAAACGGTACCAGGCCCTGCACCATCCGTTCACCGCCCCCATGGAATCGGATCTGGACAAACTGGAGAGCAATCCCCTGGAAGTCAACTCCCGGGCCTATGACCTGGTTCTCAACGGCATTGAGATCGGCGGCGGCAGTATCCGTATCCATGACAGCGAACTGCAGCAGCGGGTGCTCAAATGCCTGGGTATCGGTGAAGAAGAAGCCAAGGAAAAATTCGGATTCCTTTTGGAGGCACTGACCTTTGGTGCACCGCCCCACGGCGGCCTGGCATTTGGTCTGGATCGGCTCGTTATGCTCATTTGCGGCGAGGATTCCATCCGCAATGTCATCGCCTTCCCCAAAACCCAGAAGGCCACATGCCTGATGACCCAGGCGCCGTCAAAGGCGGCGGCGGCTCAACTCCAGGAGCTGGCCATTAAAACGGTTAAACCGATAGAGTAGGGGCAATCCCGACATATAAAATATAAAAACCGCCCGGAAACAACCATTTGTTTCCGGGCGGTTTTATTTCAAAGCCTGCATGGCCCAGATATACGAATTATTCCCGTTTTCTTTTCACATGAAGAATGGGGGTGTTAAACACCAGGGCAGAGACATCTTTATCGTTTTTGACTTTAAGTTCCAATGCCTCCTTATCAATTTCAAAATATTTTGATATCACATTAACGATATCCATCTGAAGATCTGTCAAAGTGGTGTCGTTCACTTCCAGCTTGTCGTAAACTAAAGAAAATTGAAGCCGCTTTTTTGCTTCGTCACTACTTCTTTTCTGGCCTGTGAACCGTCTCAAAAATTCTTGCAGCATCCAACTCTCCTTATCTTAACCCGAAAGTTTTACCCAGTTTGCTCCATACGCTGGTTTTTCGATTGGGCGTTTCAATGGGAACATCCTCCCCGTTCAGACGTTTGGCAATCCGTCGAAAGGCCTGTCCGGCAGTGGAGTCGTTCTGGAGCACCAGGGGCGTACCGGTATTGGAGGAGATGAGCACCTTTTCATCCATGGGCACAAGGCCTGCCAGATCAATGGACAATATATCCAGTACATCTTCATGGCTGAGCATTTCACCACGTTCCACCCGGGCCGGTTCAATACGATTGACAATGAGTTTGGGTTCAAGGGAGCGGGCATACAAAAGTCCGATAACGCGATCTGCGTCCCTGACGGCGGAGACATCCGGCGTGCAGACCACAACCGCTTCATTAGCGCCGGCAACGGAGTTTTCAAACCCTCTTTCAATGCCGGCCGGAGAGTCCATGATCACATAATCAAATTTTTTGCGCAGCTCCTTGGCCACCCGTTCAACCCCCGCCGATGTCAGCACATCCTTATTGTCACTTTGGGAGGCCGGAATCAAAAAAAGATTGTCAATGCGTCTGTCCCGGATGGCTGCCTGATCAATCTTGCACCGGCCCTGGACCACATCCACAATATTAAAAACAATCCGGTTTTCCAGGCCCATGACCACATCAAGGTTTCGCAGTCCGATATCCATATCCACAATGGCAACCCGTTTTCCTTCAAGTGCCAGGGCTGCGCCAATGGAAGAGGTCGCTGTTGTTTTACCCACGCCGCCCTTTCCAGATGTTACGACAATAATTTTTCCTTCCAAGTTACACCTCAATAGTTATGATTGTTTTTTCTTTAAATCACTTCCGGCCAGGGCATCCGTTTAAACGGGTTTTCTTTCATATAGTTTTTCACCACAATGCCATCCTGCTCCACACAGGCAAATTCAGGCCCCAGGTTTCCCGGTTCGCCGATGCCGACGGCAGTGACCAGCCCAATTTTCACCAGACTTGGGTTAAATACCAGGGAAAATATCATGGCCCCATCGTTTTCCGGGTATCCGGCATGGACTTTTCCTGCCAGTGTGCCGAGCACAATGACATCGCCGCCGGCGGTGAGTTCGGCACCGGGGTTCACATCCCCGGTAATGACCAGATGTTTTCTGGCATTAATTTTCTGACCGGAGCGCACCCGCCCCCGGAGCATCAGCACATCACTTTTATGATGGTTCCAACCCTTGGACAGATCCCTTTGACGGCGACGTTCGGTGGGAATGGAGCGTTTTTTGGGGGTGGTTGAAATCGTGCCAAGCTCGAAATTGCTTTCCAGGTGTGATTTTATCCTGCCAACCAGTTCTTCTTGCCCATCTGCATCACCGACA
Organism: uncultured Desulfobacter sp.; assembly: GCF_963666675.1. Classification (NCBI taxonomy): domain Bacteria; kingdom Pseudomonadati; phylum Thermodesulfobacteriota; class Desulfobacteria; order Desulfobacterales; family Desulfobacteraceae; genus Desulfobacter; species uncultured Desulfobacter sp. The sequence goes on along the minus strand of NZ_OY762929.1, from coordinate 6,238,933 downwards.
TCAAGGATCACATCCGCATTGATGGCCAGATGTTTGAGTTTTTTTAACAACCTGTCAATTTCAGCGATGATTCCAGACTCCGGATGGGAGGGGTCTATGGTAATCCACAACCCGCCACCGGCACCTTTGAGCTTTACAGGAGCGGTGTTATCAAAATTTATCATTAAAATCCATATGCAAAGTTGAGATTGATCCGTACCATTTCCGACCGGCATAAAAAAGCCGCCCGGAATATGGATTTAGAATGTTCACAAGACTATAGAAAATCAAGAAAATTGTGTCAAGGAATGATGGCGTTTCACCGGATTTGGGGCGTTACTCGAGAATTTCTCTTAACTTATGTGAAAAATCCACCACGGAATAGGGTTTAAGAATATATCCCTTGCAACCTTGCCTGAGCATCTCCTGGGCATTTTCATCAATGGCATATCCTGTGGAGAGCAACACCTTAATATCAGAGTTGATTTTTTTCAACGCCATGAATACTTCCAGTCCATCCATGCCCGGCATAATCATATCAAGCACCACAACATTGATATCGCTCTTTTTTTCTTCATATATTTTTAGGGCCTTTTCACCGGAATCCGCCGTAAAAACGGTATATCCCAACGCTTTGCAGATTGTGCGTCCAACGTTGAGAATACGCTCTTCATCATCCACCAAAAGCACACACTCATGACCCAGCTTGAGCTCATCCTGGGCGGAAGGTATATCATCCAGATGGTTGATCGTATGCTCTGCCAGGGGCAGAATAATGGAAAAGGAGGAGCCGACATTCAAAGAACTCCACACATCAATGACACCGTTGTGATGTTTTACGATTTTCTTTGCAAAGGTAAGCCCCAGTCCCTTTTTTTCAGGGAACCGGTTATGATTGTGGGAATAAAAGGCTTTAAATATTCGTTCCAGGGTCGCGCTGTCCATGCCGATGCCGGTATCGGATATGGTAATCTTACAAAAAAACCCCGACGCCACCCCAAAGTCGTCTGCTGTGCCGTTCAAAATGGCGGCGGCTTCGGTACGCACTGAAAGTTTGCCGCCGTCGGGCATGGCCTGCAATCCATTTTTGACAATGGCTGTGACCACCTGTTTAATTTTTTCAGGATCACCTTTGATAATCAAGGATTTGGCATCGAGGCTTACATCCAGAATGATCCGTTTGCCTTTCAGATTAAGGGTTTCAACCACCGAGCGAACCAGTCTGTTGGCATCCATGCGCGTTAAATAGACCTCATCGGCCATGGCAAACCCCAACAACTGATTGGCAAGATCAGATCCTTTATCAACACTGGACAAAATTTCAATAATGTGGCCGTAAAGCGGGTCTGTGGGGTTCACATTGTTCAGCATCAGGGAAGCATGCCCCTTAATGGCGGTCAGCAGATTGTTGACGTCATGGGCAATACCGTTGGCGAGCGCCTCCACGGCATCTGTTTTCTCCAATTGGGTTGCAGTTGTAATATGTTCCATCAATCCGTATCCTGGTGCGTTGTGTAGGATCGGTCTATCCCACTGTTCTCACTATTCCAAAGCGATAATGCCTTCAAGTATGGCATATTTTGTTAACCCGGCCACTGAAAAAATATTAAGCTTTTTCATGATATTTCTTCGATGGGTTTCCACAGTCTTAATGCTTACCCCCATTGTTTCGGCAATTTCCCTGGTTTTTTTGCCTTCGGCAATCAATTGAAGGACCTCTCGCTCCTTACGGGAAATTTTATTGAATTGGGGCTGTGCCTCTTGGGTGCGGCGCTCCTTGCCCTTGTCATCGCTGCACATCCTGGCAATGGCGGGTGTCAGGTAAAAATTTGTGCGAAGCACTTCCTGGATGGCATCATAGATCTCATCAAAGGCAGACTCTTTGAGAATATAGCCCGAAGCGCCCGAAGCGAACATCTTATCAACAATTCTTTTGCTTGAGTGCATCGACAAAGCGATCACCCTTGTCTGGGGGAGCTCTTCCCTGATTCTGGCTGTGGCTTCCACACCGTTGAGATCGGGCATGGAGATATCCATCATCACAATATCCGGCTTCAGGGCAATTGTCTTTTCAACGGCCTCTCTACCATTTTTTGCAATGTCCATAACCTGTATACCTCTGTTCTCCAGAAGGCTTCGCAATCCCTCCCGGATGATGGCATGGTCGTCAGCTATTAGGACTTTTAACTGCATATGGCTCCAAAATATTTTATCGAAGTTTATATTGAAGATCTGTTAAAATCAAATATTAATTGAATTATATATTCACTCAAAAAAAAGACCGCCCATGAAACGGGCAGCCCTTTTTTGTTTGCCCAAGCCATGGAATGTTGATAAAAAAGTACGCAAGAAAACAGCGGTTAGGGGCCATGGAGGCAATTATACTTCTCGCGCGATTTGCGATGTTTAACCCTTCTATTCACTGACCTATGAAAAATAAATATCAATCACACCATTTCCCAAGGCAAAAAAATATGATTAAAACATTTACGGTTGAAGGCCGGCAGAGCAGATCCGACATCCATGTGGGCGCATCCTTGTCCAGTGTAGGAGACTATATGCCGGATCAGGGTTCTGTAGTTATTGTTACCGATGAAAACATCCTCAAGCATTACGGGGCATCTTTCCCGGCCGGTCATGTGATCACCATCGGTACCGGGGAAAAAATCAAAACCCTTGCAACGGTGGAATACATCCTGCGGGAAATGATTAAAGCCGGGTGCGACAGGTCAAGTTTTTTACTGGCCATCGGCGGCGGTATTGTCTGTGACATTGCAGGATTTGCGGCATCCGTGTTTCTAAGGGGTATCCGCTTCGGATTTGTTTCCACCTCTCTTCTCTCCCAGGTAGATGCCAGTGTCGGCGGTAAAAACGGTGTCAACCTGGATGCGTTTAAAAATATGGTCGGGGTATTCTGTCAACCGCAGTTTGTGCTGTGTGACATCGACATGCTCTCCACCCTGCCGGACGGGGAAATTTCCAACGGCCTGGCCGAAATTGTCAAACACGGACTGATCAACGATCGATCCCTATTGGAGTTTGTTGAGAACAACCAGGATAAAGCCCTGGCTCTGGACCAGGAAACGGTTTTCCGGATGGTCGCCGATTCCGTGAATATCAAATCCCGTGTGGTCCAGGCCGATGAACGGGAGGCCGGGGAGCGCCGCAAGCTTAATTTCGGACACACCATCGGACATGCGTTTGAAAAGCTCAACCCCAGCGGCCATGGCCGTGCGGTGGCCGCCGGCATGGTGGCAGCAGCTCAGTTTTCCCAGCAAAAAGGGTACATCAATCAAGGTGACGTGGAACGTATCAAAAATCTGCTTTCAGGGCTTAGGCTGCCTGTCACCTTTGACTTTGCGCCGGAACAAATTATTGAAGCGGCCTCCAGGGATAAGAAAAAACAGGGGGATCATCTCTTTTTTGTTTTCCTTGAGCGAATTGGACAGGCCTGGGTGGAGAACATAAGCTATGATGAGCTAAATGGTTTTATCCGTGGCTATTTTGCCTGAGATTCGATATTATTTTAAAATTATTTTCATGCTCTTATCTCTTTATGCTGAGTTTACATTTTAAAATGGTTGTGCACGGGTTTTGCCGCAAGGCGGGGTGCACGACACCTATTTACCAGGCCCGGACATGTTGGTTGCAATAGCCGCAAAAATTTTTATTGACTATTTAGCGTAAATAGGTTTTATTCCTATTTAGGATTTATCACAAAGAGGTCATTTACTTGGATCTATTTTATAAAAAATGCAAGGAAAATAAGCTGAAAATTACGCCGCAAAGAACAGCAATTTACAAGGTGCTAACAGCCTCTGTTTCCCATCCTAATGCAGAACAGATCCACAGAGAGGTAAAAAAACAATTTCCCAATATCAGTATAGATACGGTGAACCGGACGCTTTTGACCTTTGCCGGTGCCCATATGATTGATGTTGTGGAAGGTCATGGCGACCCCAGGCGGTTTGACCCGAATCAAAACGCACATCACCATTTTTACTGCGTCGCCTGTCACAACATATTTGACTTTCAGGCAGATCTTTTGGACAGTTTAAAACTGCCTCCCGACATGGAAAAAAAATTTTTAATCACCGGGAAAAGAATCTGTCTTTCTGGTTATTGTGATCAGTGTCGCAGCAAAACGGCAGAACCCAAACAATAATTTTGGCAGCGGCAACCCACCGCATGGAAACAATACATCTAAGGATTTAAGGAGAATTTAATTATGGCAAGTCTTAAAGGAACCAAAACAGAAAAAAATCTAATGACCGCTTTTGCCGGTGAGTCCCAGGCTAGAATGCGCTACACCTATTTTGCAAGCCAGGCCAAAAAGGAAGGATATGTCCAGATTTCAGACATTTTTACCGAAACAGCCAACCAGGAAAAAGAGCATGCAAAGCGCTTTTTTAAATTTCTTGAAGGCGGGGAGGTCGAGATCACCAGCGCATTTCCTGCCGGTGTCATCGGCACCACCCTGGAAAATCTGAAAGCGGCTGCTGCCGGAGAAAACGAAGAGTGGTCCCAGATGTATCCGGAGTTCGCCGCCGTTGCCAGAGAAGAGGGCTTTGATGCCATTGCCTTGGTTTTTGACATGGTGTCTGTTGCTGAAAAACAGCACGAAAAAAGATACAATGATCTGGCGGCCAATATTGAAGCCGGCACAGTATTTAAAAAAGATGCCCCGATCACCTGGCGCTGCCGGAACTGCGGTTATCTGCATGAAGGCACCGAAGCGATTGAAATGTGCCCGGCCTGTGCACACCCCCAGGCACATTTTGAGGTGCTTGGTGAAAACTGGTAATCAGTAAATTTACCCGGTCCAAACTTTTTTTTGCACCCGATCCAGATGGGTGATTATTCGTTCGAACACAAAACAGGGATATGCCTGGTCCTACTAATGGGACAGGGGTATCCCTTTTCAGCTGTATCGTTGATTTTTGGCGTCTCAAAATTGACAAAACCCGATTATGAACCTATACTTACGACAATTTTAACTCTATAAATAGGAATTAGCTATGGCAGAAAATATTATCCACCTCAATGATGAAGATTTCGACGAACTGTTAAAAACTTCCGACAAGCCGATTATGGTCGATTTCTGGGCACCGTGGTGCGGTCCATGCAAAGCCATTGGCCCGACGCTTGAAGCATTGGCCGATGAATTTGGTGATCAGATTACCATTGCCAAAGTCAATGTGGACGACAACCCCATCAGCCCCAGCAAACACAATGTCCAGGCCATTCCAACCCTTATTTTTTTCAAGGACGGCGCGGTTGTTAATCAGATTACCGGCATGGTGGCCAAGGAAAAACTTGAAGAGGCAATCAAGAGCGTTCTTTAAGGAGATTTCCTATGAGTGAATATGATCTGGTGATCATTGGTGCCGGACCGGGCGGCCTGACCGCAGGACTGTATGCGGCCCGGGCACGAATGAATGTTTTGTTGATCGAAAAAGCGGTGCCCGGCGGACAGATCCTTGTCACGGACTGGATTGAAAATTATCCTGGATTTCCCGAAGGGATTTCCGGGTTTGATCTGGCCGAAAAGATAAAAGAGCAGGCACTGGCCCTGGGGCTTGAGATTGAAACCGCTGAGGTCCAGGGGCTTGATCTCTCCGGAACGACCAAGGAAATTATCCTCAAAGAAAAGCGAATTAAAACCAAATCTTTGATCATCGCCTCGGGTGCATCGCCTAGAAAATTAGGCGTTGGCGAGGATAAGTTCATGGGTAAGGGTATCTCCTTTTGCGCCACCTGTGACGGACCTTTTTTCCGGGACAAAGTGGTCGTAGCCGTGGGCGGCGGAGATACAGCCGTCCAGGAATCCATCTTTCTTACCAAATTTGCCAAGAAAGTGTATGTTGTCCATCGCAGAGACGAATTGCGCGCCACCAAAATTCTCCAGGAACGCGCGTTTGCCAACGACAAGATTGAATTTCTCTGGGATAGTGTCGTGACTGGCATGGATGGTTTTTTCAGCGTTGAAAAAGTCAATGTGAAAAATGTGAAAACCGGCGAAGAGAAAGCCATTGAGGCCAACGGCTGCTTTATTTGGATCGGCATCCTGCCCAACACTGAATTTATCAAAGGTGATGTTAAGACCGATGACAGCGGTTTTATCCTTGTTGACGCCAAAATGCAGACCAACGTGCCCGGCGTATTCGCCATCGGCGATGTCAGGGATACGCCCTTACGCCAGATTGCAACGGCTGTGGGCGATGGGGCCACAGCAGCGGTCTGTGCAGAACACTATGTAGAGAACGCTTAAACATGAAAAAAATTTTCATTGCAGGAATGGCTTTTCTTCTGCTGTCAGGGTGTTCCCTGTTTGAAGAAACCCATCAAATGAACAAAAACGCCCAGCAGCTGGCAGCTGAAGGTGCTGCGTCATTTATGAATGAGGACTATGAGGATGCGGTCAAGGCATATACCGACCTGAAAGACTGGTACCCATTCAGCAGATACGCCATCCTGGCGGAACTGAAAATAGCCGATGCCCATTTTCATCTTGAAGAATATCCCGAGGCCATTGCGGCCTATGAAAACTTTGAGAAAATGCATCCCAAAAATGAGGCGGTGCCTTACATCATCAACCAGATCGCAATGTGCTGGTTCAATCAGATAGACACCATAGACAGAGATGCCACGCCGGCCGAGAAGGCCATGGCTGAGTTTAAAAGATTGATCCGGTTGTTTCCGGAAAATGAATATAGCCAGGAAGCCCTGGGGTATATTGACGCCTGCATCGATAATATAGCCGGCCATGAGTTGTATGTTGCCAATTTTTACAACAAAACAGAAAAATACGAGGCGGCCCTGAAACGTTACCAGTATATTGTGGAAAACTATGCAGGGACAGATCAAAGCCAGATCGCGCTTGAAAAAATTCCCGAGGTGTCTGAACACATCAAAAAAATCGAATCTGATACCGAATAAAATAAAAAGCCTTTACTTTTATTTTAATATGTTATATCTATTCCGGGTTTTAATTTTGATAAAGCGATTTTATTAGGAGTATATAAATATGTCAAAAGAATGTGCAGTTTGTGGAAAAAAGCCAATGGTCGGCAACAATGTCAGCCATGCTCATAATCTAAATAAAAGGCGCTTCAATCCCAATCTCCAGAGAGTTCGTGCGGTGATCAAGCCTGGTTGCGTCAGAAAAATTGATGTGTGTACATCCTGCATCAAAGCAGGAAAAGTAACCAAAGCATCTTAAGTGTTTGAACGAAAAGTCGCCCACCTGCGGTGTTGTAGAAAAATTTGCAATCCTCACAACCTCCAGGTTGCTCCGGTTGCAAATTTTTCTACGCCTTGCATCTGGACAACTTTTCGTTTAAACACGCGTTCTTTCTAGCGTTAAGTAAAAAGTCGCTATAATTAAAAAGATTATCTCCTGTAGTTTTTTCAGGAATAAAGATATGATCGATAGATTCCGGTATGCATGAGCATACCGGAATTTTGTTGTTTCATGAGCAATCAGGGAAAGTGTCCTTGCGTCCCATGCCAAACACCGTCTCAAAAGCGATGCCCTTCCCGGACGAAATAATCAGCTCAACATGGTTCAAGAATGCCTTGCCTACAGGATTTTTGAAGCCAACTCCGCCAGTTCAGAGCGTTCACCCTTCTCAAGGTTGATGTGGGCATAAAGTTTCTGGCCCTTCATCTTTTCTATGATATAGGCAAGCCCGTTGGTCTGGGTATCCAGGTATGGGTGGTCTATCTGAAAAATATCTCCTGTGAAAATAATTTTTGTGCCCTCCCCTGCCCGGGTGATAATGGTTTTCACCTCGTGGGGTGTTAAATTCTGGGCCTCATCCACAATAAAAAAGACCCGTACAATAGACCGCCCCCTGATATATGAGATCGGTGTAATGACGATTTTTTCCTCTTCTATCAGCTCCTTGATGTTTTTTCCGTTGGACCCGTTTTCATTGAAATGATTCTGTATCACAGACAGATTGTCATACAAGGGCTGCATATAGGGGTCCAGTTTGGATGCCACATCCCCGGGAAGAAACCCTAGATCCTTGTTGCTTAGGGGAACAACGGGTCTGGCAATGAAAATCTGGCGGTAGAACTGCTTTTTAGCCAGGGCGGCGGCCAGGGCCAGCAGGGTTTTTCCGGTACCGGCCTTGCCGGAGATGGTCACAAGGGAAATATCCGGATTGAGCATGGCATTCAGGGCAAAGGTCTGCTCCGAATTCCTCGGCTTGATACCGTAGCATATCCTGGGCTGAATCAGCTTTACCGACTGGCTGCCACCGTCAAAATAGGCCAGGGCGGATTTGGATCCATTTTTCAATATCACATTTTCATTGGCAAGAAGGGAAACATCTTCTCCCAGACTCTGGGTGTCGGTTTCAAATGGCTTCTGGTACAGTCTGTCCAGCACCTGGGAACTGATATTGGTCACCACTTTCATACCCGTGTACATCTCCGAAATATTTTCAACGTACAGGGAGTTGTAATTTTCGGTTTTTAACCCTATGGAACGGGCTTTCAGGCGCAAATTTACATCCTTGGTCACAAAAACGACATGCTTAAAATCGTTCTCTTTGGCAATGGCATAGGCAATGTTTAAGATTCTGACATCCGGGGTAATTTCATTAAAGTTCGCTTCAACTATGGGGTCCAAAGCGGTGTCCAGACGGATGGCAATGCGGCCTTTTCCATCATCAATGGGTGCCCCTCCGTTGAGCATCGTATCACTGGACAATGCATCCAGGGTCCTTAGAAAGTCCCGGGCATTGCAATTGATGACATTGTTCCCTTTTTTAAATTTATCCAGCTCCTCAATAACCGTTATGGGAATGTAAATGTCATTGTCTTTGAATTGATGAATGCATCCGCTGTCATGAAGGATGACATTGGTATCCAGGATAAAAATCTTCTTCATACAAATCTCCGCATTAAAATAAAATTTTTAAAATCAAGGTGGGGTTGATTCAGATACTGATTGAGAACAAGGAGGTGGGGTACCGGACCTTTCCTTTCCGGTCTTCTGGCGGGGGCTGGTAAATTAAACGCGTTTACCATAATATTCCAGGTTAGGGGTTAATCTTCAAACCGGGCAGCTCCGACCGAATTATCGGCCTTCCGGGCGGCGTTTCAGTAAATAAAAACATTTATTTTATAAAATAGATCCCGGCTGTATTGACCATAAATAAAAAATGCCTTGTTGTATACTCAATTATTAAAAATTTTGGTTAGGAAATGATGAAGAAAGAATAATATTATCAATTTTGATTGCAGACGCCCAAAGCGTTCCCATAATAAAATGCGGCCGAATTAATTCGTCTCTTACACGCCCGAAAAACTTAATTGTCGCCGGTGATGACCCGTTTAACATCGTTAACGGTTTTGACCCGGCGAAGTTCCGCCATGACTTTTTTAAGCTGCCCGGAACTTTCCACCATAATGGTGAAATAAAAAACGCTGATCCCCTCGTCCGATGTTTCCGAGTGCGCGTTTAAAATATTGATTCCGGCCTTTGAAATCACAGCCGCAATATCGGCCAGAAGGCCGTGGCGATCGTCTGTTTTGATACAAATGGAGGCGGGATAAGATTCCTTAATACCACTGGCCCATTCAACTTCAATGATCCGCTCTCTGGCCATTTTTAAAACATTGACGCAGTTCTTCCGGTGAATGGCGACCCCCTGGCCCTGGGTGATGTAGCCGATTATGGGGTCACCGGGCAACGGATTGCAGCATTTGGAAAATTTAACCAGAATATCATTGAGACCCTTTACAATAACCCCGGTGGTGGGTTTTTCCGAGGACTTGGAAACGGTTCTTTCGATAACGGCATCATCGGTCTCTTCTGATTCCTTTTCAAATTCGGGCACGGCCCTGTTCAACACCTGAAGTGCCGTCATTTGGCCGAACCCCACATGGGCGATCAGATCGTCAACCGTCTTAAAGCCCAATGCGTCGGCCACCCTGCCGATGTCACCGGATTTGATCAGGGCATTGAAATTTTGATTTCGCTTCCTGAATGTTTTCTCACACATTTCACGGCCCAGGGAGTAGCTTCGCTCCTTTTCCCTGGCATTGATATAAGCCCTGATTTTGGTCTTTGCCTTGACCGTTTTAACAAAATTGAGCCAGTCCCGGCTGGGGTTGTGTCCTTTGGTGGTGATGATCTCAATGGTATCGCCGGTGCGCAGTTCATGGGACAAGGGCACAAGCTTGCCGTTGACCCGGGCACCTGTGCACTGGGCCCCGACCTCGGTGTGAATCCGGTAGGCAAAGTCAATGGGGGTGGCTTTTTTGGGAAGGGTTTTGATCTCTCCTGCCGGGGTGAACACATAAATCTCACTGGGATAGAGATCGATGCGCACATTTTCAAGGAATTCATCCGGATCTTTAAGGTTTTCCTGGTTCTCCACAAGATTACGGATCCAGGCAAACAGTTCGCCGGTATTTTCATCAATCTTGGTGCCTTCCTTATATGACCAGTGGGCGGCAATGCCCGATTCGGCAACCCGGTCCATCTCATGGGTCCGGATCTGAATTTCCACCCGCTCACCTTTGGGTCCGATGACCGTGGTATGGATGGACTGGTACATATTGGGCTTGGGATTGCCGATATAGTCCTTGATTTTATAATAGATCGGCTTCCACATGGAGTGAACAGCCCCCATGGCGGCATAACACTGGGGCACGGTGTCCAGGATGACTCGAAACGCAATGATGTCATACACATCATCAAACTCAAGGCCCTGGGACAGCATTTTCTGGTAAATGGAGTAAAAGGATTTAAACCGCCCTTTGATCTGGCAGGGCAGTTCCATTTCTTCCATCTTATAGTGCAGGGCGGTTGAGACCTCATTGATATAGGCTTCCTGCTCATCCTTGGCTTTATTGACCAGGGCAAGAATACGATCGTGTTCCTCACGCAGGGTGTAAAAGAAGGCCATCTCTTCCAGTTCGTTCTTGATCCAGAAGATGCCCAGACGTGCGGCGATGGGTGCATAGATATCCAGGGTTTCCTGGGCGATGGATGCCTGTTTTTCCGGCTTTCTGTGGTATTTAAGGGTCCGCATGTTATGCAGACGATCGGCCAGTTTAATGAGCACCACCCGGATATCATCCGCCATGGCCAGAATCATTTTACGCAGAGATTCTGCCTGCTGGGCAACCTTGGTGGCGGCATGTAGGGCGGACAGCTTGGTCACACCCTCCACAATATGCGCCACCCCGGGGCCGAACATATCGGATATATCTTCTTTGGTGGCCGGGGTGTCCTCAATGACGTCATGGAGGAGCGCTGCAGCGATGCTCTCCATGTCCAGCTTCATATCGGCCAGAATACTGGCCACCTCCAAAGGGTGGGACAGATAGGGTTCTCCCGAGAGCCGGACCTGGCCTTCATGGACCCGGGCGGAATAGATATAGGCCCGGTCAATGATCGAGACGTCCGCATCTGGACTGTACTCATAAATTTTGTCCAATATGTCGGTGATTCGGATCATTTTCTTCTATTGGCTCTCACGTGTCCCAATTTCCCCCAAGCTTAATATGCCTTGGCAAACAGGACCCGTCGGTCACTTTTTGCACCACAGCAAATACAGGTACCTGCTTCATCAGGACTATCAAAGGGGATGCACCGGATGGTGACGGACAGATCCTGTTTTATCTTCTCTTCACACGCGCCTGATCCGCACCAGTGGGCCATGACAAATGCGCCGTTATTATACCCTTTTGCCTTTTTATACAGATCGTAGAACGCCTCTTTTTCATCAATGGAAACGGTATTTTCTTCCCGGAAAGCCAGGGCGCGCTGGAACAGATTATTCTGGATGTCATCCAGGATATCGGCGATGGTATTTACAAAATCGTCTCGACTGATCCCCTTTTTCTCACCCGTATCCCTGCGGGCCATGAACACGCTGTTGTTTTCAAGGTCCCGGGGGCCAAGTTCCACACGGACCGGAATGCCTTTTTTCACCCACTCCCAGCCCCTGGCACCGCCGATGTCCCGCTTGTCAATTTCCACTTCCACAGGCAGTCCGTGGAAGGTCTGCTGTCTCAAGGCCGTTTTAAGCGCGTCAGCGCTTTCCAGAACGCCTGAATTGTCAGCGCCCTTCTTGACAATGGGCAGGATCACCACATGGGCCGGGGCAATGCGGGGTGGGACCACCAGGCCGTCATCATCGGAGTGTACCATGATCATGCCGCCGATCATCCGGGTGGATGTTCCCCAGGAGGTGGTCCAGGCATACTCTTCCTGGCCCGATTCACTCTGAAATTTGATATTGGAGCCTTTGGCGAAATTCTGGCCCAGAAAATGGGAAGTTCCGGCCTGGAGCGCCCGTTTATCCTGCATCATGGCTTCTATGCAGGTGGTATCATCGGCCCCGGGGAACCGTTCGGATTCACTCTTGCGGCCTTTGACCACCGGCATGGCCAGGCGTTCTTCAACAAATTTGGCGTAAATATCCAGCATCTGGAGGGTGCGATCCATGGCCTCATCTTTGGTGGCATGGGCCGTATGCCCTTCCTGCCACAAAAACTCGCTGGTACGCAGAAACATACGCGTACGCATTTCCCAACGCACCACATTGGCCCACTGATTTAAAAGAATGGGCAGATCCCGGTAGGAAGAGGTCCATTTGGACATGGACTCGCCGATAATGGTTTCGGACGTGGGCCGGACAATCAACGGTTCAGCCAGTTCTCCGGCCGGTACCAGCCCACCGTTTTCGCCCTTTTCCAATTTATGATGGGTGACAACGGCACACTCTTTGGCAAAGCCTTCTACGTGCTCGGCCTCTTTTTCAAGGTAGCTCAGGGGAATAAATAATGGGAAATAGGCGTTTTTTACCCCGGTTTCCTTGAACATGGCATCCATCTGGCGCTGGATGCTCTCCCAGATGGCAAATCCCCAGGGTTTAATCACCATACATCCGCGGACCGGCGAATTTTCCGACATGTCCGAGGCTTTTACCACCTCCTGGTACCACTGGGGATAATCTTCTTCCCGTGTGGGGGTGATGGCAGTCTTAACTTTCTTTCCCATTTATCTCCTCCGAATTTAACGTCATTGCGTCAATCTCTTTAATCAATTCATCCACAAGACACCGTTGGTCGATTTTGCGGACAACCTTACCTTTTTTAAACAAAATCCCCTTACCGTCACCGCCGGCAATACCGATGTCCGCCTCTTTGGCTTCACCCGGACCATTAACTACGCATCCCATAATAGCGACTTTAATCCGTGCTGTGCGCTCAAGTAAAGCTTTTTCTACCTGTTCGGCAATTTTAAACAAATTTATTTTACACCGTCCGCAGGTGGGACAGGAAATCAGCTCCGGACCCCGCTGGCGCAGGCCCAATGCCCGTAAAATCTCAAACCCGGTACGGATCTCTTCCACCGGGTCCCGGGTTAAAGAGACCCGTATGGTGTCTCCGATCCCTTCGGAGAGCAGCATACCGATGCCTATGGCAGATTTGGTGATGCCGGCATACAGGCCCCCCGCCTCGGTAACGCCCACATGAAAGGGCACGTCAGTCAACGGCGCAAGCATCCGGTAAGCCTCCACGGTACGTTCCACATCCGACGCCTTCAAGGAAACCTTAATATCGTAAAATCCCAGATCTTCTAAAATCCGGATATTGGCCAAGGCACTTTCCACCATGCCCCGGGCCGTGACACCAAATTGCTTTTCAATCTCCCGCTCCAAAGATCCGCCGTTTACCCCGATGCGGATGGGAAGCTTGTGGGCTTTGGCGCAGTCCACCACAGCCTTTATTTTATCGGCCGAACCGATATTCCCAGGATTAATCCGCAGCCCGTCCACACCGGACTCGGCCGACGCAATGGCCAGGCGCCAGTCAAAATGGATGTCGGCAATCAAAGGAATATGAATCTTCTCTTTGATTTTTTTTAACGCCTTGGCCGCCTCCATATCCGGCACAGCTGCCCGGACAATTTCGCACCCGGCCTTTTCCAGGGACAGTATCTGATCTACAGTGGCCTGCACATCCTGGGTCTGGGTATTGGTCATGGACTGAACCGACACCTGGGCATCAGACCCCACAGGTTGTGATCCCACTTTTATCTGCCGGGTTTTCCGGCGTTCTTTGAGCAGCGGCATAATTAAATCCTTAATATTAAAAAAGCAAATGCCTGCACCATAAATTTGGGATGCAAGCATATTTTCATAGTCGATTAAATTATCATATTGGGATAGTTTTTTTCAAGACGTTGATGCTGAGCCTAAGGCCGGGATAGTGATATAAAGCCAACAGAATCTTGAATCCCCCATCATGTCAGGACAACGGTATGTCGCCTAAATTTTTAAATATGTATTTTGTTGCTATATAATCAAAAGTCCACGGAAACCGCTATGATATCCAAACGGATCAAAAAAAATAGAAATTTAGTTGTTTAATCAAAAGTGAAAAGTGAGTCTCATGGATAATTGGTTTACAATAGATCAAATTGACAAAAAAACATACATCATAAGCGAGTACCGCCACTGGGAGGAAACGCATTGTTATCTCTTAAATGGCTCTAAGTTCAGCTTGCTTATTGATACTGGGCTTGGGATCTGTGACATCCATAACGAAGTGAAAAAATTAACTGACAATCCAATTATTGCAGTAGCCACCCACATTCATTGGGACCATATTGGTGGCCATAAATTTTTTCCGAATTTTTATGCTCATCAAGCTGAACTGAATTGGCTTGATGGCGAATTCCCTTTAACAATAGATCAGATAAAGGAAAAAAGTGTGTATGCGAAGAAGCTGTTAATCGCGTTACGTGCGGTCAGGCACCCGTTAAGGGCAACGTTTAATTTTATCGAGTTAAGCAATGAAGATTGAAGATGCCAAAAAGGCAGATCATAAAAAGTTGATAGAAATATGGGAAGCATCAGTTCGAGCAACCCATGATTTTTTGGCAGAGGAAGATTTGATACAACTTAGGCCACTAATTCTTGGCCAGTACTTTGATGCCGTTAATTTAAAGTGTGCTAAAAACAGTGAAGGTGAAATAATAGGGTTTTGCGGTATCCATGGTGGTAATATTGAGATGCTATTTATTTCACCAGATGCCCGTGGAAATGGTGTGGGTTCATTTTTAGTGTCCCATGCCATCCATAACCTGGGTGCAACAAAGGTCGATGTCAATGAACAGAACAGGCAGGCCCTGGGCTTTTATCAACATATTGGATTCTCAGTAATAGGACGCTCGGAACTTGACGGTCAAGGAAAGCCTTATCCTCTGCTGCATATGGAGCTATTAGAAGTTTAACAACAGCTGGACCTCGAACGATATCCCAGATTTTAATCTCTTGATGCTTTTTCTGACTAAAAGTTCGGGGACAATCTGTAGGCGTCAGTTGGAATGAAACCAAGTAAATATACTTCGGGGTTCGTGCATTGTTTTGTAAATGCACGAACCCCGGAAGAAGCAGGGGCAGGTTAAATAAAGCCCGCCCTTTGAATATTTGTGCAAGAATCAGGCAGCAAAATCCTTGAAACCATCTTCATCAAAGCCAAGCATATGATCCGGCTCGATTTCCTTTGTCTGGGACGTTGCAATTTTTTTCTGGCCCCGGAATGATCCTCCCATGATCTGGCGTGAGGGGTGGGCAGTCTGTGAGCGGGCATCCGCCCCTGTGACCAGGGCGTGGAGGTCGTTTACATAATCTCTGAGCTGCTCGGCCTGGGCATTCATCTCTTCGGCCGCAGATGCGGATTCTTCTGCGTTGGCAGCATTGTGCTGCACCACCTTGTCGATTTCCGAGATGGCGACATTGACCTGGGATATGCCTTCGGACTGCTCCCTGGACGCCTGGGACATTTCCATGACAAGCTCCCCAACCTTGGATGTGCTTGAATCAACCGCCACAAAGGCTTCATTGGTCCTGGCAACAAGTGCAGAGCCATTATTTACCTTTTCCAAGGTGCCGGCAATGAGTTTTTCCGTCTCTTTTGCCGCCTCAGCCGCCCGCATGGCAAGGTTTCTGACCTCATCGGCCACAACGGCAAATCCTGCGCCTGCTTCACCGGCCCGGGCTGCTTCAACTGCGGCATTAAGGGCCAGCAAATTGGTCTGGAAGGCGATTTCATCAATGGTTTTAATGATTTTTGAGGTCTCTTCACTGGCCGTTGAGATATCGGACATGGACCGGATGAGCGCCTCCATGGATTCATTGGCCCGGGTAACAATCCCATGGGATTCTTTTGAAAGACAATCTGCCTGGTTTGCATTTCCAGCCATGCTTTGGGTCATGGAGGCCATCTCCTCCATGGCGGCAGAGGTCTCTTCGACAGAGGCTGCCTGTTCGGATGCGCCTTCAGCCTGGGACTGGCTGGCCATGGCCACCTGGGTTGATGCGGCAGCCACCTGGTTACCGGCTTCGCTCATTCCTTCAATGATCCGGTTGAGGGGGCCCACAATGGAGCGGGTTACAAGCAGGATTATGGAGCCAATGAGTATGATGCTGATAATGGCAATGGTAATGCTGATATTCCGAAGGGCAATGACCGGTGCAAAGAGCTCGGATTTATCTGCTGTGGATGCAATGATCCAGTTGGTGGTTTTTTCTTTTGCAAATCCAACGATTTTATCCACACCCTTAAATTTGTATTCCATGAGCCCGTCCTGCTGGGACAAAAGTTTGCGGCCAAATTCATACTGGCTCACATCCAGGGAGAATATTTTGGACTTATCCGGATAGGCAAGTACAACACCTGCCTTGTTCACCATATAGACGTAGCCGTTCTGGCCGACTCTTTCAGTGTCAATAAACTGGGCTGTAAAGTAAGTCATATTGATGACACCCACAAGAACCCCCCGAATTTTATTTCCCTGTCTTACCGGAGCGGCTATGCAAAAAACAGGATGGCCCGTGGTCTTGCTCTTAATGGCCTGGGAAAGAGAAAGGGTTCCTGAAAGGGCTTCTTTAAAGTATTTCCTGGTGGAAAGATTCAGTGATCCGGCAAGGATAGCATCCGAAGATGCCATAACCAGTCCGTCCGGGCCGATCAGGAGGATCTCATCATACAGAGAACTGCTTTTTTTGATCTGGCTGAGGCGGGAATCAGCCGCTTTAACTTCGTCCTGGTCCAGGGATGAGATTGCCTTGTTAAACAGGTCTTCCTGTGCAAACTGTGAAATATCGCGTTTCCGTTCAAAAATCCACTGACGCACCTGTTTTGAGATGGACGAGGATACATATTCTACCTGGGAGGATATGACGTTTTCCAGTGCCTGGCTGGCTTTTAAGTATGAAAATAATGATATGGCTCCCAGGCAGATGACCGCAGCGGTTACAGTAGGTATAATAAATTTATTTCTAAGACTGAATTTCATTGGTGTTTCCTTTTTTTTGTCAATTTTTTTTCTGTTTTTTTTAAGAAAGTCGGTGTAACTCACATAAATATTACAACCTTTATTGCGGACCGAACCTTGGAGAAATACCAGAGACGATCCGTGACTGTTTATATATTATGCTTCAGGCAGCGTTTCCAAGGTCTCGAACTTCCCGGTCCCCCAGTACCTGATCTATGTTGAGAAGAATTCTAACCCCGTTTTCCATTTTGGCCATTCCCAGAATGGTGTCGGTATTTATCCGGGTTCCAAATGACGGAGGGGGGTCTATACTTTCGTCTTTGATATGGCGTACTTCAGATACACCGTCCACGACAATGCCGGTCTGAGCGGCTCTCTTTCCTGGGCCGGTTTCAACGATAATTATGCAGGTACGGTCTGCATAAGAGAGGGGCTCCATGGAAAATTTGATTCTCAGGTCGAAGATAGGGATGATTTTTCCCCTGAGGTTGATGACCCCCTTAACCCATTCCCCGGTTTTGGGAATGGAGGTGATGGGCATCATGCCGATAATCTCCTTGACGTTTTGGATGCTAATTCCATAGGACTCATCGGCTAAGTTGAAAATTAAATACTTTCCTGTATTATCAGTGGTCTGCTTCATTATCTATTAGGATCCTTATCTTAATTTAACACATGTTAGGGTTTTTACTGGCTATAGCAGCCTCAATGGCTTTGCAGAGGGCGTTTTTTTTCACTGGTTTTTGCACAAATGCAAAAAATTGAGGGTTTAACTTCCGGGGCGCGGGCAAGGGGTACGAAGACATCAGGAGCGGTGTGCAGGAACCATGGGCCATGTATACATATTGGATGAGATCCATGCCGTTATAGGAACCCAGAAACCTGTCTACAAGGGCCACATCAATTTTTGTTGAATCAAGAATTGCCATTGCCTCGGATCTACTTTCAGCTTTAAACACCTCGTGGCCTGCATCCGTCAGTATGAGGGAGAAGGTAAAGCGGATACTTTCTTCGTCATCAACTATTAGAATTTTTGCCATGGGAGTCTCAATTTTTTTATTTTTACCTCTTGTTTCAAATTCGGAAAATGCAATGATTCAATTATCGGGCCAAGGGATTATAAAAAAAATAGAAAAATAGAAATAGTATCGTATTATCAATACATTAGACCAAAGAAGCTCATGCATTCGGAATGAAAAGAGGGAGGGGCAAACGCGCATATAAGCTGTGCCAGGCACACGCTGTGTCTGACACACTATGTGCCAGGCACAGTACCGGGTCAGGGGGGGGTAATTTTATACTCAGCGATTCTTCGATAAATGGTCCGCCGGGAGATACCCAGAAGCCGGGCTGCCTTGGATTTATTCCACATTGTTTTTTCAAGTGCGCCAAGCAGGGCCTGTTTTGAAAAGGAGGAGGGCTGAGAATCGGACAGGGGCGCAACCCCTTTTTTTATTTCCAGAGGCAGGTTCTCAAACAATATTGTGCCTTCCCGGGTCAGGACAAATCCATGCTCTAAGGCATGCTCAAGCTCTCTTATGTTTCCCGGCCAGGAATAATGCATAAGGGCATTCATCACCTCGCTGGATACGGCATTGACCTGTTTTCTGAACCGGGTGTTAAACCGGGATAAAAAATGTTCCGTCAAAAGCGGAATATCCTCACGTCGATGTCTTAAAGCCGGCACCTGTATATTGACCACATTAACCCTGTAGAAGAGATCTTCCCTGAATTCCCCTTGCGCCACCTTTTCTTTCAAATCACAGTTTGTCGCGGCAATGATCCGGACATCCACCTTCAATGGGGTTGAATCTCCCACCCGTTCAAACTCTTTTTCCTGAAGTACCCGCAGTAGTTTAAGCTGGGTTAATGGAGAAATGTCGCCAAGTTCATCAAGGAAAAGGCTGCCCTGGTCCGCCATCTCAAACCGGCCTTTTTTATCTTTGACCGCCCCTGTGAACGCCCCTTTGACATGGCCGAACAATTCACTTTCAAGCAGATTATCGGACAGGGCGCTGCAATTAACCTTAATAAAGGGCTTGTCTTTTCTCAGGCTATTGTGATGAACAGCGTGGGCGACCAACTCCTTCCCGGTACCGGTTTCTCCGGTAATCAATACGGTTGTGTCCAGCTCGGACAGATCTTCTACCAGGGTGAATACATTTTTCATCCCATGGCTTTTGCCCACTATTTTGTGAAATTTATTTTGTTCACTCAGGGCCTGCTCAAGACTTTTCAACCGGGTGATGTTCCTGACCACAAGGACAGCGCCGTTGGATGCCTCCCCCGGGATTTTGAGGGGGGTTGCCGTCAATTGAACAATTTGGGAGGCTGCACCTGGAAAATTGCATTCTGCATGGACTTGCCTCACGCTTTTATTGGTTTCAAGGGTCTGCCTTAAAACCTTGATGCAGGACTGGTTACAGGTGGTTTCAAGGGTTTCAAAGTTTTTACCCATAATTTTTTGAACAGGTAATCTACAAATTTTTTCCACTGCAGCATTGGCTTCCAGGACCTCCAGCTCTTTATCCACGCAGATCACACCGTCTTCAAGGCTTGTGAATATGGCCTCCATATTCTGGCGGACCTTGATGTTTTCCTCCTCCAGCTTTGTCTTTCTGTCCAGAAGATGTTTATGCCTCAGGCTATTGTGAACGATTCTAAGCAAGGCCTTCTTTCTTATGGGCTTGGGGATGTAGTCAAAGGCACCCAGCCTCACCGCTTCTGTTGAGGTCTCGATGTTGGGCTCTCCTGTGATCATGATCACAGGCGTGTTTAACTCTTTTTTTTTCAACTCGCTTAAAAGATCAATGCCGGTTTTTCCGCCCAGAATAATGTCCGAAATAATGACATCCGGGGTCTGCCCGGACAGAATATCAAGGGCCTGGTCATATCCTTCGGCGGTCAATACACCATACCCTGCATCTGAAAGGATCATTTCAAAGCCCAAGCGGATGCTTTTTTCATCATCAACAATAAGTACACTGCCGTTCATATGCTTTCGTCCTAAGGCTGACTCATGTTCAGGGGCAGGTCAACCATTACCTTTGTGTACTCGTTTTCCCGGCTTTCAAACCAGAGCCGCCCCCCGTGGCTGTCTATAATTCCATGGCTGATGGACAGACCGAGACCTGTTCCTTGATCATGGGGTTTTGTTGAAAAAAACGGGTCTGTTATTTTGTCCAGAAGCGGGGACGGGATGCCGGATCCCCTGTCAAAAAAGATTAACCGGGCATAATCTTTTCTTTTGATTTTCAGGATTTTTCCATGGATTTCAAAGATTTTGTTCTCATCCGGATATGGGTATTTGGCATTGATGGCATAACGGGCATTACTGATGATATTCATGAATACCTGTTGGAGTTCATGGCTTCTGCCATTGACGCTAAAAGGTCTTTGGGGAAGATTAATGGACAAATGTATGCCGTCCTTTAAAATCTGTCTTTCCATAAGAGAAACTGACAGTCTGAGCACATCCTTTATGCAGACCGGCGTGAAATCATCGTCTCTGTCTTTGGCAAAGGAAAGCAAATTTTTTACGATTTTGCTGATCCGCTCACCTTCATGGATAATCATCTCAGGGATTTTTCTCTCCCTTTCATCTTCTGCAAATTTATCCATAAGAACTTCTGCCAGACTGATAATGCCGGTCACAGGATTATTAATCTCATGGGCCACGCCGGCTGCAAGTTCACCGAGAGAGGCAAGATGGTTTGTGCGTATGGCCTGTTCAGCAAGTTTCTGTTTAGACCGGGCAATGGCCTCGGCGGCTTTTTTTCGTTCGGTGGTATCATGGATAATGGCATGGATGCGTTTTTCCCCGTTTAAGATAATGGGGCTTGCATAAACTTCAACATCCCGGATACTCCCATTGGCCATGCAGTGGCTGGTAAAAAAATGAGCGTTTTTTTTATACATCGCTTCCTTAATTTTCGGGACCAGCACGCTTTCTTCAATATTGTTAATATCTGTTGCCTTTTTTCGGATTATCTGCTCATGGGTCCATCCGTAAAAAAGGAGGGCCGCTTGGTTGGCGTCAATGATATTTAGATTGTCAGGGTCGACCATGAGCATGACAGCACAGTTTTCCCTGAAAAGGCTTACATATACTTCGTCATTTTCCAGCAGGCGCAAGTCACCTGTCTCAACTTGCGGGCTGCCCTTTCCCTGAATGTTGGCTTCCGGTTTTGTGCGATCTGTTTTTTCAGCCATACCGCGTCTTATCCGATGGGGTGGAGTTGATGATCAATCATTTTTTAAAAAAAGCGAAAACGGGGAACAGCAGCCGCTTTTTCAAAACCTGTTGCAGACTGTAACGATGTCCTTTATATTTATCGTTTTTCCGGAATTCATTCAAGAATAATCATTGGGCGGCTCAGTATAAACCTTTAACGTCAAGCAAATTCCCTGATATTATACTGTTAGGCGTCCTTGTTTTTTTTCATGTATCTTTGTATTGTGCGTTCCAATATGAAAAAATCCTCTAAAAACAGGCTCACCATACATCAGCAGGCGTTATTTCCCAAGGAAACCCTGTTTGATAAAATTGCACGGGCGGTATGCCGGTCACAGACACTGCCCCGAAAAGAGCTTTACGAGGCATGGGAGGTGGCAAAGCGCATCAGACGGCATTTTCGAGGCGGCAGAATCGTTGATCTGGCATGCGGCCACGGACTGGTGTCCCACATATTACTACTATTAGATGATACCTCGCCCAATGCATTGGCCGTTGATACCCAGATCCCGGAAAATGCAGCCGTGCTCTCCCAAAATCTGACCGAAAGATGGCCCCGTTTAAAGGATAGAATTTTTTTCAGCCGGATGCCCCTTGAGCAGGTGGACTTATCGCCCCGGGATATTGTTGTCTCCGTACATGCCTGCGGCAGGCTGACGGATACGGTGATTGAAAAAGCCGTGGCCGCCAGGGCCAAACTTGCGGTACTGCCGTGCTGCCATGATCTTGACCTTTGTGACACAGGCGGGCTTGACGGCTGGATGGACGGTCCCCTAGCCGTGGATGCCGTGCGGGCTTTCAAGCTTGCCGGCCAAGGATATTCCGTGATGACTAAAAAAATTCCCGGTGAAATCACGCCTAAAAATCGTTTGCTTATGGCGTATCCCCAATGACGTTAAATCAGTCAAAGAACACCATCATGTTTGCGTGGTGAATTCATATTTTTTTACAAAAAACAATAACAATCTTTAACATCTTTAATATTTCTTGACAAAACGCATCTTCCTATCCTAAAAGCATGAGTGGCGTACTTGCAGCTCACAACCGTACTACCGGAGATTAAAGATTTAAATCCTCGGTTGAGCAGGAATGAAAGCATGTTTCAACGCTTTCAATTCTGTCTTGGATCGGGGCATTGATCATAACCATAAACGAAGAGAGGTAAAATGAGCGCTTTAAGTTTAACACATAAGATCCTCAAGGATCACCTGGTTGAGCCCGCTGAATTGCCGGCACCCGGGGAATTGATCAAAATCAAGATCGATGAAGCTTTCACCCAGGATGCCACCGGTACCATGTGTATGCTTCAGCTGGAAGCCATGGGCGTTGATAAGGTAAAGCCCCTTGCTGTAAACTTTGTTGACCACAGTATGCTTCAATCCGGTTTCAGAAACCCGGATGACCATCAATACCTGAGAACTGTTGCCGCAAAACTCGGCATCATCTTCTCCCCCCCAGGCACAGGTATCTGCCATTTCACCAACATGGAAAACTTCGTTAAACCTGGTATGACCGGTGTTGGCGCTGACAGCCATACCGTTAATGCCGGTGGTTGTAGTGCGATCTTCATGGGTGCAGGCGGATATGACGTTGCCCTGGCAATGGCTACCGGTATGTACACCATGCCCATGCCCAAGGTGACTAAAGTTTACCTGACCGGCCAGCTGGCCAAAAACTGCCAGGCCATGGACGTTATCTTAAAGATGCTTGAAATTGTCTCCGTAAAAGGCGGCAAGGGCATTATCTTTGAATATTGTGGCCCGGGCGTTGAGACCCTGTCTCTGACAGAGCGTGCCACCATCACCAACATGGGTGCTGAAATGGGTGCCACCACCTCCATCTTCCCAAGTGATGAAAACACCAAAGCCTTCCTGGAAAGCCGCGGCCGCGGTGGTGATTACACCGAAATGGGCGCTGACGAAGGCGCTGCCTACGACGCTGAAATCAACATCAACCTGTCTGAAATCGAACCGCTGATCGCCATCTATCCCTCTCCGGGTAATGTTGAAAAAGTTAAAGATCATGCCGGAACTAAAATTCATCAGGTGTGCATCGGTTCCTGTACCAACAGTTCCTTTGAAAACATCGCGACTTTCGCAGAAACCCTTAAAGGCAAACGCGTTAAAGTTGACACCTTGCTCTATCCGGGTTCCAGATCCGTTGCCATGCAGCTGGCTGACGCCGGTTACATCAAAATGATGTTCGAATCAGGCGTTAGAATCATGGAAAATGGTTGCGGCGCTTGTATCGGCCAGGGCGGATCCCCCCCAAGTGAAGGTATCACGCTGAGAACCTTCAACCGTAACTTCCCCAAACGTTCCGGTACCGACGATGCCCAATGTCATCTGATCAGCCCGCTTGTTGCGGCTGCCAGTGCCCTGACCGGTGTTATCACCGTTCCCGAAGAAAAAGACATTGCCATCAACGTTATTCCGCCGGTTATCGACACCGACTCCTTCATCATGCCGGATACAGCCGACAAGTCCGAAGGCGTTGTTCGCGGTCCCAACATCATGGCTCTGCCTGAGTTCACTCCGCTTCCTGACGTTGTAAAAGGCGAAGTTCTGCTGAAACTTGGCGACAACATCAGTACTGACGACATCCAGCCTGCCGGCGTATTCCTGCCCCTGCGCTCCAATGTTAAAGAGTATGCAATGCAGGCCACTTACAACCAGGTTGACAGCACCTTTGCCGAACGCGCAGTGGCTCACAGAGACGCAGGCGGAGAAGGCATCATCGTTGGCGCTGAAAACTACGGTCAGGGAAGTTCCCGTGAGCATGCCGCACTTTGCCCAAGATGGCTTGGTATCCGCGCGGTTATCGTTAAATCTTTTGCCCGTATCCATGTGGCCAACCTGGTTAACTTCGGTATTGTTCCGATGACTTTCAAAAACCCGGCTGACTACGACAAGATCACCCAGGGCGACACGGTATCCTTTGATGCCACAGACCTGGCCGGCGATCTGTTCCTTGAAGTCAACGGCGAAAAAATTGAATTGGAACGTGCGTTTGACACAGACGTGATCCCCACCCTGCAATTGGGTGGTGCGCTTGCTCAGTTCAAAGCAACCTTCAACGGCTAATTGCCGATCATTAAAGCATATTAAGCCGGGGAGCCGGTGCTCCCCGGCATGCCATGATAAAAAAGAGGATAATCGACTCGGTCGGTTATCCTCTTTTTCGTTTATGGTTGGCAGATTAAATTAAGATCACCAGAACACAGAGATCAGCATTCTGGTCCCCACCACGTAAAGCAGCACGGCAAAAACACGTTTGAGCTTATCCACAGGCAGGCTGTGGGCAAGTTTAACCCCAATGGGTGCCGTGAGCACCGAGGCAGCAACAATGCCTGCCAGGGCACCAAGATTGACAAATCCCAGGGAGTGGGGCGGCAGGTTCGAAACACCCAGCCCGTTGATTACATATCCTATAAACCCGGCTACAGCAATGGGCAAACCAATACCGGCAGACGTCCCGATGGCTTTATGAATCTTGGTATTGCACCAGGTTAAAAACGGCACGGACAGGGTGCCGCCGCCGATCCCCACAAGACTTGAAAAGACGCCGATGATGCTGCCTGCCGCAAAGATCCCTGCGGTACCCGGAATATCCCGGGTGGGTTTGGGTTTTATGCCCATGAGCATCTGGGTGGCCACATAGTATAAAAAGATGCCGAAAAAACATTTAAGAAAATTGGTGGAGAGCATGGACGCAATCCACGTGCCTGTAAATGTTCCCACCA
Source organism: uncultured Desulfobacter sp. (assembly GCF_963666675.1). Taxonomy (NCBI): domain Bacteria; kingdom Pseudomonadati; phylum Thermodesulfobacteriota; class Desulfobacteria; order Desulfobacterales; family Desulfobacteraceae; genus Desulfobacter; species uncultured Desulfobacter sp. The sequence continues at coordinate 6,213,661 of NZ_OY762929.1, read as the reverse complement.
GAATACCCGGAGTGATTCGAAATACCACCGGCCACACCACGGCACCGCGTTTATGGTGGGAACGCATACTGGAAACCGAGGTAAACAAAATACTGGCCAGCGACGTGCCCAGGGCCATGTGAACAATGACTTCATGGGCCACATGCTGGTGGGTGAACACCGAAGTCAGCATGGGAACAATTATAAGGCCGCCACCAATACCTAAAAGCCCGGCCAGCACACCGGCCACACCGCCCACAGCCAGATACAACGCGATATAAATCATCAGCTCATTCCTTTATTCATGATCAATCAGACAAAATGACCACTATATAAAATCAAGATAAAAAAGCAATAAATAGTTAGGAGGGGCTCTTTTGCCCTACATCCCGTTCTCAAACCCATACCAGGCCGCACCATGCAATGCGGCCTGGGGATCGAGAATCACATGGACGGGCAGATTGGCGCACAATGAGGAAAACCGCCCTTTGTCAGCGATACGGTTTAGAAAATCGGGCTGGGTCAGCCTATTCAGAATGCGGGGCGGTATGCCGCCGCCAAGATAGATGCCGCCTGTGGGCAGAAGTGTCACGGACATATTGCCGATGATCGTGCCAAGGGCGCGGACAAACACGTCCAGTGTCGCCTCACAGATATCGGCCTTGTGTTCAAGGGCGGTTTCCACAATCACCGGTGTTTTATCCGTCGCCGCATCCAGTTTTTTCCTTAGCCACTCAGGTTCGGCAAAAATTTTATTTTCCAGAAAATAGTCATAAATATCAGGCAGCCGGCTGCCCGAACATACCCGTTCAAAACTGACGTGTCCATACCGTTGGATTAAAAATTCCAGAAGTTTTACTTCCTGGGCATCCCGGGGAGAAAAGGCAGTATGCCCCCCTTCACTTGCAAAGGCACGATACCCGGCACCTGCCCGGACCAGCAACGCAACGCCCAGGCCTGTGCCCGGTGCAATGACGGCCCTGTTTCCTTTGGGATCCGGTGCCCCAGGGTTCAGGGTAAAAAGGGCATCATTGCCCAAGTGGGGCACGGAAACGGCAATGGCTTCCAAATCGTTCAACAAAAAGACACTGGGGATGCCGCAGGTCTGTTCAATTTTACCCGCATCAATTTCCCAGGGCAGGTTGGTGATCCGGGAATGGCCGTCTGTTACCGGCCCCGCCACCCCGAAACATGCAAGTTGGGGCTTTAGACGGGTCTGACTTAAAAATTCTTGAACAATGGTTTCAAAAGATTGATAATCAGCACTTTTAAAACGGGCTTCGTGAACCGGATTTGCCGGGACGTTTGTCCTGTCGGCATAGATCGCAAGCTCAATTTTTGTGCCGCCGATATCTCCTGCAAGCATCATGGGTTTTACACCTGTGTAATTAAAGGGTATGAATCGGTTGATCTTTTTTTTAAATATAGGCTTTTTTCAACGATTTTAGGAGGGTTAACAAGGAAAAACATATGAATGATTCTGCCAAAGCCCATTACACCTGCCCGGATCTTGGGTCAAAAATTCGTCAGGGACTTGAAAAGGCCGGCAAAATTCCGGACCAGATCGCTCTGCGGGATCTTGCCCCGGTGGACCAGCTCCATACGGGGGCGGCCCCTGCCACCATCGAACTTGTGGAAAAAGCCGGACTGGAAAAAGGCATGACTGTTCTGGATGCAGGCTGCGGCATTGGCGGCACCTCCAGGCTTCTGGCACAACATTTCGGACTTGTTGTCCATGGCATTGACCTGTCCGATGATTTCATTGAAACCGCACATCTGTTAAACCAGTGGTGCGGCGTTGCAAAGGACGACACCATAACCCTGAAACAAGGTTCCCTGCTGGAGTTACCTTACCCCGATAACTTTTTTGATGCCGTGCTCTGCCAGCACGTACTGCTTAATATCGAAGACAAAGCTAGAGCCTTTGCCGAATTTTCGAGGGTGCTGGCCCCCGGAGGAAAGCTTCTTATCCATGAAATTGTGGACGGCCCCGGACCTGAACCGCGTTACCCTGTTCCCTGGGCCGCTGACGCGCCCGCCTCCATGCTCTGTTCCCGTCAGCTTCTCGGGGAGCATGCCCAGAAATCAGGATTTGAACTTGTGTTCGGTGAAGATAAAACAACAAGTGCAGCGCTCTGGTGGGAAAAGGTCAATGCCATCAAAAAGGCCAGGGGCACTGGCCCGTTGAACCCAGGCCTGGTTTTCGGGGAAAATGCCGGGCATTTTGGTGCCAACATGGAACATAATTTCAAGAAGCAGGCAGTGCTGTGCGTGGAAGAAATCTGGATAAAATCTAATCAAAATTAACCCCAATATATGTATATGCTTTATAGCCTTGCGGCAATTCTTCATTGACGCAAATCACCATAATCTATATTTTTTAACTATTAAAACACGCCTGAAGCCTCGGACAGACAAAGACCTACCCGGAAGTAAAGGCACATTCGCAACAAACGGAGCAACCCATGGACATCTATTATATTGACGGCAAATTCGTATCCGAAGACGAGGCCACGCTTTCCGTCAAAGACATCACCGTATTAAGGGGATTTGGCGTATTTGACTTTCTGATCACCTATAACAAACGCCCATTTCGTCTGGAAAAACACGTGGAGCGCCTGGAAAATTCCGCCCGCCACATCGGACTTGAACTGAATCATTCCAACAAAGAGATCTGTGACATTGTGATGCAGACCATAGAAAAAAACCCGCATCACCAGGAGGAGAATATCCGCATCGTCTACACCGGCGGCATCAGCTCTGACGGGGTCACCCCCCAGGGAAACGGCATCCTAATGGTCATGGCCACCCCCAAGCATGAACTGCCGGAGTGGTGGTACACCCAAGGCACCAAAATCATCACCGTGGACATGGAACGATTTATCCCCGAGGCCAAGAGCAGCAACTACCTGTCAGCCGTATTTGCCCAGCAAAAGGCCCGCAGCCGGGGCGCCGTTGAAGCCATATACAAAAATAAGGAAAATTGTCTGCTCGAAGGCACCACCACCAATCTTTTCGCGTTTAAGGGCGCCACCCTGATTACCCCGCCGGTGGGCATTTTGCCCGGCGTCACCCGGGATGCGGTGCTGGAACGTCTGGAAAACAAATACGACATTGTCCTGGATTGTATTCCCCAGGCAGACATAGCCGACATGGATGAGGTGTTTATCACGGCATCCAACAAAGAGATCGTACCCGTCATCCAGGTGGATGATTCCGTCATCGCCGAAGGTAAACCTGGAGAAAAAACAAGGGCCTTGATGGCGGACTGGAAAGCATACACCACCGCATATGGTCTTGGAGAAGCAGACTGATGAATTCCTCCAGCGCACAAACGTTTCTTGAGCCCCAAAGCCGGGTGCAGGTGGATCTATCCCGCTTTGGACATAATGTACGCACCCTGAACGCTTTGATTCCGACCACTACCCGGTTCTGTGCCGTGGTCAAGGCCAATGCCTACGGACATGGCGGAATCCAATGCGCAAAAACCGCAATTGAAAACGGGGCCTCTTTTCTTGCCGTGGCCCGGATCTCCGAAGCTGTCGCCATGAGAGACGCCGGGATCACCGCGCCCATTCTTCTTTTGGGAGAAGCCCTGCCCGAACAGGTCTCTTTTCTTGCCGCCCACGGCATCCGGGCAAGTGTTGCGGATATCCAATCCGCCAAAGCCTTGTCTGCCGCGGCACAACTTTTAAATACCACCTTAAAAATTCATATCAAGCTGGATACGGGCATGGGGCGTCTTGGGTTTCTTCATCCGGACGTGGTGCCCCGAAACTCCAGGGAATCGGCAGGTATCGACCAGGCCGGGGAGATTCCCGCCCTGGAAGGCCTTGAGGTGGAAGGCGCATATACCCATTTTGCCAAGGCAGACCTCATTGATAAAACCCATGCCGGGGGCCAGCTGAACCGGTTCAATGAGATGGTTGCCATGCTTGCAGATATGGGAATCCGGCCGAAAATTCGCCATGCCGCCAATTCCGCCGGCGTTCTTGAGTTGCGCGAAGCCCATTTTGACATGGTACGCCCGGGCGTTGCCATGTACGGGATGGCCCCTTCTGATGAGATAGATATCACAAAACATACCCTTGCACCGATCATGTCCATCACGGCAAAAGTCATTTATGTCAAGCCGGTACCTGAAAATTTCACGGTATCTTACGGCTGTACCCATATCACCACAGCACCCACGGTGATTGCCACAGTACCCATCGGGTATGCAGACGGATACAACAGGCTCTTGTCAAACCAGGGTCAAATGCTGATTAAAGGCAAAAAGGCGCCGATTGTGGGCAGGGTTACCATGGATTTCACGATGATTGATGTGGGCCACATTCCAGGGGTCAAACCCGGAGACGATGTCACCATCCTCGGTGCCCAGGGAGATGAACAAATTACGGCGGACCACATTGCCCGTCTCACAGGAACCATCAACTACGAGGTCACCACAGGCCTGACCGGCCGGATGCCGTTGTCCTACGTGTAAGGACAAAAAATTGATGGCGGACACAAATTTCTTTAATTTTCAAACCGGTTCCTGGGCCAGGGATACCGGGCCGACAAATGCCGCCACCCTGATCATCGCCGGGGACTGGGCGCCCATCCGGGCCTTTGCCCCGCTGATTGAATCCGGTCCCCGGGGCATATACGGCGATGTTCTGCCTCTGTTGCAGGACGCCGACCTAACCGTTGTGAACCTGGAAGCCCAGTTAAGTGATATCGGCAGTGAATCATGTAAAAGCGGGGCTGTGTTCAAAGGCAAGCCATGCCATGTGAAAGGACTGGCCGCAGTGCCTTTTTCCGCTGTCACACTGGCGAACAACCATATGTTTGATTTTGGTGTTGACGCATTCCGGCAGACCACCGAAGTTCTGGACCGTCACGGCATCGCCCGCACAGGTGCAGGCATGACCCAAGAGGCAGCTGAAGCGCCCCTGATTATGGAAGCCAAAGGGATTCGCATTGCCATCATCAACATCAGCGAAGGAGAAGATCTAACCGCCGCCGGTCCGGGTCCGGGTGTGGCCGGGTGGGACATTGAAAGTGCCTGCTCCCGCATTCAAACGCTGAAACAAGATATCCCCCAGAGGCCCCATGCCGTCATCGCCATTGCCCACTGCGGTCTTGAATATATCCCCTTTGCACCGGAATACGTCACAAATGCCTTCAGGGAACTGGCCGATGCCGGAGCAGACGCCGTAATCGGGCATCATCCCCATGTACCCCAGGGATTGTTCTTCCATGGAAACACACCGATCTGCTGCAGCCTGGGCAACTTTGTGTTTTACCAACCCACCCATCTATTCTGGCGGAAATTAGGTTATATGGTGCGCCTGTGCGTCAGCAAAAACGGGGTGGTCGGCCTGGATGTCGCGCCCTACCGGATTCATGACCGGGGCGTTCAGATGCTTGCCGGGCCGGACCGGGATTATTTCTTCAAACGGTTCAGGCAGATCAGCGGCCCCTTAGCCACAACCGAAGGTAGTAAAGATGCCTGGCAGGGCTTTTTGGATTATTACGGGATGCACGGATTCAAAAATGAAGTCAACATGATTTTAAACAAACTGGACAACACGCCGGGCAAGGCGGCAGCCATGTTCAGAAACCGGTTGACCACGGCCCAGCATTTTCACCACTGGAAAGATCTGCTCACCCGTGTGGTGGAAGGCAAAATGGGCCAAAGCCCTGCCTGGGCCCAGGATTTGGCCCGGGAGTGGCTGACAAGGCAGATTTAAATATGAGCGATAAAAAACAGATCACCCTGGTTGTCACCGACTCAGGACTTGGCGGGCTTTCCGTGTGTGCGGGCATGGCCGCAAGATTTGCCGATGATGCACGGTACGACGGCATTCAGCTGGTCTATTTCAATGCCTGGCCCGAACAGGACAAGGGGTACCGGCATTATCCGAATCCTGAGGACCGGGCCAGGGTGTTTAACAATGCCCTGGCAGCCATGGCCAAGTACACCCCCGATCACATCTATATTGCCTGCAACACCCTCTCCGTGATCTATCCGTTTACCCAATTCGCAAAAAAGACGACAATTCCAGTCACCGGCATTGTGGACCATGGGGTTCAGATGATCCATGACAAACTGATCCGGGATACGTCAGCCTGTGCCGTAATTTTTGCTACGCCCATCACCATCCATGAAAACAGCCATAAAAAAGCGTTGGTTGAACAGGGGATTGCCCCGGAACGCATCATCACCCAGGGATATTTAGGCCTTGCAGGTAAGATTGAGCGGGCCCCGTTCAGCAACGCGGTCAACACCGTAATTGATGAATTTGCCGCCCAGGCCGCCCAAAATCTCAAAACCACCAATGCCACCGTGTATGCCGGACTTTGCTGCACCCATTTTGGGTATTGTAAAGATATGTTTAAAGATGCCTTGGCCCGTCATTCCGGCAGAAACGTTGAAATTTTAAACCCCAACGAGGCCATGGTTGACGACGCCTGCCAAGGCATTATTCCCGGCGGATCAACCCGGATCTCCATAGATATTGTATCCAGGGTCTCATGGGAACCGGAAGGAATCCAGGCCTATGACCGCCTGCTGTCCAGGGTGTCACCGGATGTGGTCAAGGCCCTGAAAAATTATCGGCTGGACAGAAATCTGTTCAGCGTAGAGCTGAAATAAGGTCAAAATATGCATCGTATTTTACTGATTACCGGTCCCGGCGGTGATGCCCAGGGCTGGGGCGACATGGCCGTAACCCAGGAGATTTCACATGCCGTCAACCAGTCAGACAAATCTGCGGACATCGTTTTCGTATCAAATATGGACGAATTAACCCAGGCCCTGGATACCCGAACCTTCGATATCGTCTGGAGTGCCCTGTACCATATAACGGAAAACGAAGACACCGTAGGGATGCCCGGTAGCGAGGACGACTGGATAGCAGACATTCTTGACAAACGCGGGATTCCCTATATCGGCCCGGATGCCGCCGCCATGAAAGCGCTGATTCACAAAACCGCCACCCACAACATTCTGGACAAGGCAGGCGTCCCCGTGCCATATCATCACCAGATAGACCAGGGTCACCCCCTGCCGGAAATCGTGTTCCCGGCCTTTGTGAAACCCAGCCTAGAAAGCCGATCCGTGGGAATTAGTGATAACAGTGTGGTAAACTCTGTCGAAGGATTGGTCGCCCAGGTGAATTTTATCCATACACATTATGATCAGCCCGCTCTGGTGGAAGAGTACCTACCTGGCCGGGAGTATACAGTGCTTATGCTGGGCAACGGAAAATTCCAGGAATTTTTACCCGGTATGGTCACAGTGGATCCCAAACATTTTGGCAGATACCCCATCCTAAGTGCAAACCTGCGCGGTGTGGGTGCCACAAAAATCCAGCCGGCCGGCGAATTGGCCCAAAACACCATAGCGGCCGCGGCCAAAGCCATGAACGCCTTGGATTGCATGGACCATGTCCGGGCCGACATGCGCCTGGACAACCAGGGAAACGTAAAAATCATTGAAGTAAACGGTATTCCAGGCCTAAAGCCGGTCAAGAGTTGGAGCCCCCAGCTTTATACCCTGCACCATGCATCAAAAAAAGGGGAAATGGAAGATTACCGCCGCCTGATTGACCAGATCGTAAACTCAGCCCTTGCCCGCTACGGCATCACCTGATTACCCCAAAAGTGCAACAGGCGATGTTATTTTAATAAAAACTTTATTGGATTTTATATAAAAAAACTCCCAATATATGCATTTTTCTTCACACACTTATGACGCGTGGTGATGCTTAGGACAAAAAAATGATTAACAATTTCTATAAACAATCTATCCGCTATGTGGTGACTTGATTTTTCACAGTGGATCAGACCACAACGAAAGTAAACAAATCACACAGATTTTATGTGAAAGTTTCCATAAGTTGCTGAGTTACTTTCATGTTTCGTTGTGGGCTTAAGCCTGGCAGTTGATATGTCAGGTCGGCCCATGGCCGTTATTCATAGAACGACTTGAAATCAATCAAATAAAAACGTATATCGTTCAATTTATTCAGGGCAAAACAACAACACGGGCTTATTTTTTGCATACTCTCAACGGTTAGCAATAATTGCGAGAATTTAAAATTACAAATTTATTTAAGAATATGAAGATATCTTGGGGCAACAAGATCTTGTCGTCGTGATCGTAAAAAGGGCAAATATTTAGTTGGCCCCCAAGAGAAATTGTTTACCAGATCCTGCGTTTACATCAAAAGGCCATTATCATGTCTTTGAGTTTTTTAAAGCTGATTAAAATCACAAGAGAAAAAAACAATCTGCCTGGCAGACAAACGCAAGTAAAAAGATTCAAAATTAGCTACAGAGGCAAAGTGTGGCTATCATGCGTGGCCTTCTGCTGCATGTTTTGGACATGTGTCATCTGGAGCATTATTGTCTTAAATTGATGCAATTGTCTTCGGCGCACAATCTCATTCAAAGGGTTCATATATACAAATCTTTGATTTGGGAATCAGTAAAAATTTCTTTAATCCGCCTTTAATAGCCCCTTTATTTTTTTTGGCTTGGAACAATTTGATATGACTATTGTCATGATTTTCAATGTAATCGGAAAATCTTTTATAGTTTATCATGTTTATACTACCGGCAAGTTCGTCACCATTATCAAGGGTTATAATAACCTCAACAATCGTACCCATTTCATGTTCCATTTTTTATGCCCCAGTTATACACCACTCCACCAGTGTAATATGAATTTTGATTTTATTCTCTCACCCGTTAATCGTCTATAGAACGTTGTGATGATTTGATCTGTTATTTTGACATTCTATCGTAATATTCCGACATAGAAAAACAAAATATGAAAGAAATGATTCCACACCGAATCGTGTTAACTATTTTTAGTTTAAATTTAAATAGTTACACATTTAGCTTCAACAAAATTTAATAGGCATTTTAAAGATGTCAGCAACGGATCAGACTCTATGTTAAAAACATGAACAGCCCGGCCCCTCATAAAAAGAGACCAGGCTGTACATTGTTCTAAAATCCGATTTTACACTATTTCAATTGCACGGGTTTGATTAGTTCCAGGCCCCCACACCTAAATAAAGGATTTCAAAGAATTATCAAACGCGTTTTCCATGATGTTCGCAATGGTCCGGTCAACAGCCTCGGCAGCCTTTTCAAGAAGATCGGAAAAGGAAGGCTCGGATTTGTTTGATCGCACGCTATCGGCCTGGTTCCCGTCTACCAGGGAATCCTCGTCATTGGGCCGGGCCTCACTTGTGTCCTTGGCCACCTGGGTTTCCAGATAGTGATCAAACAGGCTGCCTAAGGGTTCACGCGCCCGGGCCAGGGCCTCTTCCCGCTGCTTTTCCAGAAGCTCGGACAACTGATCAATCAGAGGACGTTCCAGATCATCCACCACTCCTATAGTTCCAACGTCATCAGTATCGGTATCCGTGTCATCGGCATCCCCAAGATACCCTGCGACCGAATCCGGTCCCAGAGCACCTGTGGCGGCGACCTGCTCCTGACTGTACATGGCGTAGGCCGACTTCACTGTAATATCGGCTTCATAGGAAGAAATTGAGTCGTAATACCCCATGCGCATGGCCTGGGAAACAGCACCCTGCAGATCCCCTTCCATCATATCGCCGATAATATTGTCCACGCCGGTGAGAATGGATTCAATGTCCTCAAGTTCCTCTTCGTTCAGGTCCCCTTCCACGGTAAACGAAAAGGTTTCTCCGGTGGTCAAGGTTATCTCCCGGACATTGTAGGCGGCTGCGGCATACCCGTCTTCGTTTTTAACCACCCCCCGGCTGCTGTATTCATAGGCGCCAAGTTCGGAATATTGGCTGGTGGACAGGGACACCGTATCCCCCTCTCGGGTCTGGATGGTCAGTCCCGCATCAAGGCTTGAATAGGACGCAACAGAAAGTTCATTGGAACTTAAAGCGGTGCCGGTGTTGGACGGAGTGGCCCGGTTATGCAGGCCATAGGCGTTGGCATTGGTTTGGGATACGCTGTTCATCATTATTCTCCCGATTTAACGGTTTTTGCGAATTTTCTTTTCCTGATTAGAGGTATCGACCTGAATCGTAAAAACCTAAAATTTTTATGAATAAATATTGAAACAGCCCCGGAAACAGATTTAGAATCAACCCTTCAAAGCCAGGGTAATATGATAAACGCCACCGTCAAGATGTGATTTCAAAGGCAAGCCGGATTTTTCAAATACCTTGATCATGGGCTGGTTGTCAGGCAGCACTTCGGCATAGAGTTCTTCAAGCATGCGTTTTTTGCCCTCGTCGATCAAAAGCTTCATCAGATATGACCCCACCCCCGAGCCCTGGTAATTTTCGTCTACCAGAAAAGCCACTTCGCCGGCTTTGGCGTCATCACTTTCAACCAGTCTGGCCTCGGCAACGATACGGTTTTCGCCTTTTTTTCCACCAAAACCCACAACGGAAAACTCTTTGGTATAGTCCACATTCACATAGGCCTGCATTTTATCGTGGCCCATGGTTTTTACCGAATAAAAGAAGCGGTAAAATACCGTTTCCGTGGAACAACGGTAGAAAAAGCGGCGCATGGATTCTTCATACGAGGGTTTCATGGCCCGGAACCGAACGGTTTTCTCCCCCTTGAAGGTTTTGGAATGGGCAACATATTCCGGATACAGATGGGCGGAACGACTGACAAAAATCTGGTTGGAATAGAGTATATTCTTTTCCCGGGCCATTTTAATCAAATCCTCCCGGTCATCGGGATGGGCCACATCAATGATGGCCTGGGCCCGTTCCCGCAGGGGACGCCATTTGAGCAAAGCCACCCCGTATTCGGTGGCCAACACATGAATGGATTCGCGCAACCGTAACTGGTTGACGGATTTCTCTATGCTGAACAGGATATTGGACTCGCCTTTTTCATTGCGGCTGGGCATACCGATGATGGTGTTGCCGTCTTCGGAGGCTTCTGCGGCCTTGTAAAAATCAATTCCTTCGCCGGGGCCTGAAATAACGGCCCCCGTTAAAGGAAAGGCAACCCTGCCCTGGAGATCTGCCTTGCGGCCTTCATATATGGCGACAAACTGGGGGTTACGGGCAATGAGCTGGGAGTTGCACACCCAGTCAATCCCCTGGAACTCCACCAGGGGGTTTTTATGCAGCCATTTCATAAGCTCCTTGGTGCCAAGGGCATAGGATGCCAGAGATTTCCCCCGGAACGGCGATTTCCGGTTATTGGTGACGGCCCCGGAATTGACCAGCTCTGCGGCGGCATCCGTAAAATAGAGGGAATGGATGCCCAGATCTTTTTTGTCCGACAAAAAGGGCACCAGCGCCTCAAACAAAGGCCCAAGGGAGTAATTGATACAGTCACCGTCCCGGATTTCATTGGCCACATTGGCCGCCACCTTTTTCATGATGTCATTGGCCGGTTCCGGTGTGTAGGTGATCGGCTCCCGGTCCGAGCGCACCAGAAGATCAAACTCTTCAATGGACACAAAGGTGTCCCCATAGGTAAAGGGCATGGCCTCATTGACCTCGCCCACCACAAGGCTTGCCTTGTCCATCACCTCCCGTGCCACATCCACGGCAAGGCCCAGGCTGCAATATCCGGCATCATTGGGCGGGGTGATCTGGATAAAGGCCACATCCACATTGATTCTGCCGGACCTGATAATTTTGGGTATCTCCGAGGAATAGGCCGGAATAAGATCCACCTGGGCACTGGATATGGTATCCCAGGCCACGTATCCCCCGGAAAAAAATGTTTTTAACCGGTAGTTGGGGGCATTCAGACGGTCGATGGACAAAATGGTCTCTCCCAGCACCGCCAGCTGCATCAACTCAAGGTCCCTGATATTATGTTTGTCCACATCAAGCAATGTACGGATCAGCCTCCTTGGCGTAGCCGGTCCCGTGCCGATGAAAACGGTCATTCCTGGCCGAATGTGGTTTAAAACCTTATCCGGAGGTACAAGACTGCGTTCCCAGTCGCTCAAATTTATATCGGACATAAATCACTCCCTGTTATGAAATGCACATGCATCTGTTTTAACAATTTAAGGGGGTGTTATCAAGACAGGCTTTGTCATTGGGCAAATACAGGTTTATTTCCCCCGGTTTTTGTTTGGTTTGAAGCCGGCACAAACAACTGGCCATAATGGGCTTTAAAGGTGAGAGGAGGGTTTCTATTTTTTTACCATCCCCCAAACAGTGCATTGCCCGGATTACCCCGGCGTCAGTGACCAGCAGGGAATGAGAAGGCAAGGGCTGTTCCCGGCCGATGGCATGGACCGTTTTCAAGATATTAAAAAAACGCGGCCCCGTAACAGGGCCGCGTTTTTATTCCAGAGGCACAGCCGGCAATCAAAAATTGTCTTTTACGCGCCTAAAATAAACAAGAGCAAATACTCCCATGGCCAACAGACCGGCCGCCGACGGTACAGGGACCACATTCACCTTAAAATCCGTTGAAAATTCAACGGTATGAAATTCCCCCATTGCATCCACGGCCTCAAGAATATCCATGCTGATCATATAATTTCCCAGGCTAAGCGGGGCCAGCAGTTCCAGGGTTTCAACCACGACGCTCCCTTTTGCCGGAATACCCGCCTTGGATGCCGTTGTACGGTACAGATCGGCGATAAACGGAGTGGCTCCAGGTGAACCTGCATCACTCCCGTTCAAAATAGGAACAGAAGACCCGTCTGCCCACGGGGTGCTGCCGTTAAACCCTGTGGGAACCAGGGCATTATCAAACGGATCAGCAAACTTATTGCTCACCAGTGTAAACGCTTCATTGGGAAAGTTGATCCTGTAGGTGAATGCATCCAGTTCATTTAAAGCATAACCTTCAATCGTCATATTATCTGCCAACACATCAATCATGAAATTTCCCCCGGCAGATACGGTAACCGACGTATCTGAAGTACCAGACTCAAATAAAGAAAATGTCATTGCGCCAAATGCCGGATTTGCACCCGCCAATACAAGCAAAAGGATCAGGATGCCACCACTTAAACACGCAGTCGATCTGTTTTTCAATTTCATTTTTTAATTCTCCTTTTTTGATTTGGAATTTTATAAAAGTAGCAATGCGTTGCTGAGTTGCTATTATATTTTGTTGTGGGACGAGCCTGGGTGCTGATCAACCAAGTCGTCCCATGGTCGTTAGTGAGATCAAGGAGCACTATGCCCTATTCTTCCACGGATATAACTAATATCAGTGCCGGTAAGTGTTCCGGTCATGTTGCCGTCGCAACGGGAGGTTGGGCCGTATTCTACCGACTGATTGATCCGTCCCCTGACGTATGAAACATCAGCGCCGGTCACTGAGCCGCTGTTATTGGCATCGGCCTGTACCACACGCAGGTCAAAATCAGGATCACCCGTCAAAGGATCACCGTCCAGATCTTCCAATTTTGAAAAATCAAAGGTATATCTGTCCTCATCCGGCAACGGTTCTTCGAACAAAATAATCAGCTCATTTCCTGCATTGTCACCATTCTCGAAAAATGCACTGAAAGCGGGGACTTTGCTGCCGCCATGTGCTGAAATCTGAATGGATTCTCCCAAGGAAAGCTTCGGGTTCGGCTGGACGGAGACATTGAAAACCGCCTTGACTTTTTCTACCCGCCTGCGGGGGTCCGAGGTCGGCCTGCCGGCAAGGGCCAGGGGAATGCATAATTCACCGGGAGCCCTGTGGTCTGCACACGTATACGCATATTGCAGGCCTGCGGCCACTGCCTGGTAATGAAAAACCACACCGCTAAGCTCCAGGCCTTCCTGGTGATGCTCTGAATATGCTGTGGCCGCTACATCCACCATCCCTTCGGTTCCCACCGGCAGATCCCCGTTGGGAATAAACTCTATTTCACCGATAATGGGACAGTCTCCCGGCTGCATTGTAAAGGGCTTTCCAATGGGAACCCCTTCGATATTGACCACCTCCAGAATTTTCCGGGCCCGCTCATCAAGGTTGACCGTCAAAATAAGGTCCGCCTCTTCCTGAAGCGGATTCTCTACTCTGAATGTGGCTTTTGACGGAGAGGCGCCGGTGATTGGGGACACGTTCCGCTGGGTCATGTTATTGGCAAAATCGGTATCAAATCCGTAATCAATTGTTGCCTGGACACACTGATGATTCGAGGCTGAAGGCGTCCATGGGAAACTGACAATGGTGGAGGCCCCGGGCCCAAGTGATGCCACTCCCCGGCTTCCCACATCGTAGAATTCCAAAACGCCTACAGCAAAATCTTTTACCCCGACACTTACGACGATCCGCTCTGCCGTGGATGTTCCCCGGTTTTCTATTCTGATGTTTATGGTATTGGGGACTTCCTGTATAGGGGGATCCGTGGCAAGGGTAATATCGACATTATTGGCATAGGAGGCTTTGCCCCCGGAAAGTAAACAGCGGCGGTTGTCCGGGTAATCAGGATGCGGGCCGGTACAGTCGGTAAAAGACAGATCCGTAATCCCCTCTGCCAGTAAAGAGCCGGCTTTGAATACATCAAGCAGCCCTTTACCCCAATGGTCGTTCCACACAGCATCAACGGCAGGAAAAGACGCACCGGCCGTTGCATGGGCAGGGGTCTGGTAGGCAGAACGAAGCAGAAGGTCTTTTAACGCCCCCGGCGGCAGGTCGGGGCGCATATCCAAGAGAAGGGCCATGGCCCCGGCAACATGGGGAGAAGACATGGATGTACCTGAAAGGGAGTGGTACCCGTTGACCGAATTCCCGTCCACAGACCCGATACTGCTTCCCGGCGCCACAATGTCCGGTTTGAACATGCCAAGGGTGGGATCGGTCACATCCATATCCACTCTGGGGCCGAACGTTGAGGACAGACTCATGGTATCGTCGTCCCGGTCAACGGATCCCCTGTCATTAGAATTTCCCACGGTTACGACCAACTCGGCCGCCCCGGTGTGGTCAATTCTCTGATCTCCGGTATTGCCCGAAGACGTGGCCACCGAGATGTCATTGGCCACCAATGCATTCAATGCTTTGGAAATGGTACTGGTGCCGTCGTCTTCCGTGCCGGTTCCAATACTAAGATTGATGACATCAGCCCGGCCATCTGACCATATCCATTCGAATCCCCTGAGCATACTTTCTTCACCGCCGACCCCGTCAAATTCCAGCACTTTGACATCAATCAGCCCCGCGTCGGGTGCCATTCCCTCACAATTATTGGGAGTGGATCCATCATCAGCGGGGCCGCAGCCCGTCCCGGCCCCCAATCCCATGGCAATACCGGCGACATGACTGCCGTGGTTCGCCCCTCGGACCGTATCGTCAGATACCGGCACTGTATCCACAGCCCTGTTGGGCCCGAAGGAAATACACCCCCGGTTGGCCTGCCCTCTGCCCACCGCGATGATCTGAACGTCCCCGGCGGCTGCGGCAGTGTCGCAGATGCCGTCGGCACCGGTCAGGATGACATTGAAGTATATCGTATCATCTCCACCCGGCACTGTCGAAAGACCGTCGCCGTTGTCCCAGACACAGACGGTATCCGGTGCCCCCTGTCCCACAGGCACCACCTGTACATCGTCCATTGCAGCTGCAGTGTCACAAATGCCGTCGAAACCGCTGCCGACATATCGATTGTCATCCACCGGGTTTCCGACGGTGTCCGTCACCCCGTTATATCCGGCGACATATTTTCCGGCCAGGCCGTTATGCGTATCGTCCACGCCGGTGTCCATTACAGCGATGTTTATGCCGGTGCCGTCATATCCAAACGCTTCGGCAAAAGATTCCGGAGCGTATGTATTGCTTGGCCTTGCCAGGACCGAGCGTGTGCTGGTGTCAAGGTCCGCCTTAAGTTCAACCGGTTTTTCCACTGCAGCCACATAAGAATCGTTGGCCAGTGCCTCCAAGTTTTTGACGTCTACATTTGCCAGATAGACGTAGGCCACAAGTTCACCGATAATTTTAATGTCACCATACTGTGAAAACCGCCGTACAATTTCCTCCTTGCCGGCACAATCGCTGAGCTGCAAAATAACATCTGTTTTTTCATTAAAATTAAGCGTTAGAAAAGCGTCATCAATAAAATCGCCATTTTGGTCCCTGGACCAGTTAACATGCTTTCTCTGATCCTCCAATGGGCCGGATTTTACCCTCGTTTGCCACTCCAGAGGAATAAAGGGCGATGCCGAAAGGGATGAGATCAGGCAGAATGACCCCAGCAAGCCAAACAGCATTGCAGTTACAATAAATCTGGGTTTCATAGTTCAAACTCCTTTTCTTTAGGGTTGACAATGTCACCTGATACCTATGCCAGGATCAGTAGACACATGCCTTTTAGGCCGTTAGGCCCATGATCAGAATTAAATCTGCCATAGCTGCGCCTGATTTTAAGTCACCATCAAGGCACGCCAACGAAAGCATATTGGAATATATGTTCGTTGGCGTAACGCCGAGGGTGGCTTAAAAGACAAGCAGTTGGGCGATTTTATTTTAATCATGTGCCTTAAACACCATAAATTGGAACTTAAATTGAATTGCAAAATCAAAGGAAGCATAAGGGCATATACTGCACTTGAATTCAATTCGAACAGGCTTGTAAGGAAGAGGATTAAATAGAACGAAATATAAAATCAGGTCAGGTCAGGATCAAAATAGCAGAGCTTTTAACACCTGATGGCTATATAAAAAATGAAAACCCTTTTTGTCAAATAAAAAATAATATCAAGGCAATAGGGTAATTGATACAAACCTATTTTCCTGACTTTTTTGTTTGACCTGAAGCCAGCACAAACAGCTGGGCATAATGGGTTTTAAAGGTCAGAAGAGTCTCCATTTTTTCACCGGCCCAGAAACAGCGCATGGTCCGGATTACCCCGGAATGGGTAACCAGCAGGGTATGTGATGACAAGGTCAATTCATTGAAGAAGGGGGAGACCCGGCAAAAAAGATCCTTAAAACTTTCTCCGCCCGGGGGGCAAAAACGATAAATATCCCGGCCCCGCTGCTCAAAAAGATCCGGATACTTGGTTTTGATGTGCTCGAACGACTTGCCGTCCCAGGCGCCAAGATTGATTTCATTGAGGCGGCGGTCGACAACGGGTGTGCTGTCAGGACAGGCAAGGGCTGCGGTGTCCCGGGACCGGGTCAAGGCAGAGGTATACACATGTTTAAAATTGATGGCGGCCAAGGGACGCTGCCAGCTTCCGGCCTGTTCCCGGCCGACGTGGTCCAGGGGAATGTCGGTTTGACCGATGAACCGGCGGGCGCCCTGGCCCGCTATCTGACCATGGCGCAGGATGAACAGCAGCGGGCCTTTATCCCAAAATTTCTCCGACAGATCGGCCGACAGCTGATTCGATCCGGGCATGTATGTGCCGAGCAGTTTCAAGTCTTTTTAAAATCTCCTTTTGGGCATGGGGAAATTGCCGTGCCTTTTCGTGGAATCGGCCCGGATAGTTCAGTTCCAGTTGGCTCCCTCTGCACAGTTTATCAGCAAAAAAGACGATCTGGGTTTCATCCAGATCCGGGCCGGGATTGAGGTCCATGTGAACGGCGGCGATGTCCGCAATCTTTCGGAAGCCCAGCTCCTGGAGAAAACGGCTGCCGGCCCCGGCATGGTGCTTTTCTTTTCTTTTGATGTCGTGGAGCAGGGCCCCTGCCCGGATAAGGTCGGTATCAAGATCATAACCGCACGAGACAAGGGCTTGGGCAAGTATCAGTGCCGTTTCGCACGTCCGATCCAGATGCGCCCGGATCGCCGGGGCATCGGCCAGTTCCCGGTCGATGACAAACCTGCATTCCAATTCATCGGGAATTTCCAGCCGGTCATATTTATGCGTTACCTGATCATACCCTTCCGGGGTGTCGGCATCCATGAGGATGCCCCGGTCGTAGACCGGCAGTTGGATGATACGACTTGGATCTGAAAACAGAATCTGCCTCAGGTTGGCGTCCGTACCGGCACCGGTTATGAGGGGGATCAGCCGGGCCGGGATCAGGGGCGGATGACCGGTTTCGCCGTTGAATGACGGCACGATCAACGCATCGCCAGCCGCCTCGAACTGTCCACGGATAAGGTCCAATGTGGCGAGCCGGATGGCCGGGATGTCTGCGGGCAAGAGGAAAAAGCCATCGATGCCCGAAGGCAGCGCCGCCACCCCGGTTCGGATGGAAGAGAACATACCCGAAGCATAGTTCGGGTTGAACAGGGGGCGGGCCCCGGCCGCTTCAACGACCGGAGCCAGGCGGTCATGGTTATGGCCGGTGACCACAATAATGTCCTGGATGCCCGCTGTCTTGAACAGATCAATGACCGTTCCGATCATGGTGGACCGCCCCAAAGGCAGCAGCGGTTTGTACCGGCCCATGCGGGAGGAAAGACCTGCCGCCGGGATCAGGGCAGCCGGCATCAGGAGGCATTCTCCTTGTTCTCCGCTCTGACCTGAATCAATTCGGCCATGATGCTTACGGCGATCTCGGCCGGGGTCTCGGCTTTAATTTTCAGACCGATGGGGGCATAGACCTGTTCCAGCCGATCCGCTGTCACCCCTTTTTCCATGAGGTTGTCGTAGATCTGCTTCTTTTTCTTTTTGCTGCCGATCATGCCGATATAGACGGCGCCGGTTTTCAAGGCCTGCTCCAACACGGTCTGGTCGTGGAGATGGCCCCGGGTAAGGATAACGATGTAAGCGTTGCCGTCAATGTCCAGGCCGTCGAATGCACGGGAAAAATCATCCAGAACCCGGATTTCAGCGGCATGGGGGAACCGCGAGTCATTGGCGAACTCCGCCCGGTCATCGATGACCACACAGGAAAAGTCAGTCAAAGCGGCCATTTTTGCCAGCTGAAACCCCACATGACCCGCCCCGAATATGTACACGGTATCCGGCCGGGTCAGGGGTTCAATGATGAACTGCTCCAGCCCGTAGACCTGCCGCACCGGTGCCGGACCTGCAAACCGGTCTTCACCGGCCGCGTCCACAAGGGCCTTGGGCAGCATGGCCGGACCGGCAACCTCACCCGGCTCCAGCACCAGGCTGGTTTCCGCAGTTTTGTCCGCCATTATCCGGGTGACGGCCAACGCCTTTTTCCCCTTGGCTTCCAGGTCTGCCAGCATCTGCCACACCTGAATCTGATCCGGGGGGCAGGGGGGCACAAAGCTGCGGAGCCAGACCGTAAGGCTGCCCCCGCAAACCATATCCATACCCGCCTTGAGCTCCTGGTCCAAGGTAAAATCCATGATTTCCGACCGGGACCGGTCCAGCAGATCCATGCAGGCGTCCATGACCTTGGCTTCCACCAGGCCGCCGCCGATGGTGCCGCAGATGCTTTTGTCCGACCGGACCAGCATCTTGCTGCCCGACGTCCTTGGGGTAGACCCCTTGTGACCGATAATCACGGCCAGGGCAAACGGCGTGCCGTTGTTTAAAAGATCCAGGCTTTCCCGGATGAGTGATGTCATGTCTGTTTTCTCCCTGGGGTCAGGCGTTTATTTTCCGAAACCGCAGTCTGGATATCTGCAATCCCTGCAGTTGGAACAAAAACCGCCGTGACCCATTTTAACAATGTCGCTTTTTTCCACCGTTTCCCCGGCCAGCACCTTGGGCACCACCAGATCAAATATGGAGGCCCTGTGGTACATAACACAGCCGGGCAGGCCAATGACCGGGATATCGTTGATATAGGCCAGCATAAACATGGCCCCGGGCAGAACCGGAACGCCGTAGGTAACGATTTTTCCACCGGCGGCCCGGACGGATGCGGGTGTCAGGTCGTCAGGATCCACAGACATACCGCCGGTCAGGGCGATCATCTGTGCACCGTCGGCAATTAAATCCCGGATGGCGGAAACGGTCATTTCAAGATCGTCGGGAACCACCCGTTTGCCCACGATTCGGGATCCTAACTCATTGAATTTTTTCTCCACCACCGGACCGAATTTATCCCGTATCCGTTCATGGAAAACCTCTGAACCTGTGACAATCATGCCCACGTCCAGGGCGGCAAAGGGTTTGACCTCGATGATGGGAAAATATTGTTCACACACCTTCTCCGCATCGGCCACCTGTTTTTCCGGTACGGTCAAGGGGATCACCCGGGTGCCGGCAATGTCCTGGGCCTCATCCACGCTGCGACCGGTGTGCAGGGAGGCAAACGCCACATCCTGAACCGAATTGAGCCTTTCCAGGCCCTCAACATTTATTTTAAGCAGGCCGTGGATTTGGGATGAAAAGCCCACCTTTCCTTCCTTGGGGGCGGAGATATCAATATTGGGCCCAAGGGCCGCCCTGGCAATCCGCAGGGCCGCTTCATTTTCATGCACCTCGTTTTTCAAACCGGAGACATAAATATGCTCCTTGCCCACGTCCAGCAGAGCATCGACATCCGCTTCGGTGATGATATGCCCTTTTCTGAACAAGGGACCTTTGAACAAATCCGGAACGATCCGGGTGATATCATGGAGCAAAACTTTACCCACAGCTTCTCTGACGGGCAGTGCCTCTACCTTGTCTTTCTCATAGTATTTCACTGTTCTACCTTACTTTTCATGAAAGTCTATGTAATCTACACGGAGCTTTCAACTTTTTTGTGGGTTGAACCTGGGTATTGATCGGCCAAGTCAGCCCGTGGCGGTTAAATTGGATCTGTCGTTTGGTGACATACGTGTTACTAAAATCAAAGGCACGGACAGTGATTTTGCCCATGCGCAACCGGCCCGCTTCAAGGGCTGCAGTTAACCCGGGAAACACGCCTGAATCTATATGAACAGGCTCAATCAGAGACTCAAGCCCCATAAGTTCAATATCCAGGGTTGGCATATCAGTTTGGGTATCTATGCAGGCCTTAAAGTCCACCACCCCCGGAAGGGAAAAGAGAATATCATCTAAGTCGGCCATGGTCAGACGTTGGGCGTCTGGGCCATCACCTTCCACCCTCTGGCGATTCCGTATCCGGTCCAGCCGGGGAAAGGGGCTGCCGCAGGCACAGGGGGTATCCAGTATCCGGGAGACATCTCCGGTCCGGTACCGGATCAAAGGCATCCCCGTGCGGTTCAGGGTGGTGACCACAATTTCCCCCCATTGTCCCGGCGGCAGGGGATTACCGGCCCGATCAATGATTTCAAAAAAGAGGTCAGCGTGTCTGGGATGCAGCCCCTCCTGTGCCGGACACTGAACGGCCCCGCCGAACCCGATCTCCGTCATCCCGTAGTGGTTCAGCACCTTTGCACCCGAAAGCGCTTCCACCCGGGCCACCA
This sequence comes from uncultured Desulfobacter sp., assembly GCF_963666675.1. Taxonomy (NCBI): domain Bacteria; kingdom Pseudomonadati; phylum Thermodesulfobacteriota; class Desulfobacteria; order Desulfobacterales; family Desulfobacteraceae; genus Desulfobacter; species uncultured Desulfobacter sp. The sequence goes on along the minus strand of NZ_OY762929.1, from coordinate 6,192,471 downwards.
GGGGCGCCGGCACATGATCCGCGGTGAGAATCACATGGGCAATGTCAGGCAACCTGCCTGTGGATTTCATATATTCGCACAAAGCCAGGATCTGTACGGGCATACCGACGAGCAGGCTTGGGCGCCTTGACCGGACCAGATCGGCTGCGGGACCAAAGTCCCGGATAATGCCGGGAACAACAGCCTTGGCCTGGGCCGCCTGCATGGCCGTTCGAATCAGGTCCCCGGCACTGGCCCGGGTGTCGCCGGGCAGAAAAACAAGGCCGGTCTCCCCGGGATTCATGATGGCCGTAAGCACGGCCATGAAAAAGTCCTCGACGCTGCCAAGGTCCCCATCGGTGAAAAAAATGCGCTTGGGGTCGGCAGTGGTACCCGAGGTGTTCAGTGTGACGATGCGGGAGATCTCCCCCTGGGAAATCGCCAGAAAGCCTTTGGAATTTTCCTGGATATCTGCCGGCCGGGTAAAGGGCAGGATGGCCACCTCTTTAAGGTCTTTAAGCGGCGCATCTGAAATGCCGGTAAAAAATTCCCGGTAAAAGCGGCTGTGATTCCGGGCATGGGCAATCGTTTGGTTCACTGCCGCCAACTGCCGACGTTCAAAGGCCCCAAGCAGATCTGTTGAAGAAGACTGCAATTCCATGGTTCGGGACACCCAGGTATCAAGAAACGGGGCGTTCATGACTTACGGTACAATCCTTTGCCGTCGGCCCGGGTCAGATTGTAGGCGCAGAATGGAATAAGACGGCCATCGGGGGAGACGCTGTGGATGCAGCAGCCCTTGAGCCGCTCAAGGTCCAGGTTCCAGGCATCCTGGAAGGCCATGCCCGATACCGAGAACATCCGGGTCTTGGCCTGGCGGATGAATTTATCCATGTCATCTTCTTTTTGGGCCGGCATTGCCGGAGCAATGGACGTCACCGGCGCCTTCCAGTGCTCGGCCACGGAATCCCTGGCCTGTTTGGAACCCTGCTCCGCCTGAACCGGTTTACAGCAGCAGGTGTTAAACGTGGTCACGGCCGAAGGTCTGCCGTCATCCCCGATGATGAACTTGCCGTTAAATGAACACAGGGCATGTTCACAGGACGAAGGTCTGAACTGATTTTCCTTGAACTGGCCTTGGGTCTGTACCTCAATCTCTTTGAGCACTTCAGGGATTGTAATTCGGCTCTCGTCTTTGGGGCCCTCTCCATGGCGCCCGAAATAGGAGACCGGCTGGAAATGGACGCCCCGGATTCCCGGGGCATGATCCAGGCCGAACTGAAGAATCTGCCCGATCTGATCAATATTAACACCCGGCACCAGGGTGGGAACCAAAATCACGCCGATGTCGTTTTCAACGCAGGCCGCCACGGCCCGTTGCTTCTCTTCAATAAGCGGTCGACCCCGCAGATTCTCATAAACGGCATCCGTCACCCCGTCGAACTGAAGAAAAACAGAATCAAGACCCGCCGCTTTCAGCCGGGAGGCAAGATCCGGGTCCCGGGCCAAAAGAAAGCCGTTTGTGTTCAGCTGAACAAACCCGAATCCGGTTTCAACGGCCCTGGAAACAATGAAAGGCAAATCCTCCCGTAGGGTGGGTTCACCTCCGGAAATCTGGAGATTGGCATCCGGGCTGACCTTATGGACCTTTTCCAAAAGTTCGCTAATTTCTTCGAGGGTGGGATCCGGGGTATTCCCGGGACCTGCGCCTGCAAAACAGAACCTGCAGGAAAAATTGCAGTTCTGGGTAATTTCAACCACGGCGGTGCAGGTATGCTGACGGTGTTCCGGACAAAGGCCGCAGTCAAAGGGGCAGCCGTTTTCCACCGGGGTCATGTTGAACCGCTGTTGGATGGGCAGCTTGGGCCGTATCCAGTTTTCATAACTCCGGCGGCCTTCCCAAAACCGAGTCTTGAACACCCCGTGGGCCTCGCAGGTTTTTTCCAGAAAAACAGAATCATTTTCCACCACATGCCGGGCCTCAACGGGGGCCAGGCATACCGGGCACAGGCTCTGGGTCTGGTGCAATATGTCGCGACCGCTATTCATCATCAAGATCCGAGGGGTCCAGTTCATGTTCGCTGAGAATATTCATCAGGGCACCGAGGGCCTGGGTCAAAAGGGTCGGACAGGTTTCCGGATTGAGATTGGGATAATGACTTCCGGCGATCTGCCGGCATTGAACGCCCTGGGAAGCAGCTCCGGTGAAAAACGTTCTGAAATCATCCTGCATGGAGGCCCTTAAATCCTGATCCTGGGTTGCATACATGGCCAGAAGACATAAGCCTGCCGTCAGAATCCCGCAGGAGCCGGTCTCAAGTTTGGACCCCATGCACAGTCCCCGGGAAAAATCGACCAGTTGCCTGTTTTCCACATCTGCCATGTCCAGAACCAATTGTACCATGATCTGGCTGCAGCAGTAGCCTTTGCTCTTTAACTTTAATATTTCGATATCATCCATTTTACTGTGTCACCTTGTCTGCCACGATCAGGCAATATCCGGGCTTGAGTTCTCCGGCCCGGCATCGGGAGCCCAAACCGCAATGAAGAACGTCACCGGTCAGTGTTTTCCAAAAATTTTCAAGACTGCCGTATTTAAATACCATTTCACAGGCCATCTGCTTTAACAGCGGGGTGTGGTCTTCCCAGATCCGGATTTTAAATCCTGCCTGTTCAATGATATGGGTTAAATTGGTTTTATTCAGCGCCCCGTCCAGGCAGGTCAAAGGCGAGGAATCAGGGGCCGTAGGAGCGGCTCCCGGAAGATACAGGTCCGTGAGAACCAGATGACCTTCCGGCTGGAGCAGCTCGAAAAAAGCAGCCAGGCAGCCGGGCTTATCCGGCACCAGAGATAGAACGCATTCACAGAAGATTGCCCCGAAGGAAGCGGGTGCAAAGGGCAGCCGCGGCAACCTTGCCCGTAGACCGTCCCAACCCGTTGGGCGGGCCGTTGCCCGGCTGATCCGCTCCTTCGAGGCATCCATGCCAAAAACCTTGAATCCGGCATCTTCATGCAAAAAGGTGCAGGTAGCTCCGTATCCGCACCCGGCGTCCAGTACACGAGCCCCTGGTGCCAGAGAACAATGATCCAATGCGGCCCGGGTCAGGCTCAATCCGCCGGGCCGGTGGGTTTCAATGCCGGCTGCCTGAACGCTACTTATCCTCAAGAATTTTTTCCACTTCCGCCATTTTTCCCCTGGCCAGCGCCGGAGAGATGAACACGGCCCCGCAGCTTCTGCACTGGGGCAGGTCCACATCAAACCGGGATTCCAGGTACCCCGCATGGTTCATAACGCTCTCCAGGGGGGTGTCGCAGGTCCCGCAATACAGGTTCGGACTGAGATCTTCCAGGGGGGCTCCGGCTTTAAATTTCTGGGCCGGGATCACAGTCATCCTGTGGCTCCAGGCGTTCAGGATCTCATAGGCCCCGTCAAGAATCTTGAATTCCACCCAGAAACAGACATTGGCCGGTCGGAAAAAGGCGATGGTTGTCCCGGTTTCCTTATTGATAAAATGGTGTTTATCGGCATCGGACTCGTAATGAACCAGGACCTTTTCAACGTCCGTTACCAGAATGAATTCATCTTCGATCTGATTAAAGACCTCCTGCGCGATAATGATTTTCTTTCCGGCCGGGGTCAGCGGGATCTCGTTTTGAAACGTCTCATGGCCGACCATCTCCTGTTTAAATGCAGCCAGGTTTCTGCGCCGTCCTGAAAATCCAGGATCCAGTCGTTTTTCCGGCTTGTCGCTTTCGGGCCAGAACAGGTCCAGAATATGGCGGGTATTTTTCCCGGCCCGGGCCAGGCGGTCCCGGCACATGGCACAGTAAGCAATGTAGTCCAGGTCGCTCTGCTCAGTTCGTTTTTGGATAATGGTGCCGGCAAGGTCGGGGTTGGCATTGAACACAAGGCCGCCAAATCCGCAGCATTCCGTCAATTCCCCGGCATTTTCCAGTTCGGTTATGGTAATGCCCCGGGATTGAATCAGATCTCTGACGGCCTGCTGGGTGGCATCATCTTTGCGGGCGGTGCAGGGATCACTGACAGCCACAGAACCGCCGGCAGTTTGATCCGGTTCAGGCAAATCAGCATTGCCGGCCATGTCGACGTACAACGATGAAATTTGGGCACCCGGCAGCACCGTTTCCAGCATCTGGGTACAGGAGGTACAGGCCGTGATGATTCGGGGTGATCCCCAGGATTCCCACAATTTTTTTAATGTGTCGCCTGTCCCTTCGAACAGGTCTTTGCGGCCACCCCAGAAGGCCGGCGCGCCGCAACAGCCGGATACGATTCCGGTGTTATTGTCAACGGTATTTCTAAGCCATGCCCAGACCGCCTTCACCTGGCCCGGTGACGAGCCCGTGAGCTGGCATCCCGGAAAAAAAAGCGTATTTGAGGTATCGGTGTCCGGCGCATGCATGGAAAAAAAGCAGGCGTCGCCATTGGCATGGGCCATCTCCCCCAGGGCAAATTCATGGGCCATGGAGGGCATTTTACCATCGGTCACCAGCTCCTGCCGGGCGGAAAGACACAGATCCGCCATGGAAAAGTCATTGGGGCATACCCTTTCACACTGTCCGCACAGGCTGCAGGAATTAATCAGCTTGTTGGCCTTTTTTTCCCCCATGACGATGGCCAGATTGTTGTAAATTTCCCGGGCGTATTTCCCGGGGTGGCCTTTAAAGCTTTCAAGATAGGTGTTGCAGGCCCGCAGACACCTGGAACAATCACATTGAATGCAGCGCCCGGCCTCCTGGGCCGCTTTTTCAAGGTTGTAGCCGGTTTCCCCTTTAAATTCGATTTTAGAAAGGATGCCTTCCCGGCGGATGTCCGTGGAGAGCTTAGTTTGAATCACCCCTTCTTTGTCCCGCCCCGCAGTCAGGGAGACGTTGCACAATACCCTGTCCATGGAGGTGGCGGCTTTTCTGCCCTGGAATGCAAAGGCGATGGGATAGGTTTGGGCACTGACCTTCTCGTTGTTCAGGGGAAAACCGCCAGCAAAAATGTTTGCATCGGATACCGATTGCAATGAAAAAGCGTCAACTGGAACCGTTTCCGGCCCACCCGGGGCATCCAGCCCTATGTATAAGGAAGGAAACTTATCTTTATTTTCCAGGAATGTATGAAAATCTGCTTCTGTGGTAAATGCAACACCGAATTTCTTAAGGCGGGCAATTTCCTTGTCTAGAATCGAAGGGGGCAGGACCTCTTCGTCCAGCTGCAGCAGATGGCCGCCCAACGTCTCTTGTTCAAAGACAGTGACCCGATACCCTTTTAGAGCCAGGTCCCAGGCTGCGGAGAGACTGGAAAGACCGCTGCCCCAAATACCAACGCGGGTATCCTTTGCCGGCGGCGGAAAATATTTTTTCTGGCGACTTCTGTTGGCCGCACAGGCCCGCTCCAGCAGGCCGATGGAGAGGCTGCTGTCCAGATCTTTCCGGATACAGGCCGATTCACAGGGATGGTCGCAGATCCGGGTGATGATCTCCGGCAGGGGAAGGGTTTTCTCCAGAATTTTGAACGCCTTGTCCGTCTCCTTCCTGGCCATTTGTGCCAAAAAGGATTTTACATCCACATGAAAGGGGCATGCAGCGGTGCAGAATGCCGGTTCTTCCTGGATGCACTTTGCCTCAAATGCAGTAAGTTCTGATTTTTCCATAATCTACCAACCTGCCGGGGCAGTCCCCGGATCTAGTTTTAGCTGGGGAATGGATCATTTTCTTTTATCCGGCAGCGCGGGCCAAAGACGCCCGCCCTGCCGGAATTCTTTCAAATGCATTCCTTAAATTCATGGATAGGTAAAAGTTTTCTCCTGCAGGCGGTGGAATCCGGCCGGGCGAGGAGGAGGCATACATGACGTATGTCGAATGCCCGGCCGGACTGCCGTAACCGGCAGGTAAAAACGTTTTACGACACCATTAGCCTTTCAGTGCAGCCAGTACCTTGTCCGGTGTGGCCGGCAGGCGTTTGACCCATGCACCACAGGCACTGTGGATGCCGTTGATCACGGCGGCATGGGGCGCGGTCAGGGGCAGTTCGCCCACGCCGGCAGCCCCGAAAGGACCGTGTTCTCTGGGTGCTTCCACATAGATCAATTCCATCTCGTCGGGGATATCTTTGATGTAGGGGAAGCCTGCACCCTTCATGGTGGAATGCTTCTTGATGTCTTCGTAGTCTTCGGTCAGGGCCAGGCCGATACCCTGGGCCAGACCACCGTACATCTGACCGTCCACGGCCAGCCTGTTATTGATCTTGCCCAAATCGGCCACGGCGGTCATTTTGGTCACCTTGGTTTTACCTGTGGCAACTTCAACGCTGACCTCAGCCATGAACAGACCATACATGTATACGGCAAAGGGGCTGCCCTGGCCGTTTTCATCACAGTCTTTGGCAGGTGCAGTCCAGGTACCGGTGTATTTCACGGGAATGTTTTCAGCCGTCATTTCCTCAAAGGTACGATAAGTGCCGTCGCTCTTTTTCATGGCACCCATGAGCAGCTCGCAGGCAGCTTTGGTGGCCTGCCCGGTGACGACCTGGGAACGGGAGCCCCCGGCAGGACCGGAGTTGGGGGTCTTGGAAGTATCGTTCATCACCAACCGGATCTGATCCGGGGCGATGCCCATGGGCCGAAGGGCCTCGTGGGCGGTACCCAGGGTACCCACGTCTGCACCCTGTCCATGATCTTCCCAGGCATTGAAGATCGTGATGGTGCCGTCTTCGTTGAGTTCTGCATAGGCCTCGGAGGTATCCGGGCCGTCCAGGCCGCAGCCGTATACACCCACGGAAATACCCACGCCGCATTTTACGTCGTCCGTGGATTTTTTAGCAGCTTCGGCTTTGGCAGCCTCATATTTGGATTTGAGCTTGTCGAACATTTCCGGCAGACTCCAGGAATCGGGAACCTGTCCTGTGGGGGTGGTAGCACCTTCGCGATATACGTTTTTGTAGCGCAGATCAAAGGGGTCCATCTCCAGTTTTTCGGCCAGCATGTCCATGAGTACTTCGGAGGGGAATTCTATTTCCGTTGAGCCGTAGCCACGGAAGGCAGAGCCCCAGGCATGGTTGGTGCAAACGGTCCGGCCTTCGCCCCGGATATTGGGAATATTGTAACCGGCACCGGCATACTGGGCACCGCGCAGGGTCAGCAGGTCGCCGAACTCGGAATAGGGGCCGTGGTCGACACTCCAATCAGATTCCATGGCCTTGAGGGTGCCGTCCTTGTCCGCTGCATAGCGCAGGTTGGTCAGGAACGGGGAACGCTTGCCCGTATATGTCTGCTGTTGCTGCCAGTCATAGTTGAGATATACCGGTTTGCCTGTGGCCAGGGCTGCCACGCCCACCAAAGCTTCCATTGTGGGGGAGAATTTATAGCCGAAGGTCCCGCCGGTGGGGTTCTGGACCAGAGTGAGTTTTTCCGGTTCAATGCCAAGGCCCGGAGCGATCATGGCCAGGTGGAGATGGATACCGATGGATTTAGAATGGATGACCAGCGTGCCGTCTTCGCCGGGGAAGGCAAAACCTACGTCCGGCTCAATGGGCATATGGGGCTGGCGGCTCGTGTAGAAATCATCTTCAACGACGACATCAGCGGACTCAAAAATGGGTGCAGTGTCTTCGCCTTTTTTGACTTTCTGGATGTAGTAAACATTGGGGGTGCCTGGATGGATCTCCATGGCATCTTCGGCCATGGCAGCCGGAGCGCTCATATATTCGGGCAACAATTCCAGATCCACTTTTACCTTATCTGCAGCGGCCTTGGCGTTTTTCTCGGTGTCGGCACAGACGATGGCAATGGCGTCACCATACTGGAAGACCTTTTCATCGCAGAGAATGGGCCGGTCCCAGCCGTCGCCTTTGTTGGTGGGAAAGGTGATCAGGCCAGAAATCCGGTTTTTGCCCAAAACGTCTTTGTGGGTGACAACCTTATAAACGCCGGGCATCTTTTCGGCTTCGGAGGTGTCAATGGATTTGATATTGGCATGGGAGACCTCGGCCTGAACCAATGCCAGTTTCAAGGTACCTTCGGGCATCTTGATGCCCAGGTCCGCGCCGAAATCATAGGTACCGGTAACCTTGGCAACGGCGGTGGGGCGGGGATATTTGGTACCCCAGATCCGTCCGTCTTCGGGGATCTTGAACAACAGGTCATCCATGCTCATTTTGCCGTTAAGCACCTTGGCGGCGTCCATGACGGAATCGACCAACTGTTTGTAGCCGGTGCAGCGGCAGGCGTTTTTGTATTTCTGGAACCAGTCCCGGATATCCTCGCGGGTGGGGTCCGGATTGGAATCGAGCAGAGCCTTGGCGGATACGATGAAACCCGGGGTGCAAAAACCGCACTGGGCACCACCGTGGGCAATCCATGCCGCCTGGATGGGATGCAGGTTATCCGGTGTGCCGATGCCTTCAATGGTGGTGATCTCGGAAAATTCCGGTACCCGTTTCATTTTGGTAACACAGGAACGCACCAGTTTAGAATTCAGAATAACGTTGCAGGCGCCACACTGTCCCTGATCGCAGCCCACTTTAACCCCGGTGGTGGAACATCCGACCCGCAGCACCGTGGAAAGTTTGTCATCCTCGTTTACAAAAACGGTTCTTTCAATACCGTTTACCAACAGTTTTTTACCGATCATGTCAATCTCCTTGTCTATTTTTATTCAAAAGGAGGGCTTTGAGCCGGAATCATTGTGCGTTTTGTTCGGGGGGTAAACCAGAAACATCGTGCGTCTAAACCGGAGGGAGAGAAAGCCCATCTTTTGTCTTTTGCCCCTATTTGTATGTTTAAGTATATATTAGTCAAGACCTTAATAAATTAGTGATTACTATGACAAAGAATAACCAAAAATAACTCTTAATTTTACGATGCCGCACGAAACCGCCCCCCCCAAAACATGCGTCACCATGACATAAAACCCATATAATTATAGCATCTTAGACGAAAAAATCCGGTAACCGCTTTTAAGATGAAGGCCGCAGGAACGTCTGGGACGCACCGGCCATTCTGCATAAAAACATTTGTTTACGATATGACAATATTTGTTTACGATTTAATTATACTCGGATACGATTTAACAACACTTTCTTGCGAAATGCACGACAACCAAACACGGACAAAGGACCGGACCGGAATGCCCCCAAACATACGCCTGCATCTTGCGGGTACGCCATACCACTGTGGTTCTGAATGCTTTAAACGGTTGATATTTAAAATTGACTTATATATTCTTGTAATGTTTAAAGTTTCTCATCCTTCAAAGCAATGGTGACGCACATATGAACACAAAAACGGATAAGGTTTTGATTAAAAACAAACCGGAAGAACAGAATGCCATTGTCGGCATTGGGGCCTCTGCAGGCGGACTTGAAGCCATAGAATCCTTTTTTCAAGTGATGCCCGTGGATAGCGGCATGGCCTTTGTTGTGATCCAACACCTATCGCCGGATTATAAAAGCATGATGGTGGAATTGCTTTCAAGAAAAACAAAAATACCGGTTCATCGCGCAGAAGACGGCCTGGAGGTTAAGCCCGACAATATATATCTGATACCGCCCAAAAAAAATATATCCATTTTCCACGGCAAACTCATTTTAACCAACCAGAAAAACCGGGAGGAAATCCTCATCAACCTGCCTGTGGATATCTTCCTTAAATCCCTGGCAGAGGATCAGGGCGACCGGGCAGTGGCGGTTATCCTCTCAGGGACCGGCAGCGACGGCACGCGCGGGGTTCGGCTGATCAAAGAAAGGGGCGGCCTGGTTCTTGTGCAGGACGAGGCCAGCGCTAAATTCGACGGCATGCCCAAGGCAGCGGTATCAACCGGCGTGGCCGATTTTATATTACCCCCCGGCGAGATGCCCTCCCAGCTCTTGGCATGGCTGCACCATCCCTACACGGTCAAACAGGAGAGCACCCACAAAGAGATCCGGCAGGATTCAGGCCTGACAAAACTTTTCAGCCTGCTTCGTTCAAAGACCCAGGTGGATTTCACCCATTACAAAATGAACACCATCTCCAGAAGGATTCAAAGACGCATTACCGTGACCCAGTCACAGAATCTGGATGCATACGTGGACTATGCCGCAAAAATTCCGGCGGAAGTTAAATCCCTGTACAGGGAATTGCTCATCGGTGTGACCAGTTTTTTCAGGGATTCTGATGTCATGGGCCAATTGGAACATCAATTTCTACCCCAAATGTTTAAAACCATGACCGATAATGAATTACGGTTTTGGATCGCCGGCTGCTCAACAGGAGAAGAAGCATATACCATTGCCATTCTCTCCTGTGAGGTCTGTGAAAAATTAGGGGTGAATGCCGATATAAAAATTTTTGCAACGGACATTGATAAAGAGGCCATAGCCAAGGCGGGCATCGGACTATTTTCAGAGAGTATCGCTGCGGATCTCAGCCCGGCCGTTCTGACAAAATATTTTTACCGGCGTGGTGATCAATACCAGATTGCCCGCCGGATTCGTGAAATGATTGTGTTTGCCCAACACAACCTGGTTAAAGACCCGCCGTTTACACGGATTGATTTTGTCAGTTGTCGAAATCTGTTGATCTATCTGCAGCCGGTACTCCAGCAACGGGCCCTGGAGATGTTTAACTTCTCTTTAAAACCCGGGGGCATGCTCCTTTTGGGTACCAGCGAAACCACCGGTACAATGGATAATTTTTTTGAAATCCTTGACCAAAAGGGGAAAATTTACAAAGCCCTGGGGAAAACAAATCCGGTGCCGGTGCAGATTGAACACTCTAAAAGAAATCAAAACATCCAAATCCCCCTGCCGGCAGGAAATATTCGAATCCCCGGCCGGGCCGCAGACAGATCCGAAGAAAAATTGGCCCTGCGACTGCTCAATGCCATATCGAACTGGTATATCCCCCTTTGTGTTGTGGTAAACGAGCAACTTGAAGTGGTTTACACCACAGGCGATTCAAGGGGACTGTTTACCTTGCCGCCGGGAAGAGCCGTTTATGATATAACCAAAATGGTCGATCAGAAAATTGCCATCCCCCTGGCCACAGGGATTCAAAAGGTCTTTCGGACAAATGAAGAGACGATTTATACCAATGTCAGAGTGCATGAGCAAAACATTGAACGCAATCTGCGTTTGAATATCAGGTCTCTTCCGGGCAGAAAAACTGACGAGCCCTTTGTTTCCGTCATTTTCGAAGATATTAACGAAATGACAACGGACGACCTGCCCCCCAACGAATGCAACCTGGATGAAGAGACCGATCAGCGGCTCCGGGATCTTGAACAGGAACTGCAATTCAGCCGGGAGAATCTCCAGGCGACCATCGAAGAACTGGAAACATCCAATGAAGAGTTGCAGGCGACCAACGAAGAGCTGCTGGCAAGCAACGAGGAACTTCAAAGTACCAATGAAGAGTTGCAAAGCACCAACGAGGAACTATATACGGTAAACAGCGAATATCAGAAAAAGATTATGGAATTAACCGAGGCAAAAAACGATATTGAAAATCTGCTCTCAAGCTCCCGGATCGGCACACTTATCCTGGATGAAGATCTTTCAATTCGCCATTTTTCAAAATCGACAAAAGACTTGTTCAATATATTGGAGAGCGATATCGGCAGGCCATTGGCACATCTGTCGCACAAAATTTCCGATTTTGATTTAATCACCTCCGTGCAAAAAGTTCAGAAATCCGATGAGACTATGGAAAAGAGGGTAAAAAGCGAAAATGGAAAATGTTACCTGGTACGTATCATCCCATACCGTGTCGGGCCCGATTCCTATGCCGGGATCGTTGTGACCATTGTGGACATATCTGATTAGACAGGAGCCAAATGATGAATGCTGCTTTAGCCGACCGCTTCCACAGCCTGAGGGAGCGTGCTGAAAAATTACTCCGGAATTCAAAAAATACCGCCCAGACCCATGAACTGACAAACCTGAAAGAATGGGCCCATGAACTGGCTGTGTACCAGATTGAACTTGAGCTGCAAAATGATGAATTAAGACATACCCATTTGACGCTCCAGAAGACAAAAGATCAGTTTGTCGAGCTCTTTGAAAATGCACCGGTTGGTTACGTTGTGCTGGATTCCTCAGGCGTTATTCTGCAAACCAATATGACATGGCAGTCCATGCTTGGCCTCAAAGATAAAAATTTCAAAGGCAGTTTATTTGCTGATAATATCCTGGAAGCGGATAGATCCATTTTTTTGTCCCGGTTTAAAAATTTTTTTAACAATCCTGCAGATAAAAAAATGGTGGTTCGCTTACTCAAAGCCGACGAAAGTCTTTTTTATGCCCAGATTGAAGCAAAGATAAGATATAAAAACAATGCAGAGATAGAAGATGAAAAAAGTTTGATGATCACCGTCAGTGACATCACCGACATCAAAACCGCCCAGCTAAAACTGGACAAGGCTTTAAATTTTTTAAAATTAACCATCAAACAAATCCCCGTTCCTGTCATCATCGTATCCGTGCCGGATATGAAGCTTACCCATTTTAATCAAGGCGCGTTGGATTTAATGAACCCATTTCCCGGCAATATCCATGGGATCACCATTGAACAATATCATGATTATTGGCCCCTGTATCACCTGGACGAAACGCCTTGTCCATTGGCGCAGTTGCCGATAAAAAGGGCAATTGTAAACCGGGAGATAATTAGCAACCAGGAGTTTATATTACCCCTTGATAAAGGAGATCGCTGGGTCTCTATCAGTGCGGCGCCTTTGATTGATGATGATGGTGTTGTCATTGCCGGAATCATGGCGTTTCCAGACATCACCGAGAAAAAACAGTTGGAAAAAAAATTGATTCAATCCGAAAAGATGGAGTCCATCGGCAACCTGGCAGGGGGCATCGCCCATCATTTCAACAATATACTTTCATCTATTCTTGGATTTTCGGAAATCGCCCTTGGTGATGTCGAAAAGGGAAGCAATTTAGAATACGATTTAAAAGAGATCCATACCGCAGGCAAACGCGCACGGGACCTGGTTTTACAAATATTATCATTTGCCCGGCAGAACAATGAAGAAGTAAAGCCCGTCTCCATTGCAAACATTGTAAATGAATCCATCAAACTGCTTGAATCCACGATTCCTGCCGATATTGAGATAAAACAAAACATATCTACGGCGGCAATGGTCATGGGCAATCCTGCCCTTTTACAGCAGGTCATATTGGACTTATCCAGCAATGCGGCCGACGCAATGGAAAACAAAGGCGGGACTTTATCATTAGGTGTATCCGATCAAATCGTCGATGCAAGGTACGCCGCCCAAAATGAGCTTGCCGGCCCGGGCAAATATGTACAACTATCGATTGCAGACACAGGAACGGGTATTGCACCGGACATCATAAAAGCGATATTCGAGCCCTATTTTACAACCAAAGAACCGGGGAAAGGCACCGGAATGGGATTGGCCTCGGCATATGGCATCGTAAAAAAATATGGGGGCAATATCCATGTTGAAAGTCGTTTAGAACAAGGATCGGTTTTTAAAATACTGCTGCCGGCCATACAAAAAAAAGAGGAAGGACAGTAAAACACGTGCACCATACACAGATGCTCCGGCGGATCACAGGCCCCTATAACCTCAATACCTATTTTCTGGTGTGCAAGGTATCACGCAAGGCGGTCATCATTGATCCGGGCGGACCGGTTGAAGAGATGGCGGATTTTATCGGGGAAAAGGATATTCTCCCCGATAAAATCCTGTTGACCCATGGCCATGCGGATCAATTTTTTTCCATGGCGACGTTCAAAAAAATTGCCCCGATTCCCTATTGCCTGCACGGGTTGGATGATGACTTTTTTAAAGATCCGGACGTAAGGATGAAAACAAAGCAATCGGTGGGCCTGCCGCCGCCCTATCCGGCGGACATCAGGATCAAAGATGGCGAACGTATTGCCTTTGGATTTTGTGAACTGGCCGTTATCCACACCCCCGGTCATACCCCCGGTTCGGTCTGTCTGCTGTGCGAAGACCATCTTTTTACCGGGGATGCCATCTTTGTGGGAGAAGCCGGGCGAACCGACCTGCCGGGCGGAAACCTTCACGAACTGATCGACTCCATCAGGGTTAAAATCCTGCCCCTTGATAAAAAAACCGTGATCCTTCCGGGTCATAATCCTACCGGAGAACCGTCCTGGTCAACCCTGGAACAGGAGATGAAGACCAATATCCATATCACCGATTTCATTCTGGATGAATCCTGAAGCCAAATTGCGGGATTGGTCCAAACGCCGGCCATTGTGGGGGCAGGTCCCTGTGCCTGCCTGAATAAGGGCAACCACAGGGGGATTGCCCCTACAAAATATATCCGATCTTATGATCAAGCCCCAACTTGCTTTAGATCATTTCTCCCCGCCCAAACACCCTTCTAATCAATCCATAACCGATTCTTAAATCTTTTAATGTAATACTGATCAAACTCAATTAAAATCTATAGGAAAATGTATGAATTTCATAGTCGAGACGTATCAGGAACCCGGTCGGGTTCTCTCAGATGAATCCATTGAACGCCTTGCCCAAAATATCCGGGAAATCGCCGGGGACTGCTTCCATGAACTGCCCGAATACCAGGCCATTGTCGGCACCCGAGATGCACTTTCCAACAAACTGATCGCACTGGCCAAAGATGAGCACGGTACCCCCCAGGGGTTTTGCTCCATGGTGTTTTTAGACATTGCGGATGTGGGCCGAATTCTGCACCTTGGCCTGACCTGTGTTCGGCCCGAAGCCAGGGGAAAACGGCTCACGCATTTGCTGATCAAAAAAGCCCTGACCGGATACCTATACAAACAAAACCCTTTCGGCAAAATATGGATCTCCAACTGTGCAGGCGTATTGTCCAGCCTCGGCAATGTGGCCATGCACTTTGAACAGGTGTTCCCTTCCCCCTTTTACGCCGAACGCCCCGGCGACACCCACCTAAAAATTGCAAGGGCCATAAACGATCAATTCAGGCAGGAGATGTATGTACTTAAAGACGCTGTCCTTGATGAAAAAAACTTTGTATTCCGCGGCAGTGTAAAAGATACGGTGTTTCACAAGGAAAAAAACGACCTGATCTATCATCACAGGAAAAGCGGCCTGAATCGATTTTACGCCAATATGATGAATTTTGAGCAGGGTGACGAAGTGCTCCAGATCGGCTATTTTCGAATGATCTCTTTAATTAAATACATATTGCGCCAGCGCAAGGTGAAACAGCTCAACAGGCAGCCGGAACACCCCGTTCTGGGGCTGTAGACATGGCCGGATTGAACGCTGTTTACAAGTTGTCCATGGTCGTTGTGATGACGATATCAAGCCTTTGGCAACTGGCTGAGGCGGTGTCATCATCGGGATGGTCTCCGGAGCTGGTGGCATCCCGGGCCCGGCAATGGGCCGGCATGCTGGTCAAAAATCTTGACATTCATATTGAACAGACCGGCGAGATCCCTGAAGATGGCGCCCTGGTGGTTTCCAATCACAGGTCCTACCTGGACATCGTTATTATCCTCGCCCACCTGGATGCGGCCTTTCTGGCTAAAAAGGAGCTGGCCTCCTGGCCCATATTCGGGCGGGCGGCAAAACGGGGAAATACGGTGTTTGTGGACCGGTCCAGTGCCGAAAGCCGTGCAAACGCACGGCAGGCCATCGGAGAAAAACTGGCCCAGGGAATCAGTGTAGTGGTTTTCCCTGAAGGCACCACATCGGCAGGCCCCGGCATCCTTCCCTTTAAAAAAGGCATCTTCCACCTGGCTGCATTAAACAACATTCCCGTGGTGCCCGTGGCAATCTGCTACGAAAACCCGAAAGCAGCCTGGATCGGAGACGATTTTTTCCTGCCCCATTTTTTGGAAACGTTTAAAACCGCGCCGCTAAAAGCCCGTTTGAGCTTTGGCCCGGCCCTGGGGACAGCCGACGGAGATGCCCTTAAAACTAAGGCCCAGGAGAGTGTTCAACAGCAATTAAAATCCATGCAATAAAATCTTCTCATACAATTCCAGGCCAGAAAAAGCAGACTGAACTTCTGCCTAATATTTTGACGTCAAACACCTTAGGGGCAGGTCGGTATCCGGCAGCACCGGCACACACCATCAAGGGGAGCAGATGCTCTTCCCTGGGATGGCAATGCCTTGCCGACGGCACATCTTCCCAATT
Source organism: uncultured Desulfobacter sp. (assembly GCF_963666675.1). NCBI lineage: Bacteria > Pseudomonadati > Thermodesulfobacteriota > Desulfobacteria > Desulfobacterales > Desulfobacteraceae > Desulfobacter > uncultured Desulfobacter sp. Next base: position 6,176,342 of record NZ_OY762929.1, on the reverse strand, counting down.
GAGCAGCAGTTGTTTTTGCTGTTCCGGGGAGATGGTTACATCACCGCACGTTTCTTTAAGCCAATCCTGGAAAGACCTGTTCTCAGGATCCGGCACCGACGGAGAATCCGGACCGGCCTGCAGATCAAACCCTCGCATGTTGTGAAACGAAAATCCGGAACCCAGAAGCCAGATCTTTTCCTTGAGCAACGGTCTCAGGGCCTGACCCATCAACAGGTGTTTTTCGGCATCCAGGCCTTTGGCCAGGGAGATCTGGATGCAGGGCACATCGGCGTTGGGCAGCATCAGGGTCAAGGGGATGTAGACCCCATGGTCAAATTCCCGCCAACGATCTGCCCTGGCCTCGATGCCGGATGCGTTGAGCAGGGCAACGGCTTTAGCAGCCAGTTCCGGGTGGCCGGTAGCCGGATATTTAATCTTATACGCCTCTTCGGGAAACCCATAATAATCGTAAAGCAGCTCGGGCCTGGGATGACTGGTTGCCATGGGCGGATCACTTTCCCAATGGGCGGAGATCACCACCACGGCATCAGGCCTGGGCAGCATGGCGGCAAGCTCCTTTAAAAATGCATTCATGGCCTCATGTCCGGCATGGCCCAGAAGGGGTAAGGGGCCGCCGCCATGGGGGATATAAATAACGGCGCTGTCAGCTTTTTGTGTCGTCATTGGGTGTCCTTTCGGAAATGGTGTACCGAATCTGTACTTTTTTATGTTTGTCAGCCGGCCGCAGGGTAGCAGGGTTCATGATCAGTTCCGCATTCACAACGCCGGATGTTTTTAAATTTTCCAGGGCAATTTTCTCGGTAAACACGGTGGTGACTCTGTCCAGGGTCAGTTCTCCGCCTATGATCTTAACTGTTTCCGGAATAACCTCGATACGGGTCATCGTCAGGCCCTCGGGCAATTTTCCTGAAAAATCCGCCTGTACCGGCAACTGTTTTTCCACCATGGCATCCAGGGTTAATTCCACCTGATCCGGTTCAATATTTTTCAGACGGATCCCCGGCGGCAACTGGACATTCCGGCGGGTGATGGACAGTATATTTTTTCCCACCGCTGCACCCTCAAGGGAGATCTTGATGCTCATCTGATCCCGGGTTAATGCGTTGATCAGAGGCCGGGAACCGCTGATCAGCAGTCTGGACCTGGAAGCGGACGCATAAATAATATTCATTTTTTTGTCGGGATTCATGAACTCAATGGGAACATCGTAGTTGGCCAGCGTCTCCATGCCCCGTGAAAAACTAAGCCACAAACCCGTGGTGCATAAAAGACAGACCATGGCCGCCACAAGCAGTTCCCGGGTCTGGCGGCGCATTCTTTTTACCGGTTCAGGGCCGCCGGTATATTGTTTTATGAGCGTCTCAAGCTTATCAGTCTCTTTGACCTCATGGATCTGGTTATCTTTTACCAGGGAAATTTTCCCTCGCTCCTCGGAAACAACAATCACCAGGGCATCACTTTGCTCGGTAAGGCCCAATGCGGCCCTGTGCCGGGTACCGTATTTTGAGGCCAGGTGCCGATTCTGGGACAAGGGCAGAATGGTCCCGGCCCGGGTGATTCTTCCCCGCTGAATGACCACGGCACCGTCATGCAGGGGAGAGCCGGGCCAGAAAATATTCACCAGCATTTCCCTGGACAGTGCGGCATTGATATCCGATCCCGAGGAAACGATGCTGTCCACCCCGGTTTTAATGGGCATCACAATCAATGCCCCGATTTTTGATCCGGCCAACTGCACCACGGCATCACTGATAATGTGAACCGGTGTATTGATCTGGGTCCGTGGAATTTCCCATAGGAAAAATCCGATACTGCGTGTTCGAACCACCCCTGATATTTCATTTCTAAATACAATGATAATCATGAACGTGGCCACGGTGATCACGCCCTGCATGACCCAGTTGGTAATGACAAGTCCCGTGGCGTTGGCCGTGCGGCCGATGATCCACATGGCGACCACGGCCATGAGGACTCTTAGGACATTGGTCCCCCGGAACAATACATATAAACGAAACAAAATATATGCGTTGAAAACAATATCCAACACATCCTGCCAGCGCCACCCGGAAAATAATAAAGAAAGTTGGTCCATGGGTATCAATCAGACATGCTGAATCTTAAGGTTTTTAAAAGCGTATCATCTTCATCCCTGATCTCCACCCGCCAGGGCCCCTTATCCGCATCGCGCATCTGGACCCTTGAAAAGGATGACCATTTGGGTACGGACAGGACAAGGCGCATGGAAAAAATAAGCTTGTCTCTTTTATACCATTTGTGAAAAATTGCCGTTTTTTCATACACCGGGTCAAATTCGGAAAAGCAGAACACCTCCCCCTGGGAAACGCTGAACACAACAGCCGGCGTCACCGGCCTGAAATTGGAGATGCCTTCACACACCACCGCATCGGCCAACACCATGCGGGGCTGGTCAGCCTGGCTGACGCTGTTGGGTATAACCAAAGCGGCAATCACTCCTAAAACAATGAAAAGCCGGGAAAGCAAAAAAGGACATGCGCTTATCTTTATATCCGGCCCCTTAGGTTTTGTTGCTCTCATACAGGATACGCTTTCATAAATACTGTAAAAAAAAGATAAAACTATATACCGGTTGGGGTGAAAAAAAAACCCTGGATTGCGCAGGCGATAAAGCCTTGGACCATACAATTTTAACCCAAATCATCTGCCGGAATAATTTTTGATTTTTCTCGCTGATTTAAGCAAGACAAAATTTACCCTGCAATGCTTGACTAAAAGAAAATCTGGTGCACCCATCCCCGAGCTAACAATAGTATTCACTCTGATTCGCCGGCATCCATATGAATTTCAAGACAGATGCCGTCAATTTCTATGACATCTCCGGGAACGATCTTTTTCCTTTTTCTTGTTTCAATCCGGCCATTCACCCAAACCAGGCCGTCGGCGATCAGATACTTGGCCTCGCCCCCGCTGGATGCAATATTTTCAAATTTGAGCACCTTGTATAATTCCACAGGCGCCTGGGTAATATAAACAATTCTATTTTCAGTCATGGGTTATACCTTTTGTTTTTGGGACACACGAACGGCATTGGCGCGCAACCGCCCCTGGATATAAAGCGACAATGCCGCGACGGCGCCATCACAGACCTTGAAAACCGGAATCCCGCCCGCAATAAGGGCGTCACGCAAGGGATCATATAATCTGCCGCCATCCACCACGGCCACAATGGGGGTTTCACAGGTATTGTTCAGGTGCATCAGCCGGTGGAGTACGGAACGTTTATTGTGCATGGAAAACCGCTCATCGGGATCGGTGTCCAGGGTCTGCATGGCCGGAGACATGGGGTCCACACTGAGAATCACGGCATCCACCCCGGGATCACGGCAAAGGATGGCGGCAATGTCACCGTGAACCTGGTCATCGGCTGCGGGATTAATATCAATGGGATTGGAGATGGTGACCAGACGATCCAATCCTTTGGCCGCCAGCACGGCCCTCACCCCGGCCACGGTGTCGTTGCCGAACCGGGCAAATTCCATGGTGAAATCATCACTGTGGATGGAATCAGCGATGCCCACGGCTTCAAACCCGGCACCGCTGACGGCTGCCAGACGGTTGCCGTGGATGGTTTTGGTGTTCAATGTTTCGGCCAGCAGCATCAACTCCTGGAATTCGCTGAAGGTCCTGGCGACAATGGCGCCCGCCTGGGAAACACAGCTTTCGCAGACCATATAGTCCCCGGCCAAGGAAGCGGTATGACTGGACGTGGCGGCTTTACCTTCCGGTGTGCGGCCCGCCTTGTAAAACACCACCTCCTTGCCTGCCAGCACCGCCTCCCTGACGGCCCGGCAGAACGCCAGGCCGTCCAGGTCATTGAACCCTTCGGCATAGACGGCAATCACATCCACCTGATCACTCTCCTTGAAATATGTCATCATATCCCCCAGGGTCAAATCGGTCTGGTTCCCCATGGAGATCATATAGGCCGGTGCCAATTGGGGACACTGGTGGCTTCTGTGCAGCATAAAGGCCCCGCTCTGGCTGATCAGGGCGGCCCGGCAGAATGTTCTGGGTCCGGATCCGTTTTTAGGCAGTTTGTCTTCGGGGATAAACCAGGTATCATAACTGCCGGGCAAAGAGATTACCCCCATGCAGTTGGCGCCTAAAAACACAGGGCCGCCATCGGTGTCCGGGCGTGTCCGGGCAGTTCTTATGGCGGCCATGACCTGTCCGGCCTTACCCTGACTGCCCTGGGTCTCCCCCAGTCCGCCGGAAATAAGCATCACGGCATGGGCCGCATCCGTTTTTATGATCTCTTCAACCAGGGCCGGGACCTGATCCGCCCCCACAGCCACAATGAACAGATCAAGTTTTCCCTTGCCGCCGGCTGCCAGTGCGTTCAGATCAGGCAGGCAGTCAATACCCTGGAATTGTTCGATGCCCGGTTTGAAAATCACCAGACCATCAGGGTCAAACCCCTGGGCCAGCACATTATCCAGAATAATCCGGCCAAAATTCTTCCGGGTGGAAGAGACACCGATGATGCCCATACTTACCGGGTGAAGCAGGCGGTCAATTTTTGCCGCCGGGCGTTTGGGTACGGTCCCCTTCTGTTTTGAAAACCGGCACATCCCGTCCAGGGGCACCATAAGAAAGTCGGTAAAGGCAAAGGGATTGATCTCAAGTTCATCGATGATGAACACAGCATCGGGGTTTTCCCTGCTATAGGCATTGCCCATGCGAACAAAGGATTCAAAACACTCCACCAACTGCTCGTCCGTGACGATACGGCGCTGCCCCCGGGTTAACCCGGCAAGTTTTCGATAGGAAATGGTGTTTCGGTAGAGCTGGAAAAACCCCTCTCCGCTGCACATGGCAGGCGACGCCGCCACAATGGCCTGGCCTTTCCTGAACCGCCCGGCATACAGCTCCGTATCCGTTCCGCCCAACCCGGCGGATAATATGGTCCCAAATTCCCGGGTGTGACGCAGTCCGACAATAAGCTCATTACCAAAGGCCGCAGAATCCGGCGGCATATACTGCACCTGGAGCACGCCTTTAATATCCCGGGAAACAGCGGCTGCCAGATCGATGCCCCAAAGGCCCCGATAATGGGCGGGCAGACCCTCCTGGTCATGGGCCCCGGCCGCATAATTTTCCGGCACCTCGTAGAACATCCGGCGCACGGCCGATCGGATCTTATCGGGCCTTTTGTCCACCACCCGGACCCCGCCCACCTCTGTTTTATGCACAATATAGGGAGAGACAATCTTTAATACACTTTTTTCACCCGGCATGGCCACAAGCGCAGCATCTGAAATCCGTTCCCCGCGGTCGATCAACCGGACCTGCGGCGGGGTTTCCGACCCGGATCTGGCCAGAAGGTCGTAGACCTCGAATTCAAAAAGGAAATCCCGGCCCTGGTCCCAGGCGTTGGAAAAAATCCGGTCAATGGCATCAAAATCAATGTCCAGCTGCATGTTTAATTCCAGTCATGTTGTTTGTGCTGCGCATACACATTAACGGTGTTGCGCATTCTCTTTTCAGGCGCAACGAAACGGACAGTTGCTTTTTCCAATATAACGTAATAAGCTTACTTTTTCAAAAATGTAAGTTTCTGTTGGAAAGACAAAATGTACCCAAACAGATACATCGCAGCATTAAAATATAATTTAATCACCTTATTTCTATTTGTTTCTATTTTTGCAGCAAGCATCTGCCTGGCCCAAAATCCTCCCAAGCAGGTTGTCGTTGCTGTGGGCACGGACAGTATCCCCTATTATTTTCTGGACCAGGACAATCACCCCGCAGGCCTTATGGTGGATGTCTGGAAACTGTGGGCACAGCAGACCGGAATCAAGGTTGTTTTTACCCCCCTGCCCTTTTACCAGACCCTTGTATCCGTAGAAAAAGGAGATGCCGATGTCCACGCCGGATGTTTTTTCAGCCCGAATCGAAGCAAAACCCTTGATTTCATATTACCTGTGGTGAAGGTCAGAACCCATTTTTTTGTAAAAAAAAATATCCTGGGGGTTAACCGACTCAAGGATCTGCGCGGGTTTCGCATCGGCATCATCAAAGGAGATGCAGCCATTGATTACCTGCGCCGGCAATTACCCGATGCCACCCTGGCCGTATATCCGGACAACCAGGCCCTGTTTGAGGCAGTCAAGGCCGACGAGATCCTTGCCTTTGTCAAGGATACCCATATCGCTTTGGCCATGCTCAAAAAAATGGGGATCATGAGCCGGTACCGGTACTTTGACCAGGAGCCGCTTTACGAAGCAGACTGGCTTTGTGCCGTGCGCCGGGGAAATAAGGCGTTGGCGGAGATCGTGCGAAAAGGGATGCAGGCGATACCCCAGGAGAAAAAAGCCGCTGTTTTTCGTAAATGGGTCGGTACCACCCAAAACCAGGCAGCCAAGGCCACAGCGCCCAATGTATTGACCATCGCCTGTTGCAATGCCTACCCGCCCATGTCCATGATCAGTGCCGCCGGCCAACCTTCAGGCATGCTGGTGGATGTATGGCGGTTATGGGCAACCAAAACCGGACGGAAAATAAATTTTAAATTTTTCAGTTTAGAAGATTCTTTGAACGCCGTCACCGACGGCAGGGCCGATATCCATGCAGGTGTGTACCAATCAAAAGCCTCCCCAAATACCATTGCATTCTCCCGGCCCTTTTACCGTATTGAAAGCGGCTTTTTTTATAAACTAAGCCCCGATGCCCCCAAGACCCTGGCCGATTTACAGGGGAAGCGGGTCGGCACCCACGCCGACACCATGCCCCTGAGGCATTTACCGACAAAGGACAGGGTATTTCTGGTGCATCCCACGGATCAAGATCTGCTCCAGGAAGCATCCCAGGGCACCTTTGACATCTTCTTTGCAGAACTGCCCTATGTCTCGGCCCAGCTTGAACGAAGGGGCGAACAAGGCAGTTACGCTCTTTTGTCCCAGGGGAAAATGATACAGCCCATTTATGCGGGGGTGGACCAAAAGAATCCCACACTTTTAAAGACGGTCAACCAAGGCCTGGCCGCCGTGTCCGATGTTGAACTGGCAGACATTGAAGCACGCTGGATCAAAGATCCGTCGTTAAGACAATTTAAGAACAACGCCATGGCCAATCTCCTCACCCCGGAGGAAAAAGCCTGGCTCAAATCCCATCAGGTGATTCAATTGCTGGGGGACACCGGTTGGCCGCCCATAGGTTTTACAGACCCGAGCGGCCGTTATCAAGGGGTGGCTGCGGACTATATCAATCTGATCGGACGTCGCCTGGGCATCCGGTTTGAGGTCATCAGCGACCACAGCCGGAATCAAATACCTAAGCTTATAAAATCGGGAAAAGCCAACGGCGTCAGCTGCATGGTCAAAGAAGAGGAACCGGCCCAATGGCTGTCATTCAGTGCGCCCTATTTTGTCAGTCCCCACGTCATTGTAACCAAGAAACAGACCCCCGCCATTTTTGGAATAGAAAATCTGGCCGGAAAGACACTGGCTGTTGAAGAGGGCGTTTTTCTCGAATCCAAACTGAAAAAACGATATGCGAAAATCATACTTAAACCGATTAAAAATACGGTCGCTGCCCTTGAAAGTGTGGCCGGCGGCGAGGCCTATGCCTATGTGGGAAATCTGATGGTAATTAAATACCTGTTGAAGGCCAAGGGTATTGATACGCTCAAAATCGCCGCACCGGCACCCTGGCCGGAATCCAGACTCCGTATCGGCATCCGCAAGGACTGGCCGCTTCTGGTCTCCGCCATCAACAAAGCCATTGAAAACATCTCCCCGGAATCCCACCGGCTGATCAACCGCCACTGGATGGCACACCTCAGGGAGACAACCGCCAAAGCCCTGCTGCTGTCACACGGGGAAAAGCAATGGCTCAAAGCCCATCAGACCGTAAGGCTCGGCATTGATCCGGCCTGGCCGCCCTTTGAATTCTACGCCCGGGAACACGGCTATTCAGGCCTGGCCGCCGAGTATATCAAAACCATTGAAAAGCAGCTGAATATCGCCATGATCCCCCAGACCGATCTGACCTGGCAACAGGCAATGGACAGGGGCCGACAACAAGAGATTGATCTGTTTGCCTGCATTGTCCCCAGCCCGAAGCGGGCCCGGTTTCTTAATTTCACCAAGCCATATCTCTCTTTTCCCATGGTCATCGCTGCGGGAACGAATTTTCCTTTTATCAGCGGCCTTGAAGATCTGGAAGGCAGGACCATTGCCGTGGTGGCCGGATACATTTCCCAGGAAATTCTGCAAAAAGATTTTCCAGATATCACCCTTGTCCCCGTTGAATCGGTGACCCAAGGCCTGAAACAAATAAGCCAGGGCAGGGTGGATGTGTTTGTGGGCAACCTTGCCTCCATCACCTATTGCACCAGGCAAACCGGGCTGGCAAACATCAAAATCTCCGCTGTGACCCCATACAAATTCAAACTCTGCATGGGGGTACGAAAGGATTGGCCCCAGATGGTTTCCATCCTTGACAAAGTCATTGAGAATATGCCCCAATCCGAAAAAAATAAAATCCGGGATGACTGGGTCCACATGCAGTTTGAGCATAAAACCAACTGGGCACTTCTCTGGAAATGGATCATAGGGATGACCCTTGTATCATGCACCATTTTGGGCATCATTCTTTTTTCCAATAATAAACTTAAAAGGGCCGAAGCCTCTTTAAGGGAAAGCCATGAAAATCTGGCCCTGGCCATGGGCGTGGCCAAGGAGGAAAAACAAAAAGCCCTGGCAGCCGACAAGGCAAAAAGCCAATTTCTGGCCAACATGAGCCACGAAATCCGAACCCCCATGAACGCTATCATCGGCATGACCCATCTGCTCATGCAGACCCGGCTGGACACAAAACAGACAGATTATGCGGCCAAAATTGATGCATCGGCCAAATCGCTGCTGAACCTGATCAACGACATTCTGGATTTTTCTAAAATCGAAGCCGGCAAAATGGACATGGAAATTGTTGATTTCTGCCTGGATGAAGCCATGGAAAAACTTGCCGGGCTGATCACGGTCAAAGCCTCGGACAAAGAGCATCTTGCCGTGCGGTTCAAGGTGGATTCCCAAATCCCGAACAACTTGAAAGGCGACCCGCTCAGGCTGAACCAGGTGCTGGTCAACCTTGGCAATAATGCCGTTAAATTCACAGACGAGGGGCAGATTCTCGTGTCGGTGGAACTGCTTGAAAGGCAAAAAGATCGGGGCATCTTGAAATTCAGCGTAACGGACAGCGGCATCGGCATGACTCCGGAACAGCAAAAGAAATTATTCAAGGTGTTCAGCCAGGCGGATTCCTCCACAACCCGAAAATACGGCGGCACGGGACTTGGGCTTGCCATTTCAAAACGAATTGTGGAGATGATGGGTGGACAGATTTCCCTTGAAAGCACGGCCGGCAAAGGCAGCACCTTCTCCTTTACCGTGCCCATGGCGTTTGGCCCTAAAACGATGCCCAAACCCAAAAATGACAGACAAACCCTTGCCAGAACCATTCTGGGGGCCAAAATTCTTCTGGTGGAAGACCATGACATCAACCAGCAGGTTGCCAGGGAAATCCTGGAAAACGCTGGATTTTTTGTTTGGATTGCAAATCATGGGAAAGAAGCGATCTCCATGGTCTTGTCCCAGGATTTTGACCTGGTACTCATGGACCTTCAGATGCCGGTGATGGACGGGTACCAGGCCACCCGGGAAATACGCCGGCACAAAACAGCAGAAGCGTTACCCATTGTGGCCATGACGGCATCGGCCATGCCCCGGGACCGGGAAAAGGCCATGGCTGCAGGCATGAATGCCCATGTGAGCAAACCCATTGATTTAAAAGAGTTGTTCCAGACCCTTTCCCGGAGCATCAAACCCGGCGACAGGCCGTTGCCGAATGGTTTTGGCAAAGAGCCGTACAAAGAGGTCCTCATAGGAGATGTGCCGGGAATATCCGTACGCCAGGCCATCTCCCGCCTGGATAAAAACGAAACGCTTTACCTGGAACTTTTGGAAAAATGCAAACAAAATTATGCCCACGCGGACCAGGACTTAAATGCACTCATTGAAAAGGGATGTGATGAAGATGCCCGGCGACTGGCCCATTCCATCAAAGGCGTGGCCGGTAATATCGGCATGGCGGATCTGCAGGCGGCGGCTGCCAATCTGGAAACCGCCTTCCGCGACGGGGCGACGTCTGAATATGCCACCCTGATGACACCGTTTTCCCAGGCGCTTTCGTGTGCCTTATCTTCGGCGGATATACTCACCCGATCCGTTGGCAAAGAGACCGAGGCGCCCGGGGATCGGGCAATCAAGTCTGAAACAGAGCTGGCCGTGATGCTCGAAGCGCTTGCCCCCTTCGTAAAAAAAAGAGAGGCAAAACCGGCAAAGGATCGAATAAAAAAAATAACAGCCCTGGCATGGCCAAAGCATATAGAGTCTGATATAGCAGAGTTAAATCGCCTGATTTCCAGATATCAATTCAAACCGGCGGCAGAACTTCTTGAAACTGTAATGTTGAAACTGTAAAGATATTAGGATAAACGATGACCGACTTATCCCAGATGCGCGTTCTTGTTGTAGATGATGTTGAAACCAATGTGGACATTCTCGTGGAGGCCCTTGGCGACGATTACCGGGTCAGTGTGGCCATGGACGGTGAATCGGCCCTGGAAATCATTGAAGAAAATCCGCCTGATATTATTCTTATGGATATCATGATGCCAGGCATGGACGGCTACGAAGTATGTGAGCGGCTTAAATCCAAAACTGCGACACGGGATATTCCGGTTGTATTTTTAACGGCCCTGTCCGAAGAGGAAAATGAGACCAGGGGGCTTGCCCTGGGCGCTGTGGACTACATTACAAAACCCTTCAGGGCGGGCATCGTAAAGGCGCGTGTTAAAAATCACCTGGAATTAAAACAGCATAAGGACCATTTGGAGAATCTGGTTGCCAGAAGGACCCGGGAGGTCTTCTTAACCCAGGAAATCAGCATGGAATGCATCGGCACCCTGGCTGAATTTCGTGATCCTGAGACCGGCGGGCATATCAAGCGGACCCAGCATTATATCAAGGCCCTGGCAACCCAGCTGAAAACCTTGCCCCAATTCAGCCGAATACTGGACGAAGAGACCATTGACCGGATCTATAAATGCGCACCACTGCATGACATCGGAAAAGTGGCCATCCCGGATACCATTCTCAAAAAACCGGGGAAACTGACCAAGGAGGAATTCGATGTGATGAAGACCCATACCACCCATGGATACAAGGTGTTGCTGTCGGCAAAAACACGCCTGGACACAGGCAATTATCTGAAATGTGCCGCCACCATTGCCTTGACCCACCATGAAAAATGGGACGGCTCCGGCTATCCCCGGGGACTGTCAAAGGAAAATATTCCTGTGGAAGGGCGGTTGATGGCCATTGCAGACGTATACGACGCGTTGGTCTCCAGGCGGGTGTACAAGTCTCCCATGCCCCACTCACAAGCCATGGACATTATTCTCCAGGGCATGGGAACACATTTTGACCCTGAGATGGTGGCGGTTTTTAAACAGCACGCCGAAACCTTCAGGGCCATTGCCATCGAATTTGCAGACCATGATGATGAAATTAAGGCGCTTCAGTGTTAAAGGGATAATAACAAAGGGGAAACCATGGGGCCGGAACAGACACCCATACACAAACAGTCGGTGATGGTGGTTGAAGACTGCGAACCGGATATCGATGCCCTGGTGGCGTGTTTAAGCGGCAACTACCAGGTCCGGGTCGAAATGGACGGAGACAGCGCCCTTCAAAGTATCCGGGAGGATGCGCCGGACATCGTGTTGCTCGACATCCTGATGCCGGGCATGGACGGTTTTGAAGTCTGCCGGCAAATCAAGGCGGATCCCCAATTGCAGGATGTACTGGTCATCTTTGTTACCAGCTTGACGGAGGCTGTGGATGAAACCAAGGGGCTTGAAATGGGCGCGGTGGATTATATTACCAAACCCTTTAACTTTGCGGTCATTCGCGCCAAGATAAAAACGCATCTGGCCCTGGCCCTGGCCAGAAAAAAGCTATCGTACCAGAACCGCATTCTAAAAGAAAATATTGAGTTGCGCGAACAGGTGGAACAGATTCATCATCATGATTTAAAGACCCCGATTCAGGTGGTGTTAGGGGCTGCCCAGATCATGCAGCGGTCAAAAAACCAGGATGAAGCCAACCGGCAGAAACTGCTGCAGGAACAGATCAATGCCTGTTTTACCATGATTGATATGCTCAACCGTACCATGGTGCTTTATAAAATGGAGCAGGATAACTGTCCGGTGAACGTAACCCCGGTGGATGTCATGCCCGTTTTTGACCGCATTTCCATGGCGTTTTCCAAAAGGATGGCAAAAAAGCAGGTCCAGTTGCATATATCCATCAACGGCGCGCCTGCCGATGCGGCCAGTCCCTGCATCATCTCATGCGATGAGATGCTTTTTTACATCATGATCAACAATCTATTCTCCAATGCCCTGGAGGCGTCCCCCGACGGCGGCATCGTTGCCATTCGAATCCTTGGTCCGGAACGGGGCGACATAAAGATAGAGATAGAAAACCAAGGTCTCATCCCCAAGCCCATCCGTCATAAATTTTTTGATAAATTTGTCACCTACGGCAAATCCCAGGGCACCGGTATCGGCACCTATTCGGCGAAGCTTACGGCACAACTGCATGGTGGAAGCATTCATTTTTCTTTGTCCAAGCAGACCGGAACCACCATAATATCCGTGTGCTTGCCCCAGTAAAGGGCGTGTCATTCCGGGAGCCACCGCTCAAGTTTAATCCTTTTCCATGTATTATGCTTGACACAGACATACAAATAATCCCTATCCCAGTTTATTTCACCTTTCTCACCCGCTGAATCTGATTGTCGGGGCAGTGGCGATTTTCCGAGAGTAAACTTTCCGTATTTACCATTGATTTGAATGTATCCCCCATCAACCGTAAAGTTACTGCTATGGGTCTTTATTTCACAGACATCATTGTCATATGGAAATTCCATGCGGGTAAACAGCTGATCTTTAAATTTCCCGGCAGGGCTCATGGTTGTTTCAATTGACAAATGCTTATGATCGGCACTTGCCGGATTATTGGCCCTGTCATGGGATACGATGGCCGTTTTATTTTTGCCGGATTCGTCAAGCCAGCTGATCGCCGGTTTCGCGCGTTCAGCCGTCCATTGCAGCCGTATTAAATCGGACAGGTGGCCTTCATGGGCAATCCATCTTTGATTTGTCGATAGGGCGATGCGTTTGTTTTCCGGCAATTTTAAGTTCATAAACCGATTGCTCAAGTTTAAATACGTCAAAACGATCAGCAACACGATATTCGCTGCAATCAGTACTCTTGGCATCTTCAAAAAAACTCCTTGAATTAAAGACTGTCCGAAAGTCCCCGATCAGCTTTTATAATATTGCTTAAATTCCTCTGCCGGCTCTCTGTCAGAATAGATATAAACGGAATTACCAATGGGATCAATCACAGAAAAGCCTCTATCTCCCCAGGGATGGTCTTCCAAAGGCATTGCTGTTTGAAAGCCTGCATCAATTAACCGATTATGTTCAGCATCTACATTTTCAACTTTAAAATTCAGCATGATGCCTGCCCCGCCATATGTCGGCATATGTTCTTGTGGCTGCATGAACTGAATGGTTGGCCCCTCTTCACCAAAGCTTAAATTGACGTACCAACCACAGTCAAAAATAATTTTTGCCGCAAAATGTTTGGTGTAAAACTCACGGCAGTTATCGACATCATTTGTGCAAAAGCATGTAGACAATTCATTGATTTTCATAATTTCCATTTCCAAAATTTTAAAAAAGTAACAAAAGTTCGCATATCAGACCTCTCCCGGTTCCACGGCTTGAGGCTTGTGTAAAAAACAATCCCGTCATTTTTATCTTTTCCAAATTTTTTATCTTCTCCCACTCTCCAATCAAATGCCCACCAACTGATAAGCAATCGTTCCCTTGTTTTAAAACTTCCTTTTACATACCCTTTACGAGAGCCGGAAGTTTCATAAAACGACGTTGTTTCATGACCGTTCAGGGGAAGTTTTTCCAGTGACGAAAGCGGCTTAATATCGGCCTCGACAATATTATATTTTTCCAGAGGAGAGGAATCTGACAGCCAGATGTCTTTCACTCTGTGGGTTTCGCTCCGGATTAATATCATTGGTTTCGATTGCTCAGAAGATGATTGGTTGAATTTCAAAATACCTGGAAGATTTTCAGAATATACGGCCTGCCTTTCATTTTTCCACCCGTCAGGTAATGCGTCCGAAGGCATATATGATGTCGGCACAAAAGCAAGATAGCAGCCACAAGTATGCACGGAGGTGTAAAGTATCGGCTCATCACGACTGTTGAGCGTAATAATTACAATCAGTCCGATATTTTTCCCTTTTCCCAGATGAAAAGGAATTAATCCTCCGGGTATTTTTTCAAAATGAATGCGATATATCAGATTTGTATACGTGCTTTTTATCGTTTTAAAATGTCTGACTTCCGCATAGATGGTTGCTTTATCGGAATCAACATAAATTTTTTCTTTCCCGTCGTCATTGATTTCAGCACTCGGCGTGCCGATCCGGTTATATTTCATTTTATAATTTTCTACTACAAATACGGGTGCATAACGGTTAAGAATTGTTTGATCATCTTTAACTGTGTAGGCTGAAAAATTATTCGCAGGTGGCTGAACAGGGATCGTTGTGCATGAAACGAGGAAGATTAACAAAAAGATAGATAAACAAAATATCTGTTTTTTAAATTTGTTATACACAATGACCTTTCAGTTGCGATCTCTTCTTGCTTTTGATTTTTACGCCGACCAAGACTGCAATACCGACACTAAACAGCCATAGAGCACCTGGAAGTGGAACCGGTGTAAATCCGTACTGTAAATGGTCTACCTCAAAATTTGGGGGTGAGACTCCCCCGGGCTACTCACCTGGGAGGACTCCTCAGTGATGGGGAGTCCTATCCCGATTAGCTGTTCCTATTTGTTAACTTTCTCGATATCCGGCAGACTCCAAGAGCGGTCGAAATACGCCTTTGTTGGCGCATAGAAGCGGAAATAAGCGAACCACCCGCGACCTGGCACGGTCGGAATCCAGTTCTTCTCCTTACCTTTTGGTGCCTCAGGCCCGAAATACAGATCCACAGACCCGTCTTTATTCTTGATGATATCCTTACGTGAGTCGAGACCTGCAATTTCGTGTTTATTATCTATAAAACAGCGGGTTTCAGTATCATAGAGGGTCATAGCCCAGAATTGCTCCACGGGCGCATTGGGCGGTACATGCAAGGTATAGCTGTTCTGACCCATCAGCCAGTTGCCATCCTTGCTTTTTTGGACACCGATGTAAACCTGCCCCTCGCCAGGCGTCTTGGTGGTCATGCCGTAGGTAAGGGTGACAGCCTCATAGAACCAGGCCGTGCGCTCATCTAAGGAGGTGTAATGCGCGGTCTCCTGGTCGGATTCAAGCAACACGGCATTCTTCCACTGCGTGCCGGGCCAGAGCTTGGCCTCCTTTTGGCGCTTGGCATAGCTTAGGCTCCGCGCCATGGCCTCGCCGACGACGCTGGCTTCTTTCAGGATCTTCTTCTGACGCTCGTCTGGCTGGAAAGGAATGCTTTTTTCAATACCCAGGGGCTTGAGCATGGCGACCATCATACGGTCGCGATCGTGGACCGGTTCCTCATTCAGCATTTTGGATACCAACTTCCAATAATCTAAGCCGCGAGGTTGCCAGCCTTCCCAGTGCCTGCCATCGGGATTGACAATGCGGGTTCGGGGAGGATTCTTCCGTTTGTTGTAAGGGTATGCTTGATAGCTCTCACGTAGTTTCTTAGCTTCAACCGGATCTGTGGATAGCACACGGAAGGCATGCATAATATTATTCATTGGGGAATTTACAACTATATAGCCCTCGGTATTGTCCACGGACTGACCGGGACCCAGGAGCAGATATTTACCACCCTTGCCCTTGTCGGGGCCGGTCAAACCCAGATCGATGACAGGTCGTTGCCAGAAATCGAGAATGCCGCCGGCAGTAGGTCCGGCCGGATAGTCGATAACCAACGGGCCGGTTCGGGAAAGATTCAGGAAACCGACGATGTATGGCGTCGAAGAGTTAGAGGTCAGCAGGCCGAGTTTATCTTTGAAGCTGACGTAGTAAACCAGGTCTCCGTCTTTGGCGCCGAACACGTTCTCATGCTCTGCTTGCCACTGGGCAAAGCCTACCAGAGGAATCGCCCAGAGATACGCCTGGACCGCACGCTGGAAATCCATCTCGTCATAAAGTTTGCCGATGGTCTCGTCGGATGGGTATCCTCCCTCAAAACCCAGCTCGCCAATGCGGGATTCAATTGTTCCAGTAGCGGGGAGTTCCTGCCCATAAGAGGGAAAAACAAGAGCTGCAATGATTATCGATGCCAGAATAAAAGATGCCGCTTTCTTCATGATGGTTTATCCTTTTTTTGTGTAAGTATCTAACGTTTTGCTTTAGTGTCACTTATTGCTAAATTGGATACATTTTTTCTCAATTTATCTTCTTGAGTGGCGGCACATAATAATCTGGGTGCGGCTCTTTTGAAACATATGAAAGCCATGGTCATTAAAGGTGTTCAGGGTTGTTAGTCTTATTTTTATGCTGCTTTCCAGCAAGATAATTCATTTGTCAGTGACTATCTGATGTAAATTGCAAAAATTTCCTGGACAGCGAGTCATAATTCCGTTATGAAAGAATAGCGGGAGGTAGATGACATGCAAATCAAGCAACAAACCTTTTGTGGTCGAAAGTTTACCGGTAAAGAAATCGCATTAATCCAGGAAGTCGTTGCTACCTGTGGAGGCCTTAGCCGACGAGAACTGGCACATACCGTATGCGAACTTCTGGAATGGAAACGCCCTAATGATCGGCTAAAAGTCCGGGAATGTAGTGATTTTTTGGAGCTTTTAGAGGCCAAGGGAGCTCTAACCCTTCCTGAAAAGAAACAACAAACAAAGATCGTTTTTCACAAGAGTATTCCCCAAACACCCTGTAAGCAACCCCACAGCACTTTGCGTGGCAGCGTAGAAGAATTTACACCTCTTGAGATACAGCGGGTTCAGAATCGAGAGCAGAGGGATCTGTTTAAGGAACTCATCGGTCGCCATCATTACCTGGGATATGCAATGCCTTTTGGCGCCAGATTGCAGTATCTGATTTATGTAAACCGTCCCCATCGAGAAATTGTGGGGTGCATCCAGTTCTCAAGCCCTGCCTGGCGGATGCGTGCTCGCGATGAATGGATCGGTTGGACAGATGAAAGGCGTAAGGTCGCTCTACAAAAGGTGGTGAACAACAGCCGTTTTCTGATCCTTGCTCCCATCCAAAATTTAGCGAGCATGATACTGTCATGTAGTCTCCGGGAACTCAGAGATGATTGGGAACAGCAGTATGGTCTTAAACCCATGCTGGTAGAGACATTGGTGGATCGACAACAATTCCACGGTGGCTGTTATCGGGCATCGACCTGGATTGAGTTGGGGAAAACCACTGGTCGTGGGCGCATGGACCGATTCGGCAAACGTCATGGCGCTGATGTAAAAACCATATTAGTATATCCACTGGAAAAAGATGCTGTTCACCAACTCAGGGAGGGGATATGAATCCAGCGGTTTCCCTTTCTGCTGTGGAGCATTTACCTTCCCCCGTCATTGATCCGGGGCAAAAATGCTATGATGATATTGTCAATTTTCTTAATTCCAAGGAGAATCATTCAGTGAAACTCAGTGATTTGGAACAAGAACTTGAAAAACGAGGACGTGAGCTGATGCGCATCCTGCTTCAGGAACATTTAGACAAGCTCGGTCCCAGCCATTGTGAAGAGCCGGTCTGTGGAGCCGATGGCATTGTTCGACCGAAAGTGAGGCCACAGGATCGAAAAATCGAAACCGTATTTGGAACGGTATCGGAAAGTCGTGCCGGATATGGAAACAAGGGCGTGGCAAGTTTGCACCCGTTGGATGCCCGATTGAATCTTCCCCCAGAACTTTATTCCCTCGAACTTCGTCGCCGTGTGGCTGAAAACGCTTCAAAGAGTTCTTTTGACGAGACTGTCGAAACGATCAAGAAAACCACTGGAGCCGATATTCCCAAACGTCAGGTAGAAGAGTTAACACAGCGAGCAGCTCGGGATTTTGACGCATTTTATGAAATACGGCAATGCAGCCCGGCGGATGAGACAGTTACTGGTCCAATACTGGTAATCACCACCGATGGTAAGGGCGTGGTAATGCATGAGCAGGACCTGCGGGAACAAACCCGGAAAGCTGCCCGGAAACGAAAGCCTCAGATGGAAAGCCGGCTATCCAAAGGGGAAAAGAAAAATGCCAAGCGAATGGCAACCGTTGCCGCTGTATATACTATAGATACGTTTAAACGTACGCCCCAAGACTTGCTTCCGGGGAATGACAAGTCGAATACAAAAACAAGCCCTCACCCGGAACAAAAGCGTGTATGGGCAAGCCTTGAAAAATCAGCCGAGCAGGTCATTGCATCGGCCTTTTCTGAGGCCTCCCACCGTGATCCCAACCACGAAAAACATTGGGTTGCCTTAGTGGACGGCGAAAATCAACAACTACGAATCCTGAAACGTATGGCCAAAAGACAAAATGTGGCCCTTACGATCATTGTTGATATTATTCATGTTATTGAATACCTCTGGAAAGCTGGCAGGGCATTTCATCCCAAATCCGGCCCGGAGCTTGAAAAATGGGTCCAGTACCGCTTGGCTAAAGTACTCGATGGCAAGGCCGGATTGATGGCAGGGGGGATGCGTAGAAGTGCTACATTAAAAAAATTTACAGACAAACAACGTAAACCTGTAGAAGCCTGCGCAACGTATTTGAAAAATAAAGCACCGTACCTTGAATACCATCATTATCTTGACCTTGGCCTCCCTATTGCCACAGGAGTTATTGAGGGCGCATGTCGTCATCTTGTAAAGGACCGAATGGATATAACTGGTGCCAAATGGCGGTTGTCCAGTGCTGAAGCAGTGTTGCGTCTGCGTGCCTTGCGGAGTAGTAACGATTTTGATGAGTATTGGAATTTTCATGAAGCCTGCGAATACGAACGTAATCACCGGGCTCTTTATCAACATGGTGAGGTTCCGGCTACAAAGCTACCAAAACCTTCACCGAAACGACGGGGGCATCTAAAAGTGATCAAGTAATGCTGGCAAAGAATGGCAAATATCATGACTACCAGCTTTGGTCAGACATGTCGTAAAAGAGCCGCACCCTAATAATCTCCTGACAGCACTTCCTGCTTGGGCACGTACATGCGCAGGTTCAGTGTGAAAGCTTTTCCTTGCGGTGCCGGAAGCCAGTTGGACAGCGGCGCCCCCGTCGGCAGTGAGTCGCTGAGGTACAACTTTAAGGAACCATCTGGCTCGAACTCAAACTGTGACAAGCTATTAAAATTATAACGGTCCAGTCGGTTAGGAACCACACGGTAATCTGGCAGACTTAGCATTGTCAAGGACCAGTAGGCGTTGACGTGTTTCTCGGGCAGTTCGTCGCTCTTAAAGTGTATGGTATATACATTGCCACCGTCCAACTGCTCTCCGCTATCATCCTTCTCTCCAATAAAATAGACAACTTCTTCACCACAGTTCCACCAGATGCCCGCATAGTTGGCGGCGGTTCTGAACCAGTAGTCCTCGCCAAAGCCCTTCTCTTTCCCAGTCGTTGCAGACCAGCCGCCTCGCGAGTCTCCGAAGCCTTGTATGAATGTTACAAGCGCAGGGAATGCTTTTTGCTTGATGATCGCATCAATGGCAGCCTGATTAGCTTCGTTTTTCGCTATGAATGCGGCAATGTCTCGAGCACGCTTTTGCATTTCGGGAGATAGTTTCATCAGGTCGGGGGCACTGCTCAACACTTGATCCAGCATCGGATTCTTGAAAACATCTACGGGCATGGGCTCCGCATTTGTGAACATCGGAATCTCTATGGCAGGTTCGATGTTGGGTTCTCCTGTTTTGATGATCTTGAAGGCTTTCTGAAGTTTTACAGCGCCTTCATCATCCCCCTTGCGTTCCACCCTGGCTAGCATCTTGGCCTTTTTGGAAGGAATTTCAAGCCGTACGGCGTCATCGGGTATGTCAGGGTTTGTTCCCTTTAAGACCAGGGCGAATTTACCATAGGGAGTTTCAGGGAAATTCCGTTCATGGATGTTGAAAAGAATCTCGGCCCATTCATCCACAATTTGAGCGGTATAGTAGCGGTCCTCGATTTTGGGTATTTCCAGAATCACTGGCGTCGTCTCGTCAACAGCAAACCAGGCTTCAAGATAAGCCACATCCAGATTCGGATTTACAAATTCGGCCTTACCCAGTTCGTTATACTTGATCGTGTTGTAATCAACCCCGTCCTCTGTCATGTCAATATGTTCCTGGCGGACCACCAGATAACGACCAAGGACATAGATATAGGTATCAATGATTTCCTGCTCAGTGAGATTGAGATCTTCGTTTTCAGGAAAGACACTCCCGGTTTTCGACAATTGAGCTTTATCGCAGCCAGCAAGTGTTAAAGTAAGTGCAAAGATAACAGTTGCGAAAATCGTTCTCATGCGTTGTCTCCTTTGAGGGTTCTATATCGGAGAGCTGAGGGGCCAGGCTTTTAAACCCCAAAAGCTCCGATAAAAAGATAAATTTTCCAGAAATAGGCACTCCCGAAAGGTCGCTCTGTAAGCCTGGTCCCGCTCCAGCATTTTGTGGTGTGCCGGGCACGGCACATGTTCTTAACATGTGAGTCAAATGTATAGAATTCCAATACATTTGGCAAGTCTTAGACCCAGCCGGATGGAGGCGAAGGGTGTAGTGGTAGTGCAACGGGATGCCGGTGACGGTGCTTCGGGAGGAAGCCGCTTTGCTGAGGCAAGGTACCACGAAAGTGCGGGATGACGTACAGGAATCGGGTATGAGGCGCACATACCGGGACGAGCCTGCCACACAAGGCAAAGTCCTCTTTCCATTACAGGGTATGTCCGTAAACCCGGCATTCACGTACCGAAAGCCATGTGTTTACCCCGGGAGATCTCCCATGTGCCGGATTGGCTGAGGGCCGGGTAACTGGTCCTGACCGCATGGGAGAAGTCAGCAGAGGGCATAGTAGTCGGAGGAAACGAACCGGGCCTCCCTGTCATGGGAGAAGTACACCCGGAGGCTTCACCCCGATGAAGGCCTGAACGGTACCCTGCCCGAATGGCTTGGGTAAATGGTTGTGGTGAGTAAGTAGAAGAATTTTATGGGAATAATGCGGCAGTGGCCGAAACTTCCATAGCATGTCTCGGCCTATAACCCGATAGAATCTGTGGGATAACCTACAAGCCGGTTCTATTAATACCAGCTGAACCGCCTTGGTACGTGATCGCCGGGTAGGTCAGAGACCTTGCGGCCTCCTTCCCCCCTAAGAACCCTGCGTGAGACTTTCACCTCACAGGGCTCAAGCATTGATAAGGCGCCGTTAAGCACCCAGCAGATGATCTTTTAGAACGTTTATCAAAGTATTCTTTCCAATGCGGATCATACGGATTAGCATTGGCCTTGATTTTGATATGACGACGAATGGGAATGCTGCTCATTGAGAACAGTTCGAGGTTACCGTTTTTCTCACGGAACACCCAGTTCTTAGGTCCTTTTCGCTGGAAGTATTTCGACTTTATCCATTTCAAGGATTTATTCGGGTGCCTCCTTTTCGCCCATTGCCATGTCATTTCCCACATTGCACTATCAATTTTATCAAAGGCGTGTTGACTGACAACATGTCGATAATAGTTTCCCCATCCTCTGATTAACGGATTGAGTTTAGCTATAAGGTTATCAGTTTTGGCTGCTTTATTAGCTGTTATAATGTCTTTGATCTTTTGCTTGACTGATATGATGCCGGATTTTGAAGGCTTGATTAGCAGTTTGTCCTTATACTTTCTTATGTTAAATCCCAGAAAGTTGAATCCGTCGTTGATATGACTTATTCGGGTTTTTTCCGCTGATAATTCCAAGCCTCTTTCTTTAAGGAATTGTACAATAATCGGCTTTACCCGGCTTGAAAGAAGGTTCTCCATATTGCCGGTTACGATAAAATCATCGGCATATCTAACTAAATGAACTTTATCCTGCTTTTTGAACCTCGTTGATAGAAGCTCCTGTAGGCCATCAAGAGCCATATTAGCCAGCGTCGGTGAAATAATCCCGCCCTGTGGAGTTCCTTCTGCCGTTGGATAGAACACATCTTTTTCAAGATAGCCCGATTTTAACCACTGATTCAGTTTCCTTTTATTCATTGGAATGTGTTCGATCATCCAATCATGACTGATGTGATCGAAGCATCCTTTTATATCACCTTCAAGTATCCATTGGGCACTGCCTTTCCCCCTGAGGGCATTGAAGCAAGCGCTGATGGCATCATGTACGGATCTTTTCTTTCTAAATCCGTAAGAATGGTTATCCGATGTACATTCAAAGACCGGTTCAAGCCCTGAAAGTTCCAGAGCCTGCTCAGCTCTATCATGCATCACTGGAATCCCAAGAGGACGTTTTTTGCCATTCTTTTTGGGGATATAAAGCCGTTTCAGTGGTTTTGATTTGTAGTTTTTCCTATTTAAATGACATGCTTGTTGCCATCTCTTTGCCGGTGTATCAAGTAACTTGTTGTCCACTCCGGCCGTTCTCTTTCCTCGATTTTCGGATACTCTTTTTACCGCCAGGAGTCTTCCGGCGAGTGACCTGGCCAGCAATCTTTGTAAACTTCTGACTTTTTCCTTATTGCCCGCTTTTACTGCTTTCACGATACGCGTTTGCAAACGATTTACAACTTGCCTTACTTGATTCCAGTTAATGGAACTCCATAAGGTTCCAGGGTTCTTCCGGCCGTCAATGGTAATCATTGTCTATCCACACCAAAAAGATTAGAACGATGCACACATTTCTCGTGATTCAACACCTGTCGGAAGTCTGCTCACTTTCGTGCCGGGCAAATATTGAACCCGTATCCGAGCCATTACAGATCGGCTTTGGCTTTTTCCGACCTCCTTTACCCACTCATCCATCGGCTTTCCTTACGGATCGCTTTCCATATTGTAATGGAGATGATTGGGCTTACCATGTTTCACTGATTGTACACGATGGGTTAGTGTCTGCCTGTCTGCCGGGGGAATCATAGATCACGTGAAGCGACATACGAACACTTCAACCATACCCCTTACCATTTTGGTTCAGGCCTGTCAGCATCTTTGGCCTGTTCACCCTCACGGCATTTATCAGCAATTCACATATGTTACACATACCATCATTTTTAGCTCCCCTCCGGCTTGATGCTGCCCGAGTTGAGGTCGTCTTACGAGTCTCTCTTCCAGTTCGTACTGAGGGCTTCATTGTCCCCCGGGCTTCATACAAAACCGTTACCAGTGATGCATGCCGGGGTAAAAAACTACTGGTGATACAGCAGGCTGATTCTATGATCAGCAATATAATCAGCGACTTCATGTCGCAACGTATGCCGGGTGGTGTGGGAGGGCTCCTCAGTGATGGGAAGTCCTATCCCGATTCGCTTGGTATAAAGTTCAAAATTTGTTTGCGACCAGGTCTTGAAGCAAATTATGGGCAAATAAGTTTTATGTTTGGGAAATACGTTCTATATTTTGCGATGTCCCTTGAGACTAAGTCAAATGAAGATACTGTAGCGTGAGCACCAATGAAGAAATCCGCAAGGGTTGAACTTTTAGCGCCTTTATTTCTTCGATACTCAAGGAATGTCTTTCCAGCCAAAAACAAAGCTTCGCGTGGAATTTCCAGGACTTTTACACCCACTTGTTCAATAGCTTCCTCGACTTCTTCAATACGGTTGAAACCAATTGATATTTCGGTATACACAATTGAATTCATGAATAATGTATTCGTCTGGCTATACTGACTTAATACGTCTTCAGACCAGTTTCCCCATTTAGGATCATTGGTAAACAGATCAAGCAACACACACGAATCAATGAAAATTCCGTTCATTTTATTTTTCTTGTCATATTCATGATTTCGTCTGTAGACATTTTAGCTGTAGCAATCCCCCTTAACTTCGAAAATTTAGAGGTCGGTTTGTTTTTTGATACTTTGACCAGATAAAATTTTCCGTTATCTTCATGAAAATCAACGTCTGTCTCTGGAGTAATACCTAATATTTCCCTTACATTCTTGGGGATAGTGACTTGGCCTTTTGTGGTTACACGCATAATGAATCTCCTTTGATAAAGTAATACCAATATAGTATTACTCTTGAATCCGTGCAACGATTTTTTTGGAAGCGAACGCTTGAGCTTAGGGGCCGGGCGTTTAACCCGGAGACTCAGCAATAAGTTTTTATTTTCTTGAACCACGGGCTTCCGAAAAAAGTGCGCAGTACGCCCGGTCCCTCTCCAGCGAGAGGTTAGCAGTTTCTATTGTAAAAACCGAAGACTATTTTATGCCCCAGAAATATTATAACAGCTAATCCAATAAATATGGGCAGAATGTAAAAAACTATGAAGGGGGCATTTTCAACTCTTTGTTCTTCATTTATAAACGGGAGGGCAAGTCTCTTATAGGCCTCCAGAAAAACGATAAAATTTAAAGCTCCCCCGACAAGAATAACAGCGGAACTTATCAATGTCCGTATCATTTTTTTCATAACTACTTGACCTCCCAAAACCAAATTTCTCTGCTTTTATTAAGATCATAAACTATTCCAAAGAACTCATAAATGGTTCTGGTAAGCATGCTGCCGCCTGTTAGTTCGTCTTTGTTCCAAAGATCAATATGATCTCCACTCCTGTTATCAAACGTCTCATTCCCTCGTTGCCAATAATCCTTAAAAAACACTATGCCAGTTTTTCCATCCAGTTCATCCTGGAACGAACTTGGATTTATTTTTTTAGCCTTTCCTAACCAACCAAATCCAGATTGTTTTAACCAAGCCGCCATCTCTTCGGCCAAAAGAAGATGTTTCATGCCTGGATGCCCCCAACATTTCTTTGCCTTGGAATTGACGGTTGAGATTCCTGATTTTATCAAAGCATCACTAAGCATGATTGCACAATAATTTCCGAAGGGGCGCGATCCAGTTGCCTGTTTATTTTGGCAACGGGCCTTTATTAAATTTTCTCAGGGTAATTTTTCCACAATTCCTTGAATGTGATCATGACATATCCTTGCAATCTTTTGATTATTCTTGGACTGCTAACGCCTGAACTGAGGGGCCGGGCGTTTAAACCCGGAATCTCAGATAAAAGTTTTCAGTTCTTAAACCATATACTTCCGAAAAGGTGCGCAGTACGCCCGGTCCCACTCCAGCGATTTATGTTTTCTTGTTAAACTTGTTATAAAAATAAGCGACTGGACGCAACGGGAAAATAATATACCAATACCTTTTCCAGAAGTATTTTTTGGCAAGCTTCTTTTTCCATTTGTCTGCAACATTTTCTTTGTATGTAAATTCAGGCTCTTGAGTTTTATGGATATGATGGCCAACTTCATGAAATATCGTTTGACCTAAGGTTAATTCAACGAAGAAATTTGAGAAAAATAGCCAACTTGGGAAATTTGTGTCCTTCCGGTAAGCCTGCGTGAAATACCCAGTACCGGGTGATATTATCGGTTCCAACTTGAACATTGCTAATGGAGGGACCGATGAATAAACAATTATTGACAGCAGAACAATCAATCGCATTAGAAAAAGTCCAGCAGCTTTTTGCAGACTGGCGAAATAACAGAACCGGAAGGTCAAGAATACCGGATAATTTATGGCAGGCGGCAGCAGACCTTCACCATGCTCAAGGGCTGAGCATAAATAAGATTGCCCACAGTTTACGGCTTAATCATACTGTTAATTCTTTCCCTACAGTACCTCTATATCATCTAAAAATCCCACCTATCGTTACATTTTCTGAGAAAATAATGAGCTTGTTAAATAAGATTTTTTAAAAAAGAAAAGGCACATCGGTAGACAGCAGGAACCGCCCGATGCCTTGGCATCCTCCTCCCCCCTTTGGGGGGGATAAGAGGGGGGGGGATTGTGGTATAGATTAAGTTCGCCAAAACCATCACCACCACAACCCCGACCCTGCTTATGAAAGAAAGCATAATAAGAAATCAGTCATCTGCCAAGGAAAAACAACAGGTTCGTTGCTGCCATTGTTCGAGTTCTTTGACCATCCGTAACGGAACCTATCCGCGAAATCATCCCCAAGACGACACAGAAATAAGGGTTCAGCGCTATTTGTGCAAATCGCCCCTGTGTCCATGGAAAAGTTTTTCTGTTCTTCCTGAATCCATCATGCCGGTCGTCCGTCACACCCTTGAGGCGATATGCTGCTGCGCAGCCATGGTCAGTGCCGGAATGAACCAGGCACAGACGGCAAGATTCTTTGGGTGCACCCGGGGTGTTGCTAAACGGCTCAGGATCTTTTCTCAAAAATTAATGCCCTGGTTTTCCCGGGAAAAGACTGTTGCCGAATGGGGGCCGGATCCGCCCTCCTTCTGGCCGGACTTTACCAGGGATGTTTCCCAGAGTTTTTTCCCTGGAAGATGGGTTAAATTACCATCAACACAAAACATACATTGTTAAATTACAGTCGGTTATGTTGATATGCCACCAATTCCAACTATCAATTAAGGAGGTGGTCATGCCAATACCTGACCCAGCCGATCTCGCTGTCTGGCGATACGGCATTATCAGCAGTCTTCTTCATCGAAATGAAGAGGTAGAGACCATGGAGGAGGCACTGATCAGAATTGCCGGAGTTCAGTATCGCCGGCCTGACGGTCAATTTGTGTCCTTTTCTCCGGAAACCTTAAGAAAATGGTTTTATCGTTATCGGAACGGCGGCCTGCCGGCGTTAAACGATGCCCAAAGAAAAAACACCGGCACCCACCATGCCGTACCCAGGGCGATCTCGGACCGATTGTTTCAACTGCGGCAGGAACATCCCAGATGGACTTTTGCCCGTTTGATCGAACAGCTGGTTCAGGATAAAGTCTGGGATATGCAGTCTCCGGCCCGTTCCACGCTTTATCGCTTTGCCCGGACATGCAACCTTCAACGAGATCCCCATTTGACGGTGCATGATCCGGCTCGGCCCTTTCAATATCAGTTCTTTGGTCAAATGTGGACTGCAGACTTTCTTCACGGCCCAAAGATCAGAGTGAACAGCCAAAAACGCAAAACCTATCTGCATGCCATTATTGACGATGCCACAAGATATGTGGTTCATGCCGGTTTTTTTACCAGTGAGGGCACCGAGGTAATGATGATGGCACTGATGGCCACCGTTCGAACCCATGGCAAGCCGCGTCGGTTCTATACGGACAACGGGGCCTGTTACGCAAGCAAGCATCTTAAATTTGTTTGTGCCAACCTGGGTATCCATCTGATCCATACGCCGCCGGGCCAACCCAGGGGAAGGGGTAAAGTGGAACGATTCTTCCGGACCGTCCGGGATCAGTTCCTTGAGGGCAAAAATGCCCCGGCCCATACTCTGGACGGGTTGAACAAGGCCTTTTCACAATGGCTGTCGACTTATCATCGGCGTATTCACAGCAGCCTGGGCATGACCCCTTTGCAGAAACGGCTTGGGCATCAAAGTGCCTGCATCCCTCTACCGGAAACGATTGATATCGAGCCTTTATTTAGAATGAAGCGCCGGTGCAAAGTTTACCTGAATAATACCGTCAGGCTTAAAAAGCGGTCCTATGAGGTGGCAGACGCCTTACCCGGCCAGCGCCTCGACATCTGGTTTATGCCATGGAACCTTGACCGAATCTGGTACGGACCGGAAATGAAACCGGCCAAACCAATTGATCCCATCCAAAACGCATATAGAGGGAGGTAATCATGCAAGACACCCATACCATAGAACAGGCGCCCATGGCCGATTTTTTTGGCTGGAAGTACCATCCCTTTGCCGACACCTATGAACAGCGCAAACTCTGGCTACCCAAAGAGGACCTGCGCAAACTCGATACCATAAAACGTTTGCTGCACCATGGCAAAAGCACCGCACTGTGCGGCCCTTCAGGGACCGGAAAAACCACCTTGATTCATGCATTGGTATCGGATCTGGATCGAAATGCATACCTCCCGGTTATGCTGCCCTATGCCGGTCATCCAAGAAACGGACTGACACGCATTCTTGCCCAGACCCTCGGGGTGGATATCAAAAGCCGGGGAATGCCTTTGATTACAAGGGTTCAGCAGCATATTGAATCCTTATCCAACCAGGCCAACTCACGTCATCCGGTGCTGATCGTCGATGATGCCCAGCGCATCGAATCCGACTCCCTCTGGGATCTTTGCTCTCTTCTGGTCCAAACCTCTAAACAGAGAAGCGCAGCCTCCCTTATCCTTGTCGGGGACGACTCTCTGTTCAGGCAACTTCGACTTTATGCAATGGCACCGATACGATCCCGGCTCACCGGCATTATGAAAATTAATGCCATGAACGAGTATGAAACCCAGCATTTTATCGAAATCCGTCTTAAAAATGCACAAGCTCCATCGGACCTGTTTACCAAAGAAGCAATGGATTTGATCGCAAGTTCCACCCGGGGAAACAGACGGGGCGTAATGAATATGGCGACGATCTGTCTTGAGGAGGCCTATTATCACAATGAAAAAAATGTGACCGCCGAGCTCATTTACAACTCGGAATGGTTCAACGAATCTGAGTGAAACGGAAGCGCTTGAGAGGGGACTCCGGCGCCAGGGATAACTCAGTGCGGTAGACTGCTGTCTACATGATTAAAGCCGGGAGGGCAAAAGCTCTCCCGGCTTTTCTGTAATCAATTGCCAGCCGGGTAATCAAACCTGAGATTTTTATGGGATTAGCTCGTCGGAATCTACACATACCACATTAAAACAAAAAATTTATAATGCCATTCATTGTACTACAGTCGATTCTCCTGAAGAAGACGATGACTCCCCCCTGTTTATAGAGATCACTCCAGCGCCGGAAGATACCAACTGTATAATAGAAATGGAGAATCAGGCCGGTTTTAAGATGCGTATGTGTTTTAAAGGTCGTGCAGACCCGGCAGTGATCAGCCTTGGTAAATATTTACTGGCTGGTGTTCCATGATCCAAATCACACCGCAAATGCGGATAATGCTGGCGGTAACTCCTGCTGATTTTCGAAAGGGGATCGACGGCCTGGCAGCTGTTTGTCGCAGGGTGTTAAAACAAAATCCTTTTTCCGGATATGTTTTTGTTTTCAGAAACAAACCGGGGACTGCCCTGAAGATACTAATATATGATGGCCAGGGCTTCTGGCTTTGTCAAAAAAGATTGAGCAAGGGGCGTTTTAAATGGTGGCCTAAAAAGGGAGGAGATGAAATTCACCCATTGGCTGCACATGAATTACAGATGTTGATATGGAACGGAAATCCTCAAAAAAATAATGTACTTTTGTGGAAAAAAATCTAGACATTAGAGTTTAAATGTGATAGCACACATTTCATGTCAAAAACGATGGACATAAAGCAGGACGAACTTGACGCGCTCCTTGAGCGGGTAAGATCAAATGAACTGCAGGACGGCGATTATGAGTTGATCAAAGCATTGGTTGAAACCGTTGCTTATTTGAATACGTTGTCCAATGAAAAAGCAGCATCCATTAAACGGTTATTAAAAATGGTATTCGGCGATAAGACCGAAAAGAAGAAAACGTCGAATCCGCAGAACCGGCCGAAACGAAAAAAGAAGAAAAAAGGTCACGGCAAAAATGGTGCAAACGCCTATAAAGGTGCCAAGAAGATCAAGATCTGTCATCAAAGCCTTAAGTCAGGTAATGATTGCCCTGCCTGTGAAAAAGGTAAATTGTATGGTGAAAAACCACCTGCCAAGATCGTCCGGATAACAGGCGGTGCTCCCTTCCAGGCGACAGTATATGAACTGCAGAGATTGCGGTGTAACCTTTGTGGGCAGATTTTTACTGCCCAGGCGCCCGACAATGTGGGCAAAGAAAAATATGATGCCAAATCCGGTGCCATGCTGGCCCTTCTAAAATATGGCAGCGGAGTCCCTTTATACCGCTTGGGCAAACTTCAGGCTAGCCTGGGGATGCCGCTGCCCCCATCGACCCAATGGGAAATCATCGAAAGCGTAGCAGACAAGATTCATCCGGTATATACAGAGTTAGTCCGTCAGGCTGCACAAGGCAAGGTGTTGTACAATGACGACACGACAATGAAAATTTTATCCTTGATAGTAACTACTCGCCCCAATCGGAATCGACGTCGGGAACTTCGCTGGCCAAAGCCAGCTGAATGGCAACCAGCGGATTCACCCCTTTGTTTGCCATGGTTTGCAGATAACTCGAAATCCGACAATAAGCATCGGCATATCGTTGGTGTCTAAAACACCCTGATACTTTCTGTTTAACCTTTGCCATTCGAAGATCACGCTCTGCCCGGTTATTGGTGAAAGGAACATATGGATCCTTGGCAAACAGCAAAACAGCTGTTTCATGTTCTTTCAGCCTTTCCCAAAGATTGTGGGCATCTGACTTGGCCATTTTACCACGTTTGCCTTTTGGTTTCGGCGGGATTTCCGGCAGCTCTTTATCTCCTCGTGTAAGAATGTTGCGGTAACGCTTCTGCAAGTTCGCGTATTCTTTCTCTGTCAGACATTTATCTTCTCGTTTGGCTATTTTCCGGCAAGTCTCCTGCAACAATTTTTTCATATTTCGGGCCCACCTGTACTGATTGGAATCGACAATAAATGTCAACTCCCTCAAGAGGTGAGAACCACATAGCCCGTGGCCACAATGATCGTATGACAAATATGATGCCCAGCAATCATGGATTATTACCCCGCCATAGCGGGGGATGATGTTCAAATCGACAATCGCCTCCTTACCCCGCTTTCGATGAAGTAGCTTTAGCGTGATTCCTCCGGAAGAATACACATGTATCCAGTGATTTTTTCGATTCACCCGGAAGGATGTCTCATCAACATGAATGGATGGAGCCTGAAGGATACTCTCAATTGATTTGGCTTCCCATTGTTCAAGTGCTTGGTAAAGCCGCCAGACAAATTTGAGAAGGGTCGCTTCAGAAATAACCGCCCCGATCATGGCGGAAATCTGTTTTTGAACCCGGTTAAGGGCAACCATCTGGCTGATGATCAAGTGGATGGCGAATGCCTTGAGCCCAGTTCCGTATTGTAAGGGGCCAGGCATATCCTCAGGAAAGCCTGCCTTTACCTCCGCGGCACAGTTGGGGCATTGTTTGATTTCGGCATCAACATGTTCTACGACTTTTTCAAAGACAATATCTATTCTGGTACGTCGTTCATGTCCCCGGCTGGGTGTCTGGTCCAGGGAAGTGCCACAAACATCACATGTTTCTGCTTTAGAGATGGTGGTGGTTTCTATTGTACGGGTATTGCCGAGTTCTCCACTGACCTTTTTCCCCTTACCGTTGCTTTTCGGATCCGACTTGGCAGTCTCATCTTTTGGCGTTTGTGAGGATGGCAGACTTGAATTCTTGTTGCCTTTGCGAGTTTTTTTCTCAAGGAAGACTGCAAGTATCAATTCCACAATGAGCAGCATACTATTCATTACTGCCTGTATCTCAGGAGACGCTTTGCCCTCAGAACAGAGCTTTTCAAAGTCCTGTTTCAGACGGTCTACTTCTTCTCGAATACTTGTCTTATTCACTGTTGCCATGTCTGTATTATAACACGGCTTTTTTCGACCTTCTCATTCGCCCTACAATTGACTTTCACGGTATTTGACATCATTTCCCATTGGTGCCGCGATAAATTTCAGAATACACGACTCGTAGTGGCGGTGTTTGTCAAGAAAGTTGTCGCCTCAAGCGCATTTTTTGTGAAATTTTTAGGTATAAATTTTCACTGTTGTTTTTACCCTTACCCCAAAAATTTGTAGCTCCATTCCAGGATAAGTCAAGAAAAAAATCGGTTCCTCCCAGAGGGTCCCTCCCATTTTTTTCTTGACTTATCCTTCCATTCCCGCAGGATTTTTTTTGGGGATAAGGGAAAAACATAATTATGTCTGGGGGTAACCTTTATATTAAGCTGCTGGACGGTTATCGTTTTTTTCAGGATTAAGAGAGACTTCTGTTACCACAGTCCAATCTCTGATTCCACGGCTCCAACGTTCTGGTTTTTTTGCCTTTGCTTCCAGATATACCTTTTGACGGGCCTCTAAAATCGTCCTATCTGCCCCTGTATGCCTTTCATTTGGGGTAACAAATTTTATACCACTGTGACGGTGGACATTATTGTACCAGCGAACAAAATTCAGTACCCATTCTCTACAGGCCTCCAAGCTCTCAAAAGGGCCGGAAGGGTATGAAGGGGCATATTTCAGGGTTTTGAACAATGCTTCTGAATAAGGATTATCGTTACTTACCGACGGCCGACTGAATGAGGGGACAACTCCAAGTTGCTGAAGAGTGCACAGCATGGTCGCACCTTTCATCGGGGAGCCATTATCTGAATGAAGCACTATTTCATTGCCATTTACACCCTCTGACAGATACCCCCTTTTTACAAGCTCGGAGGCCAGCTCATCACTTTGCCTGTCATGGACTTCCCAAGCTACTATCTTACGACTGTAAATATCCGTTATCATATAAAGGTAATAAAACGAACCCTTTAGCGCCGCTGGAAGGTAGGTTATATCCCATGTCCAGACCTGATTAGGCCCTGTTGCTGTAAAACCCGTCGGTTTTTTATTTGTTTTATACCGGGTTTTACCTCTATGGTTCTGAAGACCGTTCTCTCTCAGTGTCCTATAGAAGCTTGCTTCGGATGCGACATAGATCCCCTGATCACAAAGCATGGGAACAATCTGGCTTGGCGGTAAGCTTCCATACTCCTGACTATTACAAATATCTATAATCATATGTTTTTCTTCTTCAGACAATTTGTTTGCAGGATTTCTTTCTGCATGGGGGCGCTTATCTTCTATTTCAGCAGTCGTTTTTTTCTGCCACCGCTGTAAGGTCCTTTCTGAAATTCCTATTATTTCACAAGCCTTACATTGGCGAGCACCGGATTTACAAGCTTCTTCCACCAAAGACAATATCTGCATTTTGTCTTCAGTAGGAATCATTCTTCCCCTTTGTCCCCCCAGATGTCCTGGACTTTTTTTTTTAACACAAGCAGGGCGGCAGCTTCTGCTAACGCTTTCTCCTTACGGGTTAATTCTTTTTCAAGGGCTTTAGTCTTGCGTTGCAATTCTTGCTCTTTTTGCTTGGTTTTCTTGACAAAATTTTGATCGGGGCTCTTTCTACATCCGGATATACAGTCTTTCTTCCACTCTTCTAACTGTTCCGGGTATATTCCATGTTTCCGGCAATATTCATTTTTTTCTGCTTCACTTAACGACGCAGTTTCCAATACTGCCTGAAATTTCCTCTCGGCTGACCAGGTTTTCTTCTTCGAGCCCACTGTACTCCCATTCCTTTTTTTGTAATTTCTTAGCCAGGTTGCTACCGTTGAATTTGGAACGTTAGCCTCTTTTGAAAAGTTTACCATCGGCGTGCCTGGGTTTAAAAGAATTTTCTGAATCATTGCCGTTTTGAATTCTTGTGTATACTCCACGTTTTCATATCCATTCCACGCCCTGTTCAAATTGTCTTATTGGCTTTTCGTTCGACACGACAACTATCCTGACACATCGGGGTGGGCTTCAGTAGTCAATTTGACAGTCATTTAAAAATTTTGAAAACTCTCTCGAAAAAACCTGTCAAGTCTTTTTTTAGTTTTTTTGCATTTTTTTATAGGGGTGAGCAGTTACCCTTGATAAAAGAAACAGACAAGGCAGCCAAGCGAAAAGGGATGTTCACTTCCGGAATCCTGTCAGAATGTGACGTAGGAAAGATTGCCCTGTTTTTTACCGGCCACAATCATGCTGGAGAAAATTTATCCAGGGTTCTGAAAGAACGGGGATCCAGAGAAGATCGGCCAATACAGATGTGTGATGCTCTGTCCAGGAATCTGCCAAAAGGTTTTGAATCGATATTATGCAATTGTCTCGTGCATGGACGCCGTAACTTTGTCGACGTCATGGACGATTTCCCTGAGGAGTGTGACCATGTAATTGATACAGTGGCTAAAATTTATGAGCACGATCATAAGGTAAGGGAGCAAGGCCTGGACGATGCTCAACGCCTTCAATATCATCAAACCCACAGCGGTCCACTGATGCGGGCGCTTAAAGTATGGCTGGAAGACAAGTTTGAAAACAAAGAAGTAGAACCCAACTCCAGTCTGGGCAAGGCCATATCATATATGTTGAATCACTGGCAGGAATTGACCCGTTTCCTGGAGATCCCTGGAGCACCGCTGGATAATAATCTTTGCGAACAATTGCTGAAAAAGTCGATTCTGCACCGAAAAAATTCATTATTTTATAAAACCGAACACGGTGCCTATATTGGCGACCTGTTCATGAGCCTGATACATACCTGCAACCTGCAAAATATAAATCCCTTTGAATACCTGACCGCACTACAGAAGCACTCTTCCGAGATCTTCCAAAACCCTTCTGACTGGTTGCCGTGGTCATTTGAAAACACAATCGCTAAAAAATCAGGGGAAACAGCTGATAATCTGTAAAACGACCTTTTAGCCAATCCAGTATGTTTTGAGACACATTTTTGCACTGCAAACTATCCCTCATCGCCTTACACACTGTTTTTTTGGATCGGGTCTGTTTTGAATGTTATCTTAATTTTTTTGATTTACACAGGCTTGCCGAAAGGACACGGAAATTTAAGAAGATATTGTCAATTAACAATTCTATGTATGCTGGGTTGCTCTGCCATCTCTCAATATACCACCCGCAGAATTGATTTAAAGCAACTTTTCGTTTTCGAGATTTAGTTTTCTTTCTCCGTTTTTTATTATTCAGGGCCTTGGTGTTTGTCAAAATAATTGTATTCAGTCCAACCGTTCTTTCCTGAGGCAATCCAGCAACCAAACGCTTGGCGGATTTTATGATTTTTGGGTGTGGTACAAAATCTTTATAGTTTTCTTGAATTTTGATCATTCTTCTAAGACATAATGGCCGAGTTGACCAGTCAAGGTTCCCGGATAACGGGCGCGCAGCGTCTGGTTAATCGGGAACCTTGACTGGTCCAAAGTTTGGTTTGTGTAGCGCAGCGGAGCAGGCCAAACTTTGGACTTTAGTCAACTCGGCCATTTGCGCAGCGGAGCTGCGCAAACCATTGATTATCAATTCTGTTTTCCCTGATAACTTGTGAAAAATATCAATATCAGGTAAAAAATCATTGTGTAATGATGTATTCAGGAGACAGAAAATTGTCAATCCAGAAAAGAAAAAAAATAATGGATCAGGTCCATGAGATGATGCGGGTAAAACACTACTCCATCCATACCGAACGAACCTATTGTGACTGGATCAAACGGTTCATTATGTTCCACAATATGAAAAACAAATCCGATCTGACAAATGGGGAAGAAAAAATTGAGAGATTCCTGACTTGGCTGGCCGTGGAAAAGAACGTGGCCCCTGCGACCCAGAACCAAGCCATGAACGCCTTAATATTCCTTTATAAAAAGGTTTTAAAAACCCCATTGACCGGTGAGGTAGACACCGTAAGGTCCACAAAAAAGACGAATATCCCAATGCGGCCAGGGAATGGAACTGGCAGTATGTTTTTCCTTCAAGAAAGCTGTCTAAGGATCCGAGAAGCGCTAAAACCAGACGTCACCATATTGATCCCAGCGCCGTAAACAAAGCGATCAAAACAGTGGTGAATAAATTACAAATCCCTAAAAAAATCAGTGCCCATACCTTTCGCCACAGTTTTGCCACCCACCTTCTTGAAAAAGGAACCGACATCCGAACCATTCAGGCGCTGCTTGGGCATAAGGATGTCTTGACGACCATGATCTATACCCATGTCCTGCAGCAAGGCGGGCATGGCGTTCCCAGTCCCCTGGATGATTTATAAAACAAGCAGGAAACAAAGGTAAATTATGAAAAACAACACAATTGCCCTAAAGCCCTATCTTGAGGCGGTGGAAAATATATGCCGGTCCTTGTCAAAGGAACAGCTGATTGAACTGATTCTTAACATGGCACAGGATGAATCCTCATCCGGGCGGCTTGGATTTCTTGATAGAATTAAAACCCGGCGGCCGGGGGCAGAGCGTTCAATCAACCCGGTTGCCGGTGTGGATCAATTACTTGCTGACATACAGGCGTTGAAAGAGGACATCTTAAAGCGGATTGAGAACATTGAAAACGGGGAATATGAGGGCCTTGACGACTGGGATTGGGAAGACCACGATTATTATGATGATGAGCCGGAGTTTATCAGCGATGAGCAGTCAGATGAAATGGCCGAGTTGTTTGCAAAAGCCGACGACCTGTTTTTAAACGGGGATACAGGCAAGGCCCGAATTGTATACGACGCCCTGTTCGGACTCATGGCGGAGCTGGAACGATCCGACTTTTATTTGCCCTACCCTGATCTTGACTGGCGGGAGGAGCGTGCGCGCCATGCCCGCTGTGTCTATGATAACTCCGAAGGAAAACAAAGAGTTAAGGACTTTACAAACGCCATGGACCTGGAGGCCTCATACCGGCATAACAGAATGGAAAATAACGCCGCATATCCCATGCTTTGTGATGTCATTGATGCCAGGCAGGAAAAAATGGAAGATCTTGAATCATTTTACCCGGAATGGAAGTCCCTGTTGGAGAAAAAAGGGCTTGAAGGCAGACCGTCAAGCCTGCTTCTTGAAACGGTGCATCACACGGAGGGGATCAAAGGGGTGGAAACACTGGCCAGATCGTGGGGCAGTGCCCAGCCCAACGGCTATCTGTTCTGGTTGGATCTGCTCATGGTAGAAAAAAAGTTTGACAAAGCGTGCACCATCGCAAGGCAGGCCATCAAGCTGGTAAAGAAAGGCAAAAAAAGGGAAGCGGTCAGCCAGATGCTGGTCGAGGCGTCCCGTTCCGCAGGAAACGACGCGGGTATCCTTGAAGGCAAATTTGAAAAATTCTATTCCAGACCCAATGATGAAAATATGGCACAGGCCATGACAGAAGCAATAGAACTGAACCAACGGGAAACCGGGCTGACCTGGCTACTTGATTTTTACGCCGGAAAAAAGAGAATGAGTGACGATGAGAAAAATCTTTACATGAAAGCACTGCTCATGAACGGAAATCTCAAGGCTGCCGTGGAGATGGTACAGACAGCCAAAAGCCTTGGCTGGTCTTACGGACTCAATGTCAGCCTGGTCTTCGGCTGCGTTGCGGCGGCTGCCTCAGAGTTTGAGACCGCCGCAGGCGCCATAAAGCAGGTGCTGGACAGAAGTCTTCATAATTGGCAGGCGTATTCCGACAAATTCGTAATTCCAGAGGAGATAACCACCCCTCTTTTCTTCTACAACGAAATTTTAAACGGACTTAAGGCCGCAAATCTGTCTGAATACCATACACAGCAAAATTTTAAATGGGCACAAAAAATCGGAAAAAAACGAGTGGATGATATTGTTTCCAATACCCACAGGGGGGCATATGACAGGGCGGCAATGGTACTGGGAAGCATTGCCGAAGTATATACGGCTAAAGGCGAAACGAAAACAGCCCAGGATCTGTTCCATGAATTTTGCAAACAAAAATACAACCGGCATACGGCTTTCAAACGGGAAGTCCGGTCAATCATCGACGGTTCAAGGCTTTTAAAAACACTGAATCCGGTATTTTAAGAATGAGCCCCCAAATAGACCTATCCGCCCCGGTATGTTAGAAAACAGATGCTATACATTTAACTGAACCAGGAGAAAACGTCCATGTCTGAACCCAAGTATATCATTAAGTTTATCGTTGTGCTCACTCTGCTGATTGGAACACCCCTGATTTTACCGGTCGAATCTCCGGCAGCCCGGGAATATGTGTTTACCGGCCAGACAATGGGCACCAGCTATTCCATCAAGATGATTTCGGCCAAACCGCTGTCCAGAAGTTTATGGCAGGAAAAAATCGATCTTCGCTTAAAAGAGGTGAATGCCCGGTTGTCCATGTACCGGAAAGACAGCGAACTGTCCCGGTTCAATGCCGCGCCCAAAGACCAACGTTTCAAGGTCTCCGAAGATTTTTACCAGGTGCTGGCCCAATGCAGGCAACTGTATACCCTGACCGACGGGGCCTGGGACGGCACGATCAAACCCCTGGTGGACCTGTGGGGCTTCGGCACAAAAGGGCGGCGGGATACGGCGCCTGAACCGGAACAGATCGACGCGGCCCTCAAACGTATCGGGTTTAGCAAGCTTAAAATAGGGGATCATACCCTGACCAAAACAATGCCCCATATCACACTGGATTTAGGCTCCATCGCCAAAGGGTACGGCGTGGATGAAATTGCCCGCCTGATCAAGGAAGGCGGCATTGAGAATTACCTTGTGGAGATCGGCGGAGAGCTTGTCGGCGCAGGAGAAAACAAGCATCGCAAGGCATGGATCGTGGGTATCGCAAATCCCCAAAAAGGCTTTTTGAATGCCGGTCTGTATAAAGAAGTGCGCCTGGACAACAAGGCCATCGCCACCAGCGGCAATTACAGAAACTATTTTGAAAAAAACGGGCACGTATACTCCCACATTATCAGCCCGAAAACCGGTTATCCTGTTGAAAACGGTGTGGTATCGGCATCGGTGATCTCCGATACCTGCACCCGGGCCGACGGCCTTGCCACAGCACTGATGGTCATGGACACCCAACAGGCCCTGACACTTATCAACAGCCTTGAAAACACTGAATGCCTGATCATTCGTCAGGACGGTAAAAAAAGAACTGCGCTGCGGTCATCCGGATTCGAGTCCTACGAACTCGGGTTCTGATTTTTTTCATCCGGACAGGTTGTTAAGAAAAGCGATATAATTTTAAAAAATTTTTACATTTTACAGGTTTGATGTTGACATTCTCTTTTTTTCCAGTATACTACGTAAAATGTATGCTAAGTGCATGCATATGTTCCTTCCTTAAGGTGTATATCTCATTATTTATTTTCTGTGATTACCCCCAAAGTTAGAAGCAAATTTTTATTTTTTTATTTAGGAGACCGCCAACATGGCAAAAGGTACCGTAAAGTGGTTCAGCGAAACTAAAGGTTTTGGATTTATCGAAGTAGAAGATGGTGGAAAAGATGTCTTTGTTCATCATTCAGGCATTAACGCAACAGGTTTTAAGACCCTGAACGAAGGCGATCAGGTTACATTTGACATTGAGCAGGGCCCCAAAGGTCCGGCTGCTGCAAATGTTACAGTGATCTAGCTGACCACCTTTATTGATAACTGTCATGGACTGACCTTATCTTTTTTTCCCGGTCTCCCGAGGAAAACCTGAAAGGGTTTTGGCGAATTTCGAACGCTTTCATCTGAACAGTTATTACGGCCCCTGAGAGCTTTTCTTCTCGGGGGCTTTTTTGTTGGCCGATAAGGCCCGGGCTGGCCGCAGAAGTCTTCTGCGGCCAGCCCCGACCGTCTTAGTTACTACACTATTTAAATGCCGGAAAGACATGTTTCCTGTCAGAGTTCTCCTCTCACAGAGACGGCACGCCGGCCGCGTTGTCTGACAAACATCGCACGTTGACGTTTTTACTGATACTTAACCGTGAAAACAGTATGGAGATGTTGTTGGATACGCCCGTTGTATCTTCTTCAAGTTGAGGGTTCGCCCTTAATCTTCGTCTTACCTTTTTTCACACAATATATATTGTAAGCAGATCACAAAAAAATAGAGGGCCGCATGATACGGCCCCAATACTGAAAAAGGTCTGCGTTCAGGAGTTTAAATGAGTTTTACCCAGTTTCAATTTCACCCCGGCATCCAGTCGGGTATTCGTGACGCGGGCTACACCCGCCCGACCCCAATCCAGCAGCAAGCCATTCCCCCCGTCCTCGGGGGCAAAGATATCCTTGGCCTGGCCCAGACCGGCACCGGGAAAACCGTTGCCTTTGTACTGCCCATTCTCCAGCACTTGCTCACCGCAAACCGCACCGCATCGTCCGCCGCGCCGTCCGCACTGATCATGGCCCCCACCAGGGAACTGGCCGAACAGATCCATGAAAGTATCATCATGATGGCAAAGCACATCCCGGTTAAAAGCGTAGCCGTATACGGCGGGGTCGGAAAAAATCCCCAGATCAAGGCCCTTAGACAGGGCGTGGACATTGTTGTGGCATGCCCGGGAAGACTCCTGGACCTCATGAATGAAAAGGCCCTGAGCCTTAGGGCGATTGACACCCTTGTTCTGGACGAAGCCGATCAGATGCTTGATATGGGATTTTTGCCGGATATCAAACGAATCATCCGGTTTTTGCCCCAAAAACGCCAGACCCTGGTTTTCTCTGCAACCATGCCCAAAATGATCGGCAAGCTCGCCCAGGACATTCTAAACCACCCCGTTAAAGTCCAGATCAACCGGACCGGCCCCGCGCCCAAGATCTCCCATGGCCGGTTTAATGTCCAGAAGGAAAAGCGCACCGCCCTGCTTAAAACCTTATTTGCAAAAAACGGCATGGACAGCACCATTGTCTTTACGCGGACCAAACATAAAGCCAAAAGCCTTGCCGTCCAGTTAAAAAAATCGGGGTTCAACGCCGTCTCTTTACAGGGGAATTTATCCCAGAACCAGCGGCGCAAAGCCATGGAAGGGTTCAGAAGCGGCTCGTTCAAAATCCTTGTGGCAACGGATATTGCCGCCAGGGGAATTGACGTATCAGGGGTTTCCCATGTGATCAATTATGATCTGCCGGATACGGTTGAAACCTATATCCACAGAACCGGCAGGACGGGAAGGGCGAATAAACCCGGCCAGGCATACACCTTTACAACCCGGGAAGATAATAAAACCATCACCTTGATCGAAAAAGCCCTGGGTAGAAAAATGACAGAGGAGCCGCTGCTCCCGGTTTAAAATAGCCCGGCCCGGTGTTTAGGCCCAGCATTTTCCCTGGTAGGAATCCCGGGCTTCAAGGGTATGCTGGATCATGTTGAATGTCTCCCGGTACCGGGCCGACCATAAGGGGGCCACAAGCTCATCGGCATGGGGGTCCCCCGTGATCCGCTGGATGATCATGGACCTGGGCAGCCGCTCCAGAAAATCGCAGACCAGGTCCACATATTCCTGCTGCTCCAAAGGCGTATACCGCCCTTGGGCATACATCGTGTCCAAAGCGGTGCCGCGGACCACATAAAGCAAATGAATTTTGACGCCGTTTACCCCCAGATCGCCCAGAATCCGGGCATTATCCAGCATCATCTCCCGGGTTTCTCCGGGAAGGCCCAGGATGATATGGGCACAGACATTCAATTTGGTTTTCCGGGCAGCCAGGGCCATGGCCGCTTCAAAGGCCTTAAAATCGTGCCCCCGGTTAATCAGGGCAAGGGTGGCGTCGTGGGCGGACTGAAGCCCGTATTCCAGCCAGATAAGATAGTTTTTTGTATATGAGTCAAGCAGATCAATCTTCTCCTGGTCCACACAGTCGGGCCTTGTGCCCACAGCCATACCAACCATCCCCTCACAGGAGAGGGCCTCATCATATAAGGCTTTAAGATGATCCACCGGTGCATATGTATTGGTAAAAGACTGAAAATAGGCAAGAAATTTTCTGGCCTTGTATTTTTTTACGGCGCCGATCTTGCCGGCTTCAATCTGCTGGGAAATGGAAAGCCCCCTGGCAAAGGCGCCGGTACCCGACCCTTTTGCATTGCAGTAAATACACCCGGACGACGACAGGCTTCCATCCCGATTCGGGCAGGTCAGCCCGGCATCCACGGAAATTTTCTGCACGCGCTCACCAAACAGGCTGCGCAGATAGGCATTATAATCCGAGTAACGCTTCATTCGGTCCGCATCTGCCAATTTTTCCCCCGTTTCATACCTTTATTAATACACGTTGCACACTTGATCAAACCCATAACCATACAGATTACAAGTGAATTTGCCAAGGTGAAAATTCCCAGGGAAAGCTTGACCAACAGCCCGCAGCCATTATATTAAGTCCCTGTAAAAATAGTTAAGGATGTTATGAACACGTTTAAAAACAGATATGATGTCATTGTGGTGGGTGCAGGACATGCCGGATGCGAAGCAGCACTGGCTGCGGCCCGCATGGGTTGCAACACCCTTTTGCTCACCATTGACATGGACAAAATTGCGGCCATGCCCTGTAGCCCATCCATCGGCGGCACAGCCAAAGGGCAGCTGGTCAAAGAGATTGATGCCCTGGGCGGGTGGATGGCAAAAATCTCAGACGCTTCGGCCATCCAGTACCGGACCCTGAACACCCGTAAAGGCCCGGCGGTCCAGTCCACCCGGACCCAGAATGACAAGAACATGTATTCAAGGCACATGAAACTTGTCCTGGAAAAGGCCGAGAACCTGGATCTCAAGCAGGCCATGGTGGAATCTTTGATCATTAAAAACAATGAAATCAAAGGCATTGTCGACAATACGGGATTTGAATATCTGGCCGCCAGCGTGGTCATTACCACCGGCACCTTTCTGCGGGGCACCGTCCATATCGGTTCATCCAGAATCCAGGCCGGGCGTGCCGGAGAATTTGCCTCCACGGGATTGGCCTTAAGCCTTGAGTCCATGAAACTTGAAATGGGCCGAATGAAAACCGGCACCCCGCCGCGCCTGCATGCCGACTCCATTGATTTTTCACAATTCAATGT
The DNA here is from genome assembly GCF_963666675.1 of uncultured Desulfobacter sp. Classification (NCBI taxonomy): domain Bacteria; kingdom Pseudomonadati; phylum Thermodesulfobacteriota; class Desulfobacteria; order Desulfobacterales; family Desulfobacteraceae; genus Desulfobacter; species uncultured Desulfobacter sp. The sequence goes on along the minus strand of NZ_OY762929.1, from coordinate 6,133,538 downwards.
CCACGGATCAGACGAGGTGATCAAACCGTTTTCCTTTTCCACCGACAAGGTCACCACCCCCATGCTGCCAAGCTTCATGGGCCAGACCAACCCGGACACCCATGCCGTCATCCGCAACAACCTGAAATATTCAGCCCTGTACGGCGGGCATATCAAGGGTCAGTCCGCCAGGTACTGCCCTTCCTTTGAAGACAAGGTGGTAAAATTTCCGGACCGGGATTCCCACCATGTCATCCTGGAATACGAAGGCATTGACTCCAAGGAAATCTATGCATCGGGCCTGGGCAATAGCCTGCCGCTGGAGATCCAGTACCAGGTGGTGCGCTCGGTCAAAGGCCTTGAACAGGCCCATATCATGCGCCCGGCATACGCCATTGAGTACGATTATGTGTCGCCCCTGGAACTGACGCCGGCCCTTGAAACCAAAAAGGTAGGGGGGCTGTTTTTGGCCGGGCAGATCAACGGCACATCCGGCTATGAAGAGGCCGGCGCCCAGGGGCTTTGGGCCGGGGCCAATGCAGCGGCAAAGATCCTTGGCCGTCCGCCGTTCATCCTGGACCGCTCCCAGGCCTATATCGGTGTCATGGTGGATGACCTGGTTACCCGGGGCACCAAAGAACCCTACCGCATGTTCACCTCCCGGGCCGAATACCGGCTGCTGCTCAGGGAAGACAACGCAGATCTGCGGCTGGCCCGGATCGGTTATGAATACGGGCTGACAGACCAGGCCCGCCTGGATGAAGTTTGCCGGATCAAGGAAGCCACAAAGAAAGAGCTTGAACGGGTCAACCAGGTTGTGGTCAAACCCAGCGATGAAACCAATGCGTTTCTTAGCGACCATAACTCCAATCCCATTGAGACAGGTGTGCCGTTAAGTCAATTGCTCAAACGAGCGGAGCTCAATTACAATCTGTTACAGCAGATAGCCCCGGCCCCGGAACCCGTCCAGGACCGAGCAGCCCGGCAGGTGGAAATCGAAATTAAATATGAAGGGTATATTCGGCGGCAGTACAATGAAATTAAAAAATTTGAGGATCTGGAACGGATAAAAATTCCCACTGAATTTTCCTTTGATGCGGCCCACGGCCTGTCCAATGAGATCAGAGAAAAACTTGACCGGATCAGTCCGGCATCCCTGGGCCAGGCATCCCGAATTGACGGCATGACCCCGGCAGCCATCTCCGTGCTCATGGTGGCCATCAGCGCATTCCGACAAAATAGACCTAGGAATTAATTGACGCAGAGGATAGCCCTGCCGCCCCTTGACTTGAACGGGTTGCGCCTTACCATTATTACACATTTGTATTAATGAACAAACATACAGCTAAACGCAAAGGAATTAAGATATCAAATGGCGCAAGATTATTACAAAACACTTGGCATAGATAAGTCTGCGACAGCCGCAGATATAAAGAAGGCATACAGAAAACTTGCCATCAAGTATCATCCGGATAAAACCAAAGGGGACAAGGCCCTGGAAGATAAGTTCAAAGCCATTTCAGAAGCCTACGCCGTTCTCAGTGATCCCGAAAAAAGAAAGCAATATGATACTTACGGATCTGCCGACTTCCAGCAAAAATTCTCCCAGGAAGATATTTTCAGAAACTTTGACCTGGGTGATATTCTCAAGGAGTTCGGCTTCGGCGGTGGCGGTGGATTTAACCGGTCCGGCGGCTTTTCCTCTACATTTAAACAGGGAGGCAGGTCTTCGTTTTCCGGCATGGGGGGCAATCCCTTTTCCCAAAACGCAGGGCCTGGCGGCGCTTATGGTCGAAGAGCCCCGGCCAGGGGCAAAGATCTGGAATATGAAATTCCCCTGACCCTGGACGAACTGCTCAATGGCGGCGGCAAAACCATCACCATTTCCCAGGACGGGCAGACCAAAGCCATTGAGGTGAAAATTCCCAAAGGGCTTACCCAGGGCAAAAAAATCAGACTGGCAGGCAAAGGTGAATCCGGCGCCAACGGCGGCCCGGCCGGCAACCTTTACATCAAGTCCAACCCATCCCTGCCCCAGGGAATTACCCTGGAGGGGAACGATATTCTGATAACCAAAGATGTCGCCCTGACCCAGGCCCTCTTGGGAGACAAGGTTGAGGTAACCACCCCGGCGGGCAAAACCATCAATCTGACCTTGCCGCCGGGGACCGGACACAAGGCAAAAATGCGTTTGCCGGGCATGGGAATCCCCCACATGAAAGGAAATGGTTGCGGAGATCTCTATGTTGTGGTTAATATAGAGATGCCGAAAGAATTAAACTCCAAGCAAAAAAAGCTAATCAAGGAACTTAAGGAAACAGGATTATAATTCAACATGCCTGAACTCGTCCCCTTGATTTCCCAACAGGAAATCAAGGAAAAAATCCGGGAGATCGGACAAAAAATCTCCCAGGATTATAATGATTTAGACCTTGTGGTTATCGGAGTGCTCAAAGGGGCTTTTGTTTTTATGGCCGATCTTGTCCGGCAGATCACCATTGATCACGAAATTGACCTGGTGGGTGCATCATCCTACGAAGGAACGTCATCCACCGGACAGATCGTGTTTACAAAAAAACCCGACCTTGAACTTAGAGGGCGTGATGTGTTAATTGTGGAAGACATCGTGGATACAGGCCGGACCCTTGTCAAGCTTGTCGAATCCATTCAATCATTGAATCCCCGGTCCATTAAGATATGTGCGCTGATTGATAAAAGCGAGCGCCGGGAAACGCAAGTCAATGTGAGCTATTCGTGTTTCTGCCTTGATAAGGGGTTTATCGTCGGTTATGGTCTGGATTACAATGAGAAATACAGGAACCTGCCGGCAATCTTTGATTTAAAATTATAAAATTAATTTATACAAACGTTTAAACAAACCAATAAATTACTTTCATATTTTGTTGTGGGCTGAGTCCGGGTGTTGATAAGCCTGGTCAGCCCATGGCTGTTATTCAAATGAAGGGGATGCCCAATGATCATTACCTGCGAAAAGTGCGCAACCCGGTTTGTCCTTGACGACGCTCTGATTAAGCCCGGGGGATCAAAGGTTAGATGCAGTAAATGTCTGCATGTTTTTACAGCCTTTCCACCGGAATACCCAGAATTTGAACTACCTGATCACGGGAGCCCCGGAGAACGCCACATCCCCTTTGAAGAACCGGAATTCCAAGCCGCCCCAAACCTTAACGAATCACAAAACGGCGATTTAAGTTTAGACGACGATTCAGACGCCCCGGACACCGACCGGGAAGATTCTGACATTGATTTCTCAGAAATAGATTTTGATGACCAGGAATTTGAAGAAAATTCGCCGGAACCTAAGACAGAATTAGACGTCCGGGATTCCCAGGATCAAGCGCTTGAAATTGACGAGCCGTCCAATGACTTTGACGAAGACGGCCTGGATTTTGAAACGGCTGATTTTGACATTGAGGAACCGGAACTGGACTTCCAGGATGATGAGCTTGAGCTGGACACCCAGGACCTTGAACTTGAATCAAGTGAAGATGAGATCGCTTCTGAACTGCTATCAATGGCCGATGATTCAGATACCGCAGACATTGAAATCAGTTTCGACCAGGATGGCGACGAAGAATCCGGCCTTGAGCTTGAAGAACTGTCCTTTGAGCTGGAGGACTCCGCCGAAGAGACTCCGCCTTTAAATGATCTTGAACTGGACTCCCAGGAGGATGACGGGCTGGAACTTGAATTTGAAGACGATTCCCAGGCAGATCTTATTCTTGAGCCAGATGGAGGCGACGATGGTCAGGATTTATCCCTCGACTCTGACGACGTGCTGATTGAGCCTTCTGCCCAAACAGAGGAAGAGAGCCCCGAGGCACGCCTGGATATAGAACATGACCTGCCCCCATCAGATGACTTTACCCTTGAACCGGATGGCGGTGATGATGAAGAACCGGACACCCAAGAAACAGACGAAGAGATCGAACCAACCGTCTCGGAGCAGGATAAATTTTCAGAATATGATAAAGTGCTGGAACAGGAAACAGAACCCGAAGATTCCGGACTAGCCATTCCGGAAGCCCAAGAAGAAGAGGACGATACCACATTCGAACCAGATGCGACCCCGTCTCCAACAGATGATGAAATTGACGCCCTCACAGAAGCGCCAACAGACCAGGAGCCGGTGATCACACCACTGTCCGCACAAAGCGTCCGCCAGAAACGAGGTGCAAAAAATAAAAAAGGGTTAAGCCCGGCAGTTAAAATCCTGTTGGTGCTGGTGCTGTTGCTCCTGGCTGCCTATGTGGCGGTCATGCGCCTTGGGGTAACCATACCCGTGGTGTCCGACATTCAGATCCCCTTTATCAGCCAGTGGCTTGCGCCCAAACAGGCGCCCCGGCCGCCACCGAAACCCGTGCTGGACGAACCCAGCATAAACGGCCGGTTTGTTTCCAATCAAAGCGCAGGGGACCTGTTCATTGTTACAGGCAAGGTTAAAAATCCCTCCAATACGGCAGTCAGCTACATTCGGGTCAAAGGGACCCTGATGAAAAAAAACAATACCAAAGCAGGAACGCTGATTGCCTATTGCGGAAATATAATACCCGAAGAGACCCTGAAAACCGGCAATATCTCGGATATAACCAAGCAGATGGGCGTCAAACAGGGAAATCAGAACACCAACGTCAATATTAAACCCGGCGCTTCGGTCATGTTTATGCTGATTTTTTCCAATCTGCCCGAGGATCTGTCCAATTTCACCGTGGCGGTACACGGTTTTGAGGCCGAGCAAAAATAAATCGAATCAGGGTTTAATTCGTATTAAAGGACCATTTTTTAAATAATTTCAAATTTAATTTGACATCTACCAAAACAGTGTGCTATTTAATCCTGGTTTTTGTGGCGACGTAGCTCAGATGGTCAGAGCATGCGGCTCATATCCGCAGTGTCCGGGGTTCAATTCCCTGCGTCGCTACCAGCATCTACAATGGCCCCTGTCTTCAGGGGCTTTTTTGGTTTTTACCCCAATAATTTCAGCCCCAAAGCAAGCCGGCGGATATCGTCCGGAGTTGTATGACAGCAGCCCCCGATGAGTTTGCCCCCGTATTTTGCCCATTGGACCGCCATTTCAGCAAATGAAGGCCCTCCCCCTGGGCTTATCAAATGGTTACACGCCTCGCCTTTATTGGGATATACCACCACAGGTTTGTCGGTCACGGCCCGGATCTCTTTCACCAGAGACAGGACATGGACTGGATTTGTACAATTGACCCCCACTGCTGTGACACAGGGTTTGCCATCCAGCCATCGGGCGCAGTCCCGGATCGGCTCTCCGCTGTTGATGTGTCGTCCGTCCTTTGCACTGAAGCTGATCCAGGCCGGGAGGCGATCTGAATCCGCCCCCAACACCTCCAGCAGGCGGACAAGGGCTCGGGCCTCGGCAAAACAGGGCAGGGTTTCACAGGCCAGAATATCAGGCCCGGCTGCAATCAGCGCATTTAATCTCCCTTTGTGAAACGCAATCAGCTCGTCTTCATCGATGCCGTAATTTCCGGTGTATTCCGACCTGTCCGCCAAAAAAGCGCCGTAGGGACCCACCGATGCAGCCACCAGGGGCTTAAGCCGGTCAACACGGTTGGCGGGATCAGCCCAGAACGTATCCACAACAGTTTTTGCCAGCGTAACGGAAAACTGTATGAGCTGTTGGCCCTGCGCCTGGGTATACCCCTGACGCGCCAATCCCTGGAACGTGGCCTGGTAACTTGCCGTAATCAGGCAATCCGCCCCGGCACGCAGATAGTCGGCATGAACGGCCGCAATCTTATCAGGATCATCCGCCAGAAGCCGGGCAGACCAGAGAGAATCATCAAGATTACACCCCCGGCACTCCAGTTCGGTGCCCAGCGCCCCGTCAAGGATCAAATAGTTCTGCTGTTCAAGATAGTTATGGATAACATCGGCCATATATTGCCCCCCTGCCCTTTTCATATTTCAAATCCCCCCGAGCGTATCAAATCCGTGAATAAATTTGAAAAACAAATCATTACTCGCCTTGACATTTTTGATTCAGACCCAAAATTATGGTAGATTTTTCAAATCACCAGGCTATTTTATAAGAAAGTCTGTGTAACCGACACAGATCTTTCAACTTTCGTTGTGGGCTGAGCCTGGGTGCTGATAGACCAGGTCGGCCCATGGCCGTTATATGGAAGTGGCAAAACGTAAAAAAAGCGACTTTCATGTGCTGTTTGGGGTTGAGCCTGGGTGTTAAATCCACCAGTTCGGCCCATGGCCGTTATTAACAAGGGAGTATCTATTTATGCCAGGCGTATATGACATTTGTGTCCAGGACCATTTTGCAGCAGCCCATTCCCTGAGGGGCTATGACGGCAACTGCTCAAATCTGCACGGCCATAACTGGATTGTTGAAGCACACATACGGTGCTCCAAGCTCAACCAGTTGGGCATGGGCATAGATTTCAGGGATGTCAAAAGTGTGGTGAAAGATGTTTTAAGCAGGTTGGATCACACCAATCTTAATGAGGTTGCCGAATTCGGCGCCATCAATCCCACGGCGGAAAACCTGGCAAAATTTCTATATTCTGAATTGTCCAGGCGCTTGAACACCGAGTTCATCAAAATCAAAAAAATCACTGTATTTGAAAGTCCGGGCTGCGGATCATCCTACCAGGAGGTATAAGTGCCCCTGGACATTTGCGAAATTTTTTACAGCCTGCAGGGAGAATCCACCCGGGCAGGCCTTGCCTGCGTGTTTGTCCGGCTGTCCGGATGCAACCTCTCCTGCGCCTGGTGCGACACCACCTATGCTGCGGCACACCCCAACGCCATGACCATCGATCAAATCGTGGACCAGGTGGCGGCGTTTGACTGCCCCATGGTGGAAATTACCGGCGGAGAACCCTTGATTCAGACCCAGACGCCCGCATTGATATCCGAACTTCAGGCAAAAGGATTCGAGGTGCTGCTGGAAACCAATGGAAGTGTAAGCATTGCGCCTGTGGATCCGGCCTGTATCCGCATCATGGACGTGAAGTGCCCCTCGTCCGGTGAAGCCGGGTCATTTCTTTTGGACAATTTCAATCACATGACAGACCGGGATGAAGTCAAATTCGTGGTGGGATCCAGACAGGACTATGAATATGCCGCATCCATCATAACAACGCACTTGAAGAATCATCCCGTAAAAAACATCCACATCAGCCCGGTTTTTGGCCGTATTGAGCTTTCGGACCTGGCAGTATGGATACTCAAAGACAAACTGGGAGCAAGGCTCTCCCTTCAACAACACAAAATCATCTGGGATCCGGATTTAAGAGGAGTATAACCCATGATAAAAAAAGCAGTCGTCCTTTCATCCGGCGGCATTGACTCCACCACGGCCATGGCCATGGCCAAAGCCAGGGGATTTGAGATTTACAGCTTAAGCTTCAGGTACGGCCAGCGCCATAGCGTGGAGCTGGAATGCGCCAAAAAAGTGGCAGTTCACCTGGGGGCATGTGACCATAAAATCGTGGACATCGACCTGCGCCAGTTCGGCGGTTCCGCACTTACCGACGACATTGCCGTGCCCAAACACGACAGCGTGACGCAGATTGATCAAAACCAGATCCCCGTCACCTATGTCCCCGCCAGGAACACCATCTTTTTATCCTATGCCATGGCCTGGGCCGAGGTACTGAAGGCCCAAGCCATTTTCATCGGCGTCACAGCCGTGGATTTTTCAGGATATCCGGACTGCAGGCCCCAGTTTATTGATGCCTTCCAGACCATGGCCAATCTGGCCACAAAAACCGGCGTGACAAAAGAGACGGTTTTAACCATTGAAACCCCTTTGATCCACATGTCAAAATCCGAAATCATCACCACCGGGCATGGTTTAGGCGTGGACTACAGCCTGACCATCTCCTGCTATGACCCCGACGACCAGGGCCGTTCCTGTGGAAAGTGCGACTCCTGCCTGCACCGCATAAAAGGATTTACCGAAGCCGGCATCCCTGATCCAACCCCCTATACATAGTGCTTGACCGGACCTGAAAATCTTTCTATAAGTTTCTTCGCGGGTTGCCTTTTTTGTGTTTTTTAAAAGCCGCGATGGTTTTTTAACACAAATTAAAAGGCACTCATTTTATAACTGATTATTTAACTTCAGGCTGTTTTCATAATTGCCTGCCAAATACAAAAGGAGACCTGCAACCCCAGGTCTCCTTTTTCCAGGAAACCACGACCAGAAACCACCCCTATTAAAAGATAATGTAACCATGAGCACCACCTCCAAGGATCTGATATTAAAAATATTTGAAAAATGCGCAGGGTACTGCGGGTGTGATGTCTGCAGAACACATCTGGATGAAGATTGCCTGTTTTTCCCCGAACTCTACAGATTAAATGACGAATTAATCGAACAGGGGGAAACGCTTGACAATAAAACAATCCGCCAACTGCTTGACCTTTGCACAATGTGCGGGCTGTGTCCCTGTGCTGATATCAGAACGCTGATCCTCCAGGCAAAAGCAGCAATAGCCGCTGAAAACGGCATCCCCCTCACAGACCAATTGACCGCTGATATTCAAAAATCAGGCAAGTTAGGGACATTGTTCAGCCGTCCCATAAACCGGCTGAACAAATGCAACATGACCGCCGCAATCACAAAAAAAGCCTTAAAGATAGATCCTGACAGGCAACTGCCCGTGTTTGCAAGTCAAAATTTTTTCCAATGGGCAAAGACCAAAGGCCTTCGTTCAGTAAGTGATGATACTGCGGACTCCCGTCAAAAAGTCGCCTATTTTGCAGGCTGTAGTGCCGGGTATTTTTTCCCGGAGGTTGGAAAGGCCACGGTGAATTTCCTGGAAAGCCTGGGAATCGAGGTGTTTGTACCGGAGCAACATTGCTGCGGCATGCCGCTTTTAATGGAAGGGCAAAAGCAAAAAGCCCTGGAAAAAATAAAGGCAAATGTTGGCATATTAATGCAGGCTGTCTCCAAGGGATACAAAATTATCTGCTCGTGCCCGACCTGCGGATATTTTTACAAGAAACTGCTGCTCGAAAATGCCTATTTTTCAAAGGCGGCCCAAGAGAGTTTAGAAAGCCAAAAAAATGAATTAAAGGTGCCATTGGCTTCCGGCGCTGGAAAGTTTCTGTCACTTCCCAAAACAATTTACCAAAAAATTCTCAAGGATGACGGCTATTTTTCATCAATTGATTCCATGGATAGAATAAAGCTGTCGCAGGCTGTCTACGATCTTGGAGAATTTTTATTTTCCATTCAAACAGCACACCATTTGGAATTCAAAATCAACAATCCCGACACACCGTTGATCTATTTTGCCTCGTGTCACCAGAGAGAACAGGAGATCGGTGAACCCTATTTTAATCTATTCTCAAGCATCCCCGAGGCTGATATTATCCACGTGGGCGGTGCGTTAAGCTGCTGCGGAATGGGTGGTCATTTAGGGTATAAAAAATCATTTCACACACTGAGTTTAAAAACCGGGCGCTCTTTATTTAAACAGTTTGAATCTGAAAAAGATCGGACAATTGTAACCGATTGCCTCAGCTGCCGGTTACAATTCTCCCAGGTATTTGACCGAAAGATCGTTCACCCCATAGAACTTCTGGAAATATAGCTATTAAAAAAGTGGTGATTAATTCCAACGTCGGCCGCTGTAGGGGCAGATCCCTGTGCCTGCCCTGCCACAGAGCCTGCCCTAACGACGGCAACCACAGGGGGTTGCCCCTACAACAAAAAATGACCGACAATAGAATCGAATAGGCGTTTCAAACAGTGGTGTTGGCCGGCCCAGGGATCTCCCGTTCATGGATCCCCAGCAGAAACAACAGCCCATCCAGCCCCATGGTGGAAATGGTGTTGGCCGCTTTTTCCCGGACAACGGGCTTGGCGTTAAAGGCCACACCGAGTCCGGCAATGGAAATCATGGGAAGGTCATTGGCCCCGTCCCCCACGGCAATGGTCTGCTGAATGGAAAGATTCTCTTTTTTGGCCAGCTCGCGCAGCAGGTCGGCCTTTTTCTGACCGTCCACAATTTCGCCGGTCACCTCGCCGGTGACTTCGCCGTTTTCTATTTCAAGGGTGTTGGCAAATACATAATCAAACCCCAAGGTCTCTTTTAGATAATTGCCCACAAAGGTAAAACCGCCGGAAAGAATGGCAAGCTTGTAGCCAAGGCCTTTCAGGGTCCGGGTCACCAGATCGGCCCCGTCGGTCAAAGGCAGGCTCCGGGCCAGGCCCTGGATATCCTTTTCCTTTAATCCTTTGAGCAGTGACACACGCCGTCTGAAACTCTCCTTGAAATCAATTTCTCCCCGCATGGCGGATTCCGTAATCCGGGCAACCTGATCGCCGACACCGGCCAGCTTTGCCAGTTCATCAATCACCTCAGCCTGGATCAATGTGGAATCCATGTCAAAGACAACCAGTTTACGGTTTTTACGGTAGATATTGTCCTCATGAAAGGAAATATCAATGCCCAGGTCCTGGGAGATGTGAATGAACCTGCCCTTCATTTCGGGAATACTTCTGGGCGTGCCGGATACGGCAAACTGAATACATGCCATGGGGGGCTCCAGAGGCCTTTTCAGGGATCTGCGGCCGGACATGCGGGTAATGGAGTCTATGTTAAGATCATGATCGGTAATGACGGTGGAGACCGCCGAAATCTGGCCTGTGGTAATGGCACGCCCCATGACCGTAATAATCCTGCGTTCTTTGTCCTGGGTCCGGACCCAGGTTTCATACTCGTTGGCATCAACCGGAGAAACATCCACAGCCAGACCCATTTTGTGACCTTCAAAAATCAAATCCTTAAACATCAGGGAAAAGTCCTGGGAACAGGGAATATCCACCAGCATGCCCAAAGAGATATGTTCATGAATTACAGCCTGGCCAATATCCAGAATGCTCACCCGATACTGGGCAAGGATGGTTGAAATCCGGGCGGTAAGACCTTTCTGGTCCTTGCCCGTAATGCTGATAAGAACTATATCTCCCATAATGTATCCCCTATCGTATTTAATCTCTAAAAATATATTTGAACGGCTCGTCAGATGTTCAGTATTTGAACGTTATGCCGCGTCTCGTTTATAGCTTTGACATTTTAATCTGTAAAGCGCTTTTGGTCCATCTGCCGCACCAGGTCTTTCAGGGTCTGTTTGGTGTTCAGGGACGGATCATCCAGTACCTGTTCAAACAATAATGCTTTGACTTTTCCAATGGCCGGTCCCTGGGTCAGACCCAAAAGATCCTGGATATCCCGGCCTGAAATGTCAAGATTGTTCACATTAAACGGCGTCTTGGCATTCAGGGCATCCAGAATTTTATTCAGGCGCAGACGGATATCCCCAAGGGTATACGGCTTTTTAATTGGATTCAGATTGCTTTTTTTGTCGGCAATGCGCATGCGTAAAAAATCATGATAGGACAAATTCAGATCATCCAGCATGGCCAGAAGCCTGCGCACGGCTTTTGGAGAGGTATCGGCCTTTAGAGGACGCATGTGGCCCCGGACCAGACTGTGGATATGCGCCATATCCTTTCTGGAGAACCTGAGACGTTCAAGGTCGCTCATCATGGCCTGGGTAAATTTCTCGTGCCCGGGAAAAGCGTTTCGGCCATCCTTGATTTCCACTGCATCGGCTTTCCCCGTATCATGGAGAAAACCCGCCAGCCGGAGTGTGGGCATGGATGCCGGCAGGGCATCGCCCACCAGAAGGTTGTGCTCGAATACGGTTTCGCCGTGGTGGGGTCCGCCGTCCAGGCCGTAGCAGCGGTCAAGGCTCGGCAGAATGATCGATAGAAGGCCTGTATCATGAAGCAGCGTAAAAAAAGCTGAAGGCTTGTCCATGCCCATGGCCTTGACAACTTCCCCTTGGATTCGCTCTGGGTTCCCCGGGGCCGTGATCTTATGGGCCTGGGAACGGATGGCATCAAAGGCGTCCGGCTCAATGTTGAACCCGAAACGGGCAGCGAACCGGCAGGCCCGGACCATGCGAACCGGATCCTCTTCAATACGGTCAAGAGGGTTCCGGGTGAATCGAATGGTTTTGTTTTCAATGTCCGCCTGCCCGCCAAAGGGATCTGCCAGGGTCCGGGTTTGGGGATCCCAGGCCATGCTGTTTATGGTAAGATCCCGGCGGCCAAGATCCGTGGCCGGAAAGGTGTGACCGGCATCCACGGCTTTTTTATCGGCAGGCCTGCAGGTTGCCACCTCCACCTTGTTGATCAGGGTCACGGCAAAGGCTTTTCCCACATATTTAGGGTCCTGGCCGGCAAACAGCCGGGCTAGATCTTCGGGCCGGGCATTGGTCAGGATGTCCACATCCCCGGGCGCGAACCCCAGAAAGGCATCCCGGACGGCACCACCGGCCAGAAAGGCATAAAACCCCTCCCGCCAAAGGGTTTCAAGGATATCACAAACGGGCCTGTCTGCCCGGACGGTCTCCAGAATATCAACAACTGAACGCATACAAAAATATCTTTATTAATAGATCCCGAACATAGACGAACCGCACCCGGGACATTTATCGGTCTGGGTTAAAAGATTTTCCACAGAATAGCCCAGTCGTTTGACAACCGTTTGGCCGCAGTCCGGACAGTGTGTATCTTCCCTGGCACCGGGCACATTGCCGGTATAGACATGAACAAGCCCGGCTGACTGTGCAATATCGCAGGCCTTTTCAAGGGTCTCCACAGGTGTCGGTTCCGTTTGGTTCATCTCAAATGCCGGGTGAAACCGGGATAGATGCCAGGGGGTTGACGTTCCCAATTCCCCGGCAAGGAAGGATGCCATCTGCCCAAGTTCGTCGGGATCATCATTGAGTCCCGGAATCACCAATGTGGTCACCTCCACCATGAGGCCTAACTCCACCATGGTTCTCAATGTCTGTTTCACCGGTTCCAGGCGGCCGTTACAATACCGGGTGTAAAACCCGTCGGAAAAAGATTTAAGATCCACATTGGCGGCATCCAGCACTGCGGCGGACGCCTGCAGCAGTTTAGGACTCATAAATCCGTTGGTGACAAGGATATTGGCAAGCCCCGCCTCCTTTGCCAGCATGGCCGTATCCAAAACCAGCTCAAAAAAAACCGTGGGTTCGGTATAGGTGTAAGAGATACTTTGGCATCCTTGTTCCACAGCCGCGGCGACAATGGTTTCGGGCGTCATGGCCTGGCCTGAAAGGCGGCCTGCGAAAGGGTTTGTTTCCCGGCCATGCACCTGGGAGATATCGGCATTCTGACAAAAGCGGCAGTTGAAATTGCACCCGGGCGCGGCAATGGAATAAGAGAGCGAGCCGGGTTTAAAATGAAAAAGCGGTTTTTTCTCAATGGGGTCCACATTGGCCGCCACAACCCGGTCGTACACCAGGGAAAAAAGTTTGCCGTCCCGGTTCTCCCGGACGCCGCAAACACCGGTTCTACCCGGGGAAATCTTACAATAATGGTTGCAGGCCAGGCATTTGACCTCACCATTGGACAGGGGCTCATACAGACGGGCACGAATCATTATTCTACCTTACATCCTAACGCCAGGCCTGTGGCCGGCTCATTTATTTTACGATTCCGGGTTTTCAGGACCAGGGGGCGGGTACGAAACTTAGGTACGGGCTTGATGCGCATGCCGATGAAACCGCCCCAGTAAGACCACTGTATCAGACGGCAATGTTCCACTTTGGAGATCAGGCGCCCGGACAGCAGCGGGAACTGCACGGTGGTCCGCCATTTGACAGGCGCTTTTCCCAATATCGAGTTCATCATGGTTTTCAACTCCCACACACTGAAAAAACGGGCACCGGTATACATATCCGGAAAAAAAAAGCCCTTGACCCGCCGGGCCATATTATGGGGCGCACACCGGTTATGAACGCCGATGACCACCTGTTCCCGGGCCACCCGGCAGGCCTCTTCAATGGCCTTGGCGGGCCGGTCTGAATATTCGATACTGAAAAACAGCAAGGCTGCATCAAAGGAATTGTCATCAAAGGGAAGATTTTCGGCTGTCCCCCGATGCAGGTCAACACGATTTTTGAGCCGTTCCGCAGCCTTGTCCAGCATATATGCCGAAGGATCAATACCGGTCAGGCTCATACCCAGATCCACAAAAGGCTCAAGACTTAACCCCGTACCGCAACCAATGTCCAGCAGACGCTTGCCCGGCATCGGTCGGATCAGGGCGCTGATCATTCTGATTTCAAGGTCAAGGCGGTGTCTGGCCCGGCCTTTTTCAAAAAAGGCATCATACTCCTGGGCTGCCTTGAAATCAAATTCATATGCCATGCTCAGGTCCCTTGCTCCAAAGGGTTAATGTTCAACGGCCAAGTTTTAAAACCCGCCCTTTTTCGTTCATCCTTTTTGACGCATCTTAGCCCAACGTCACTAACATAACGCAATCCCAAAAAAAAGCAATCAAACCCGTAAAAAAACAGACAAACCATTGAAGTATAAAGAATTTTATAAACCGACAGGAAAATAGAATTAAAATTTTCTATGGCAGGCGGGTATCAGACATGCCGCGAGAAAACGGCGGGGGAAGTCAGGGCTTGGATGTACAAAAAACAAGCCGAATCAGGACATTATTTTTCCAAGGCTTTTACTTTTGGGAGTCAGACCGTTTCCTCTTTTCATACCAGTCATACCCCTCGTACAACTTGTCCATGCACGTTGGGCACAGACCGTGGGTAAACGTCAGATGGGAATGGGCCTCAAAATAGCTGTCCACATCATTCCAGAAGCCTTGATCATCCCGGATTTTTTTACAATGTGAACACATGGGCAAAAGACCGCGCAGGGTTTTAAGCTCAATATGGGTTTTGATGCGGGCCAGCAGTTCAGCCGAATGAAAGGGTTTTGTTACATAATCAACCCCGCCCGCATCAAACCCTTTTACAATATCCTGGGCATCAGACTTGGCCGTTAGGAAAATCACCGGAATACTATGGGTGGGAAATTCAGTCCGCAGTTTTTCACAGACCTCATATCCATCCATCTCCGGCATCATGACATCTAACAGGATGAGATCCGGGAATTCGGATTTAACAAACGTCAGTGCCTGGGCGCCGTTTTGAGCCATGGCGACTTCATATCCGTTATTTGAAAGCAATTTGCCAAGGAACTGAAGATTCTGAGGCTTGTCATCAACCGTCAAAATGAGACTTTTCTTGACCATCACGATGCTCCGGGAACAATCCTATGCGTTAATCACAGCTGCAGTTTCCGCAGCAACCGGAATCGCAGCCCCCTTTATTGGTGCCACAGCTGCTTGCCGGGGGTTCCAGTCCGGTCTCAGCAATGGTGATATCAAAAACGAGGGTTTTTCCGGCCAGAAAATGGTTTACGTCCATGGTGACACTGGTTTCGCTTATTTTTGCCACCAGTGCAGGAACCGGCTGACCTGCCGGGTTCTGGAGCTGAAGCTGAAGTCCTTCTTTCAGGTCCATCTCCGGGGGAAACTGGGCTCTTGGGATATCCACCATGGCGTTCTCGTCTCTTGGGCCGTATCCCATTTCAGGCGGAATGGTGACGGTTTTTGATTCCCCTTTTTTCATGCCGATAACGGCCTGGTCAAAGCCCTTGATCAGCATGCCCGTATCCACGGTAAAGGTCAGCGGATCTCTGCCCTCTGAAGAGTCAAACACGTCTCCGCTTTCAAGTTTTCCCGTATAATCAACGGCAATGGTATCCCCTGATTTAATTGCTTCGCTCATAAATATTTTCCTTCCAGCCGGAGGCAGTTCCGACTGTTATGGTGGTTTTTCCGATGGCGTTTGCCCGGAAAAATTTTAACCATCCCTTTGCAAGGATGGTTTGAACACAATAAACTTAAATCATATGGGAAAATGGAAAAGATGTCCAAAAGTATTTTAAAATTTGATGTTTTCCGTTCTGTGAAATGTGGTATGCTCAGGCAGGAATGATCAATATTACATATAAGGAGAATAACATGGAACTTTTAAAAATTATCGCAGCCATTATTCTTCCACCGGTGGGTGTATTTTTTCAGGTCGGTATTGGAAAACACTTCTGGTTGAATATTCTTTTAACGCTTCTTGGCTACATTCCAGGGATTGTTCATGCCATCTGGGTAATAGCCAAAAACAAATAATTTTTTGCGGAAAATTCACCCGCCTGCGGCGTTGCAAAAAAAATCTCAATCCTCACAGCCACGAGGCTGCTCCGGTTGAGATTTTTTTTGCGCCTTGCATCCGGGCGAATTTTCCACAAAAAATACGATTGTAGATGATAAGGTATTTTCATTTGAAAAGGGCAGTTAACGGCTTACACCGGGAACTGCCCTTTTGTATTGTGCTAAAGTATCAGACTTTTGGTTAGCCCATGAACGGGTAGCCGTAATTTACGGGGGGTACCAGGGTTTCCTTGATGGTCCGGGGTGATGCCCAGCGGATCAGGTTCAGGTAGGAGCCTGCTTTGTCGTTGGTGCCGCTTTTGCGGGCCCCGCCAAAGGGCTGCTGGCCGACCACGGCGCCGGTGGGTTTATCATTAACATAAAAGTTACCTGCGGTGTGGGTCAACCGGGCCATCAGGGCATTGACCACTTCGCGGTCCCTGGCAAAAACAGCGCCGGTCAGGGCATACGGGCTTGTATTGTCCAGGATGTCCAGGGTGACTTCAAGGTCTTTATCCTCATATACATAGACCGTGAGTACCGGACCGAAGATCTCTTCGGCCATGGATTCATAATCCGGTGTCTTGGCCTGGATCACGGTGGGATGCACAAAATAGCCCTTGGACTTGTCCCGCTGGCCGCCGATGATCACGTCAGCATCGGCAGAGGCTTCAGCCCGGGAGATATACGCGTCGATGTTATCAAAGGAATTTTCATCAATCACGGCATTCACAAAGTTGGTGTAATCCGTCACCGGACCCACCTTGATCCCAGCGATTTTCTCTTTGAGCTGATCTTCGACGGAGGGCCACAGGGAAGAGGGCACATAGAGGCGGGAGCAGGCAGAGCATTTCTGGCCCTGGAATTCGAAGGCACCCCGGATGATACCGGTGACAAGCTCATCCACATCGGCGCTGGCATGGGCAAAGATATAGTCTTTACCGCCGGTTTCGCCCACAATTCTGGGATAAGACACATAGGTTTCGATGTTGTCGGCCGCTTTTTTCCAAAGATTCTGAAATACGCCTGTGGAGCCGGTGAAGTGCATACCTGCAAAATATTTGTGGGCGAACAGAATATCACCGATCTGGGAACCGTGACCCGGAATGAAGTTGATAACACCGTCGGGAAGACCCGCTTCCTTCAAAATCTCCATCACATAGTAGTTGGACAAAACAGCAGTGGTGGAGGGTTTCCACACAACAGTGTTGCCCATCATGGCAGGCGAGGTGGGCAGATTGCCGGCAATTGCGGTAAAGTTAAACGGGGTGAGCGCAAAAACAAATCCTTCCAGGGGGCGGTATTCCAGACGGTTGTAAACACCTTTTTCGCTGAATGGCTGGTTGGCGTAAATCTCTTCCATGTAATTCACATTAAAGCGCAAAAAGTCCACCAGCTCGCAGGTGGAGTCAATTTCAGCCTGGAAGGCATTCTTGGACTGACCGAGCATGGTGGCCGCATTGATTTTGGCCGAGTATTTCTGGGAGATCAAATCCGCCGCCTTCAAAAATACCGCCGCACGCTCCTGCCAATCCATGGTTTCCCAGGCCGCTTTTGCGGACAACGCTGCGTCCACCGCCGCTTTGATCTCTTTCTCACCTGCCAGATGCACCTTGCCCAGTACATGACCATGGTCATGGGGGCATACCACATTCCGGACATCACCGGTTTTAACCTCTTCACCGTTGATGATCACCGGGATTTCCACCTGATCCGCCATCTGGCGGTCAATCTCTGCGGACAATATTCCGCGCTCCGGACTACCCGGCGCATACATCTTAACCGGTTCATTATAGGCTTTGGGGATGGTAAATACGCTGTTTGCCATTTTAAAACTCCTTAAAAAACTTATTAAATTTATTTTATTAGTTGTTGTGTGTTAAAACCGACGCCTGATAAACCAGGCCTGTCAGTCAATATTAAATTCAATACCCTGGGCCAACGGCAGTGCCTTGCCCCAGTTAATGGTGTTGGTCTGACGCCGCATATACACTTTCCATGCATCAGACCCGGATTCACGTCCGCCGCCGGTCTCTTTTTCACCGCCGAACGCACCGCCGATTTCAGCACCCGAGGTGCCCAGGTTCACATTGGCAATGCCGCAGTCAGAACCGCTGTGCGCCAAAAATCCTTCCTGGTAATGCAGGGACGTTGTAAAAATTGAGGAGGACAAACCCTGGGGCACGTCATTGTGCAGTTCAAGGGCCTGTTCAAAGGAATTGTATTCAATGATGTACAAAACGGGCGCAAAGGTTTCGCTCTGGACAATGGGGAAATCATTCTTCACGTCCGCCACAGCCGGACGCACATAATGGCCGCCTTCACACCCTGGCACGGTGATCCGTTCTCCGCCGTACAGCACCTTTCCGCCGGAAGCCTTTACGGCCTTCAAGGCCTCCTCCATGGCAATGACGGCACCTTCGTCAATCAGTGGTCCCATGAGTGTGTCCGTATCCAGCGGATTGCCGACCGTTACCTGTTTGTAGGCATTGACCAGGTTTTTAACAAAGGTCTCTTTCACCGAAGAATGAATAATAATCCTGCGGGTGGAGGTGCAGCGCTGGCCGGCCGTACCCACGGCACCGAACAATGTGGCCCGGACCGCCATGTCCATGTCGGCGTCTTCGGTGACGATGATGGCATTGTTGCCGCCAAGTTCCAGCAAAGAACGTCCCAAACGACCGCCGACCACTTCGCCCACATGTCGCCCCACCGCCGTGGAACCCGTAGCGGAAATCAGCGGGATGCGTTTATCATGGAGTATGGGTTCGCCCACATCATCCCGGGACCCGATGATCATGTTGAAAATCCCCTCAACCTCATATTTATCAACCACCGGCGCAAGGATGTTCTGGATGGCAATACTGGTCAAAGGCACTTTTGAGCTGGGTTTGAACACAATCGCATCACCACAGACAGCGGCAATCAAACTGTTCCAGGACCACGGGGCCGCAGGAAAGTTAAACGCGGTAATCAGCCCGACAATACCCAGGGGATGCCATTGTTCGTACATCCGATGTTCGGGCCGCTCGGAATGCATGGTCAGGCCATACAGCTGGCGGCTAAGCCCCGTGGCAAAACAGGCAATATCGATCATCTCCTGGACCTCACCCTCGCCTTCGGCCCGGATTTTACCGACCTCAAGGGCAATCAGCGCCCCCAGGGCCTTTTTATTATCCCGCAGCGCATCACCGATCTCGCGCACCATCTCACCGCGCCGGGGAGCGGGCATCATGCGAAAAGATTTAAACGCAGCCTGGGCTTTGGCCATCACCGCATCATAATCTTGCCTTTCCGCCATCAAAACACGGGCAATGGGTTTGCCGTTGATGGGGGAATAGGAAACGAGCTCTTTTCCCTTTGTGTTAAGCCATCCGTTACTGCCGCCGATGGTGGCGCCGGAATTGACAGGCTTAATTCCAAGGGCATCAAGAATTTGTTTGACTTCTGCATTCAATGCGCCGCCCATAGAAATCTCCTCCTGATGATATTGTTAATAATTAAAACATATTATTGTAATATACCGACGAATCCATTAAAGTAAAATTCATAATATTTATTATAACCATGAACACAATTCATACTTGAGCGCTATGGACCTTTATCATCTGAAAACCTTTTTCTTCCTGGCCAAGGAAAAAAACTTTACCCAGGCAGCCCAGCGGCTTTTCGTCACCCAGTCCGCCGTCAGCCATGCCATTAAAAAACTTGAAAGCTCCATGGATACCCCGTTGTTTACCCGCCAGGGAAAAACCATGGATCTGACCCCGGCCGGCCGCATTTTATTCCGGTCCTGTGAAAAAATTTTTTATGAAATTGAAAAAGCGGACCAGGAGATATCCACCTATCGTAAAAAAGCCCTGGTCACCATCCGTATCGGCTCCACGGTTGAGTTCGGTGCTTCCATTCTGATCAACCATATCAAACCCTTTCTGGAGACCCATCCGGAAATCCATCTTGATTTTTATCTCTCCCCGGACCTTGAAACTCCACTGATCCGGGACGAGGTGGATCTGATCATTGATTGCGTTGCCCATGAACTGCCCTCCATTGAACGCATCTACCTGTTCCAGGAGCAGTATATCACCATTGCCGCCCCGGAATTTATCGAGGCCCACGAGATTTCGGGCATTGACGATTTGGCCCGGGTAAATATTTTATCCAGCGACAAACAACTGGTCTGGTGGCGCAATTTCATCGCCGCCATACCGGCAGACAAACGCGCCAGCCTTAAAAACGTCGTACAGATCAATCACATCAGGGGAATCATCAACGCGGCCATGTCCGGTTTAGGCATCGGATTTGTGCCCAAATACACGGTGATCAAAGAGCTTGAAGAAAAACGTCTTGTGGATCCGTTCCCTCAAATCCAGCCCAACGCAGACCATTTCAATATCTTCATCAAAAAGGAAAAACTGGAATATGTAAAAAATAAGGCGCTCATCGACTACCTGACCCGTATCAAGCCCAGCGAGTTCGGCGTGGGATAGATGCAAATCAGCATATGTCCATTATGTTACATAAAAATTTGATAAAACGAAATGAATTTCAGTTTTGATAGGAACCAAACCCGGGAAGGTCATACTTACTGAGCAATGCATACAGCCGGGCCTGGGAGACGCCGGATAACCGACAGGCGGTTTTTCTGTCGCCACCGGCCTTTTCCATTAAACGGGTCAGGTAATTTTTCTCCAGCTGTTCCCGGCAGGCATTCAGGGACGGAAAGTCGGCATCGCTGTCCAGGACCTCGTCGACCATTGACTGGGCATCCGCCTGAATATCAGGCTCCTCAAACGATAATGAGGAGAGCCTGTAATTGGGCGGCAGGTGTTTGGGCACCAGGGTTGGATCACTTCCGGCCGATGCCAGGATGTACTCCAAAACGTTGAGCAGTTCCCTGATATTCCCGGGCCAGGAATTTGACATCAATGCGTCAAGCAGCTGTTTGGATATGGCTTTAGGTTCAAGGTTATATCTGTTTGAAAGCTCATGCACCTTTTTTAAAACGATCTCTTCAATATCGTTTGCCCTGTCACGCAGCGGGGGCAGATGAATCTCCATGGCCCTGATGCGATACAGAAAATCTTCCCGGAAAAGATTTTCTTTGACCAGTTGATCAAGGTCAAGATTTGTGGCGGAAATCAGACGGATATCCACGCCTATCTCTTTTTTCCCCCCAAGGCGGCGGACAGATCGTTCCTGGAGCGTCCTTAACAAGGCTTTCTGGATCGACAACGGTAAATCGCCGACTTCGTCAAGCATCAGCGTCCCGCCGTCCGCCTGGATAATCAAACCGTCCTGTTTAAATGTTGCCCCGGTAAAGGCGCCCTTCTCATGGCCGAACAGGGTACTTTCAATCAATGACTCGGTGAGCGAGGCGCAGTCAACCGCCACAAACGGTTTTGATGCCCGCCTGCTGTTTTCATGAATCGCTTTGGCAAACAGCTCTTTGCCGGTTCCTGTTTCCCCGGTGACCAGAACGCCGGCATCGGTCGAGGCGGCTTTGCCCACCTCATCCAGACATCTTTTCAGGGCAGCAGATTCCCCGATAATTTTCGACCGTTTCAGAATGATCAATTCAGGAGATGAAAGCTTCTCCTTTCGATAGTGCAGGGCCCTTTGAATGGGAACGCTGACATCATCAAGGCGAAATGGTTTCTGCACAAAATCCCACGCACCGTTCTTAAAAGCAATTTCAGCCCCCCTGGCATCGCCTTTGCCCGTAATGATAATTATTTCAGGTGAAGACGGTTGCGCTACAAAATCCGGCATTATATCAAGCCCATTGCCGTCGGGCAGTTCACAATCAAGCAAAATGATGTCAAATTCATTTCGTCGGCTTAATGCCTTTGCTTCATTAATTGTTTTTGCCGTATATGTTTCACAATCCATTTTTTCAAGAAGCGTTTCAAAAAACAAACAGATATTCGGATCATCATCAATAATCAATATACGGAACATATGAACCTTTTATTCTTATTTTTAAATGAACGTCACAATACGCTGTTAGCCTACTTCCCGGTTTTATTTTAAATTATACTTTAGAGCCGCTGGACGATATCGCCCCCTGGCTCTTTTTCATAGCTTTTTCAACGACCGATGAAAGCTCACCGGCAGTCATGGGCTTCATCACCATATTCGTAATACCGGCATCCTTGCACTTCTCTTTTGTCGGATTATGGCTAAAACCTGTGGCCAGAACAATGCAAATTTCCGGATTGATCTTTTTGATCTGTTTTGCCAGCCCAAACCCGTCAAGATGGGGCATGGTCATATCGGTCAAGACCAAATCATAATGGGCCGGGTTGTTTTTCACATGTTCAACAGCCTTGAGGCTGTCTGTCTGCATAACAGTGGAATACCCTAATAATTTCAAAATGTCACAGGAACTTTCGGCAATCGCCGCTTCATCATCCACCACCAGGATATTACCCCGGCCTTTTTTCAGTTCCGTGTTGACGTCAATTTGAACCGCCGCACCCTGATCATATTCCGGCAATAAAATTCTGAAGGTTGTGCCGACCCCGACCTCACTGTAAACAGATATCCCCCCGCCCATCTCTTTTACGATGCCGTATACGGTGGCAAGTCCCATCCCGGTCCCTTCCCCCCGGGCTTTTGTCGTAAAAAAGGGGTCAAAAATGCGGTCAAGGTATTTTTTATGGATCCCGCATCCGGTATCCGAGACAACCAGTTCAATAAACTCCCCGGCAGAAATCTTTCCCAAAAATCCGGGCTGGGTATCATCAAGTTTAACACGGTCCAGAACAATATCCAGAACCCCGCCGTGATCTTTCATTGCATGGCCGGCGTTGGTAAAAAGGTCCATCAGCACCTGATATATCTGGGTTGCATCACCAAACACCCGGCCATGTTCAAGCCTTAAATCATACTTGATTTCGATGCCGGCAGGCAAAGAGGCCCGCATAAACTTTAACGACTCTTTGATAACAGGATTAATGATAATCGGTTGCTTTTCAACCTCGGATTTTCTGCTGAACGTCAGAATATGCCGAACCAGATCCCTGGCCCGCAGACTGGCGGACGTGACCTGGTTCAGATACCGTTTAAGGGTTTCGTTCTCTTTTGCCTCATGCATTGCAAGATCGGTAAACCCCATCAGGCCGGAAAGAATATTATTAAAATCATGGGCAATGCCCCCGGCCAGAATCCCGATGGCCTCCATTTTTCTTGCCTGGTCAAGGTGCAGCTGTAGTTGTTTTCTCTCTTCATCCGCCTGTACCCGGTCTGAAATATCCTGAAGCGCCCCGATGGCCCGGGTGATGTTTCCGCTCTCATCCCTTATGGCTTCTCCGGTGGCATGGACCCACCGGCGGCGTCCTTTGGCCGTGATAATTTCGAACTCTTCTTCAAGGCGTTGGCCCTCACCAACACACCGGTTGTAAATGTCCAAAATTTTTTCCCGCCATTCGGGTGCGATAAAGCGGGTCACTTCATCAAGCGTCGGGGGAAAATCGGCCCGCCTTTCATGGATCACATTCATTTCATCCGACCATGTGATTGCCTGGCTTGAAATATCAATGCTCCAGGCACCGACCTTTGCAATTCGCCCGGCTTCGCGCATCAGTTCCGTGGCATGTTGTAACGCTTCATCGGCACGTTTACGATCTGATATATCCCTGGATATCCCTAATATTCCATCGGGTTCACCTTGGTCATTTCTCAAGAACCCGGCTGAAATTTCCACCCAAATGGTTGTGCCGTCCTTTTTTATCAACGCCAGTTCGGCAGCCTTTAACCCCTTTGATTTAACACCGTCGCCAATGTCCTCTTCAAGTCCTTCTGCGACAAGAACAGACACCTGATTTAATGAATTTTCGGTCACATAGTCCCTAAATTCCAGCTTGAGAAACGCGTCGGGGGAATACCCTAAAAGCGATTCTATCGAAGGACTGATATACCGTAATGTCAAATCCGGATATTGCATGATCCAGATTGTGTCGGTGGCATTCTCCGCAAGCAGCCGATATCGCTCTTCACTCTTTTTTAATTGGATTTGGGCTTTTTTTCCCTGAAGTATTTTCCACATCCCATCCATCATCAAATGCAGCTGACGAACGTCTGAATCATTATAATCCGCTCGTTTATTTCCCACACTGATCAATGCCACAATCTTGTCATTTTCAAAAACGGGGGAATGCAACAGCCGGGTAATCCGGACATTTCCCGGAAATTTTTTTTGCTTGGAAAACGGATTGTAATTTTCATAATCGTTGATGACCAAAACACCGCCGGCGTTTTCAATTTCAGCCCAAAGGCCGGTGTCTTGCATGTTACAGGCCAACGCCTCCTCCCCGGCATCACCTTGAGTCACCAATTGTTTGGGCCAAAGATAGGTGGCCAAATCGGCCTGGTCGTCCTTTAAAAACCCCAGATATCCAAATTCGCTTTGGGTTAACGTACAGGCTTCGGCCAGAGCAAACTCTGCCAAGACATCAATGGATTCTTCGGCCATAAAACTTAATTCGAGCAGTTTTTTGAAACGCAGTTCATCCAGCTCTTTTTCAGTTTCCGCCTGTCTTCTCCGTCGTTCAATACAAACAAGTTGTCTTGTAAGATAAATGGAAACAAGGATTGTAAAAATAAGGATACCAACGCAAATAGTTACAGACCCTCTGAAAATGAACACCCCTAAAAGCCCCAGAACAGAAACAACCTGCGTGGTATACAAAGAAAGGGGAATTCCATGAGAATCGGATATTTTTTCCCTTGTCGCGAACCCATCATTTGATTCAGGATCAGGCTTAAGCGTCTCTTGGGCGGTATTCAATCCATCTCTCCCCAAATAATAAGGGTGCGGCTCTTTTACGACATGTCTGACCAAAGCTGGTAGTCATGATATTTGCCATTCTTTGCCAGCATTACTTGATCACTTTTAGATGCCCCCGTCGTTTCGGTGAAGGTTTTGGTAGCTTTGTAGCCGGAACCTCACCATGTTGATAAAGAGCCCGGTGATTACGTTCGTATTCGCAGGCTTCATGAAAATTCCAATACTCATCAAAATCGTTACTACTCCGCAAGGCACGCAGACGCAACACTGCTTCAGCACTGGACAACCGCCATTTGGCACCAGTTATATCCATTCGGTCCTTTACAAGATGACGACATGCGCCCTCAATAACTCCTGTGGCAATAGGGAGGCCAAGGTCAAGATAATGATGGTATTCAAGGTACGGTGCTTTATTTTTCAAATACGTTGCGCAGGCTTCTACAGGTTTACGTTGTTTGTCTGTAAATTTTTTTAATGTAGCACTTCTACGCATCCCCCCTGCCATCAATCCGGCCTTGCCATCGAGTACTTTAGCCAAGCGGTACTGGACCCATTTTTCAAGCTCCGGGCCGGATTTGGGATGAAATGCCCTGCCAGCTTTCCAGAGGTATTCAATAACATGAATAATATCAACAATGATCGTAAGGGCCACATTTTGTCTTTTGGCCATACGTTTCAGGATTCGTAGTTGTTGATTTTCGCCGTCCACTAAGGCAACCCAATGTTTTTCGTGGTTGGGATCACGGTGGGAGGCCTCAGAAAAGGCCGATGCAATGACCTGCTCGGCTGATTTTTCAAGGCTTGCCCATACACGCTTTTGTTCCGGGTGAGGGCTTGTTTTTGTATTCGACTTGTCATTCCCCGGAAGCAAGTCTTGGGGCGTACGTTTAAACGTATCTATAGTATATACAGCGGCAACGGTTGCCATTCGCTTGGCATTTTTCTTTTCCCCTTTGGATAGCCGGCTTTCCATCTGAGGCTTTCGTTTCCGGGCAGCTTTCCGGGTTTGTTCCCGCAGGTCCTGCTCATGCATTACCACGCCCTTACCATCGGTGGTGATTACCAGTATTGGACCAGTAACTGTCTCATCCGCCGGGTTGCATTGCCGTATTTCATAAAATGCGTCAAAATCCCGAGCTGCTCGCTGTGTTAACTCTTCTACCTGACGTTTGGGAATATCGGCTCCAGTGGTTTTCTTGATCGTTTCGACAGTCTCGTCAAAAGAACTCTTTGAAGCGTTTTCAGCCACACGGCGACGAAGTTCGAGGGAATAAAGTTCTGGGGGAAGATTCAATCGGGCATCCAACGGGTGCAAACTTGCCACGCCCTTGTTTCCATATCCGGCACGACTTTCCGATACCGTTCCAAATACGGTTTCGATTTTTCGATCCTGTGGCCTCACTTTCGGTCGAACAATGCCATCGGCTCCACAGACCGGCTCTTCACAATGACTGGGACCGAGCTTGTCTAAATGTTCCTGAAGCAGGATGCGCATCAGCTCACGTCCTCGTTTTTCAAGTGCTTGTTCCAAATCACTGAGTTTCACTGAATGATTCTCCTTGGAATTAAGAAAATTGACAATATCATCATAGCATTTTTGCCCCGGATCAATGACGGGGGAAGGTAAATGCTCCACAGCAGAAAGGGAAACCGCTGGATTCATATCCCCTCCCTGAGTTGGTGAACAGCATCTTTTTCCAGTGGATATACTAATATGGTTTTTACATCAGCGCCATGACGTTTGCCGAATCGGTCCATGCGCCCACGACCAGTGGTTTTCCCCAACTCAATCCAGGTCGATGCCCGATAACAGCCACCGTGGAATTGTTGTCGATCCACCAATGTCTCTACCAGCATGGGTTTAAGACCATACTGCTGTTCCCAATCATCTCTGAGTTCCCGGAGACTACATGACAGTATCATGCTCGCTAAATTTTGGATGGGAGCAAGGATCAGAAAACGGCTGTTGTTCACCACCTTTTGTAGAGCGACCTTACGCCTTTCATCTGTCCAACCGATCCATTCATCGCGAGCACGCATCCGCCAGGCAGGGCTTGAGAACTGGATGCACCCCACAATTTCTCGATGGGGACGGTTTACATAAATCAGATACTGCAATCTGGCGCCAAAAGGCATTGCATATCCCAGGTAATGATGGCGACCGATGAGTTCCTTAAACAGATCCCTCTGCTCTCGATTCTGAACCCGCTGTATCTCAAGAGGTGTAAATTCTTCTACTCTGCCACGCAAAGTGCTGTGGGGTTGCTTACAGGGTGTTTGGGGAATACTCTTGTGAAAAACGATCTTTGTTTGTTGTTTCTTTTCAGGAAGGGTTAGAGCTCCCTTGGCCTCTAAAAGCTCCAAAAAATCACTACATTCCCGGACTTTTAGCCGATCATTAGGGCGTTTCCATTCCAGAAGTTCGCATACGGTATGTGCCAGTTCTCGTCGGCTAAGGCCTCCACAGGTAGCAACGACTTCCTGGATTAATGCGATTTCTTTACCGGTAAACTTTCGACCACAAAAGGTTTGTTGCTTGATTTGCATGTCATCTACCTCCCGCTATTCTTTCATAACGGAATTATGACTCGCTGTCCAGGAAATTTTTGCAATTTACATCAGATAGTCACTGACAAATGAATTATCTTGCTGGAAAGCAGCATAAAAATAAGACTAACAACCCTGAACACCTTTAATGACCATGGCTTTCATATGTTTCAAAAGAGCCGCACCCAAATAATAATGAATGTATATGAAAGAGCGAAATAACCTGTTGGGTTTCTTTCATCTTTTGTTGTGGGCCGAAACCTGTCAGGAGATATGTCAGGTCGGCCCATGGCCGTTATTTTAACATTCTAATTCATCGCGTCAAAGAACGAAAGCCCGTCAGTGAATATGTCTTGACAGGATACGGACCCATCCTGTAAAAAATTATAATTTATACCCATATAAAGGATGCTTTATGTTTAGGAAATCATTGGATATTGTATCAAACGCTGCCGACAAGGGGACAAAGATTAAGGCCCATGATCAAAATAAAATCGCCCATCTGCTTGTCTTTTAAGCCACCCTCGGCGTTACGCCAAAGGACACATATTTCAATATGCTTCCTTCGGCGGGCCTTGATGGTGACTTAAAATCCGGCGCATCTATGGCAGATTTAATTCTGATCATGGGCCTAAGGCGGCTGTGTGATCCCATATTATTTTAGACAACCGGTCTACCTTAAGTTAAAACGTCTTAACTTACTTCTTTTCCCCCTGCAGAATTCAAAACGGAATCTCTGCTGTTCTCATTTTTTTTTCTGTCGGCAGCGACACGTTATTAAACCATATCGTAAGTGATTGTAGCAAAAGGACGGCCTTGGAGGTCACCCTTTAAACCAAAATTGAAGACGGGCAGGATACAACAATGAGCAAGGAAAAATCATCTGCACAACACAACACGTTCAAGCATCTCCACCATTTGGGCTGGACATCCCATTTCCAGGTACACTGGGAAAACCTTGATACAAGTACCTTTTTCCCGGCCCGGGTGACCGGCGTCAGGAAAAGATATTTTTTTATAAATGACGGTAAAGACGAGATCCTGGCAACCCCGGCCGGAAAACTCAAACAAGAGAGCAGCATCACATACCCGGTGGTCGGCGACTGGGTTATGGTCAGAGAAACGGCCATCGAAGGAATTTTGCCGCGAAAAAATGCCCTGACCCGGGGGGCGGCAGGCATGCACAGCCGAAAAACAGGTGAATACCGGGAACAGACCATCGCGGCCAATCTTGACAACGTATTCATCGTGAGCGGCCTTGACCGGGATTTTAATCTGCGCCGCCTTGAGCGCTACCTGACCCTGGTCTACAATTGCGGGCTTAACCCCGTAATCATCCTGACCAAGGCGGATCTTCACCAGGATACCCAGCATTTTACCACCGAAGCCGAATCCATCGCATTCGGCGTCCCCGTGCATCTGGTATCCGCGCTCAACGATTCAGGGCTTTCCGAACTGAATTCCTATCTGGCGCATGGCCGGACCAGCGTCATGGTAGGCTCCTCGGGCACAGGCAAATCAACCCTGATCAACCGGTTATGCGGAGAAGAGCTCCAGGCCACCGGCGAAGTAAGCGAAAGCGTGGGCAAGGGGATGCACACCACCACATCCCGGGATCTGATCATGATGCCCCAGGGCGGAATGATCATTGACAATCCGGGCATCCGGGAAATAAGCTTCTGGGAAATTGACCAGGGGGTTGAATCCACCTTTCCGGAAATCGAAGATTTCGCCGCCCAATGCCGTTTTTCAGACTGCACCCACACCCACGAACCCGGCTGCCGGGTGCTCCAAGCCATCCAGGACGGAGAATTGACCGAAGCCCGGTTTGAAAACTACATCAAAATGAAACGGGAACTGGAATATGTCTCGGCCCGGAAAAACAAAAGCGCTGATCGTGTGGAAAAGGAGCGGTGGAAAGGGGTCTCCATGAAAATCAAATCCATTAATAAAAAGCGGTAGCTTAAAGTAAGCGGTTATCCCCATTTAGATCAATCAAACCAATGTAAAATCGGGGCTTGGTTCCAACGTCGGCCATTGTTGTAGGGGCAGGTCTCTGTGCCTGCCCTAACGGGGGCAACCACAGGGGGGTGCCCTACAAAAGAAGGCCGACTCGGAATAAAAACGCCCAGGGCTCGGAATAACAGGCCGGGATCACTTTATACGTTAATAAAATTTGAATCTGAGATCATTAATATTGCTCCGACAATGATCTGCATGGCCCATTTTAAAGGGGAGCTATTTCAATCATAGAAGATGTCACCACAAGGATAATCGGCTATTTAATTGCCGGAGCAATAACAGAAGTAGTCAATCCCCCTTTCAATAAAGGCTTTTAGGCACAATCATAGACAGAATGCTCGCCTTTTTCGACATTCAATCTTTGTTCCAATTCGTTCCACTAAAAAAACGGCTACCGATTTAAGCCGGGACACCTTTTAAAAAAAGGCTTATCCGTGAGCCCCGGTTCATGAGGCTTAGGGGCTGCAAAACTCTCTTCACTGGGTCAAACTGTCCCGTGTTATGTCAGTAGCCTATCTTTTCATCCAAATTCCTGATAAAGCTCGGTGGTTAGTTTTAATTATTAGGAGGTACTTATGCGTAATGTCTTTGTTGGTTTAATTTGTCTTTTGTCTTTGGTTCTGTTTAGTTGTGCAGGTATGCAAACTAAATCCGGTTATTACGTCAAAGAAGAGGGAGTCAAATTAATAGGTCACCAAATGGCTATTATAAATTATGGGATTGAAATGAGTTATCTTTCTCATGAAGAAGCTGATGAAATTCTTAAACCAATGAAAGGAATTATGGACTTACCTATTGGTTTCGATCGCGATGTTTTTTTAGCTCAGTATCGTGAAACTAAACAAGGTTTAGCCAAATATTCTGGGTTAAGAGAAACATACCGTAGTGAGGTTATCCCACAAATAGCCAAGTATGCCCCAGGGTATGTTGAATGGTATGGATCGCTGGTTCAAGGAATAGCTAAAGAAAAACGGCAACATCATGTAGCTTTTATGAATCAACTTTCCCAAGTTTCTAAAGCATTAGAAGAGTCTTCTGAAATGTATCAACAGTCTACTGAGCAGATGATGAATGATGCGATGAACCAGTTGCCTAAAAGTAAGCCTATCGTTAATTACAATGAATCGAATCAACCCAGGAATTATTTGATCAATACGGATGAGGGCAATATACAGAGACGATGTATGACAATGAGTGATGGTTCGGTATTCTGCTATTAAAACTAAGAAAGGCCCAAGCCTGGGGTCTTCCGAATATTTGTAAATTTTTTTGCCCGACGAGAAGGGCGTTTCCAATCTCAATGTTTACAACGGTTTGAAAAAAAACTTGATAGTCGAGTATATATAAATATATGTAGCGACCTGATTTAATAAAAATTTTCGGCCAGAACGCCTCAGATTACCGGCAGTAAAAGTAGAGCGAAGTACAAGCGGCGCTTTTACTGTCCGAGTGCATATGATTGTTATATTTTTTCATTACACCATACAATTAAGCCTTCTTCAAAAAATTGAATAGTATCTTCTATACTTAACGAGCACCTGATGCTTTTGTTCTTTTCGGAACTTAAAAAACTGTTGTTTGATACCTGATGTACTAATTTTGCTTCATGTACAAATTTTGAACGAAGGCTATACAGATATTTAGCAAAATTTTCTATTGAAGCGATAGCATCACCATCGACCTTAAGCTTTTTTACCAGCTCGCGCTGTCGTTTCGAAGGTAAGTTTTCAAAAAATTTAATACACCGCTTTATTGATCCAAACTCAATTTTATATTTTTTATAAAGGTCATCCAGATCGTTTTTTGATATTGGGAAAGCTGCTTTAGTTTTTTTTCGCATCAAAAATTGGTAAAAATCTATATGATTTTCTTCGGAAAGCGATTCTATAAAAGAAAATATTGCAATAAATTTATATGTATTCGTGAAGTATTCAATATTTTCATTTGAATTTGGAATATTGACTTTCCAATCACCATTTTTCACTAAGGCTAAATGATATGGGGCAATTTTGAGCAGTTTATCCTTTTTTATGTCCGAATCTATACTTTCAAACCATTGATTGAATTCTGCTTCTACGTTAAAGAAGTTCCTCAATGCAAGAAACGCGTATGGAATCAAAATATCTTTTCGCTGTAAGTAAATAAATTTGCGCATAATAAAATTTCTATCTTCTTAATAATTTTTTTCTTGCATCATTATATTCTTCTCCAGAAATATGACCGTCTTCTTTTAACTTTGCCCATTTAATAAGTTCATCGGCTACAGAATATTGCCTTAGCTTTTCACCTTTGATTATATCCACCTCAGATTGAATACTCGCAGCATTGCCTGATTTAGTTTTTGTTGAAAAAATTCCATTAACGGCCACCCACTCGCTGTGATTTTTCAAGGGACTATAAAATAACGCCTGTACGACTATTAAATACGCAAAGGCAATGCCTGTGAACATCAATGAACCAAAGAATTCATCTTGGTAATACCAACCATCTTTCGCATTAAGGTACTTATTACCCCAGTAAACAGAACCTATGCCACAGCCAAGGAGGGCAAGCCACGTATATCCTTTGAAGTTTTTAACTGCTGTATCAATGTTAGAGAAATCTTGATTCTTCTTCATCAAGTATATACCGAAAACTAAAAATATGGCTGGAATTATTCCAAAAAGAAGAATAATTGATGGAGCCATTAGAAGTGAAAAAATCAGTAGTTTCCCTTGGTCACTACTGCTCATAGGTTGATTTTGCAAAGTATTCTCCTTTTAAAATATAATAATTATGTTCAGCAGATCTGTATATCATTCAAGAGGGATTATCTAACTGGATAACATAATATTTTTTTGTTAACCAGATCTGCATAATTTAAAATTACAACTCTTGGAATGATTAAACACCCCCTGCGCCAAATTGCAATAGTCAATTAAACACCCTGTACCAATTGCCGTTATTCTTGGCCAGAAGACCGAT
The DNA here is from genome assembly GCF_963666675.1 of uncultured Desulfobacter sp. Classification (NCBI taxonomy): domain Bacteria; kingdom Pseudomonadati; phylum Thermodesulfobacteriota; class Desulfobacteria; order Desulfobacterales; family Desulfobacteraceae; genus Desulfobacter; species uncultured Desulfobacter sp. Next base: position 6,101,114 of record NZ_OY762929.1, on the reverse strand, counting down.
GACTTATGGTATGATCGACCTCTCCAAACGATTTCAGAAAAGTGGAAAATGATAAAAGTAAGGCTCGGTGTTTTTGATGTGGATTCATACCCGGCCTAGGGGCATAGAACAGGAGAATCCTTAGTTAGATTATGTAATTACAAGCCATACCTACGAGCAGACTGTTTGCAAGAGGTATACCCGGCATTGCGCCACCAATGACGGGTATACCTCTTGGGGTGTATGAGAAAACCGTTCGGGACTGGGAACAGTTTCCCGGCCAGGAGCAATCACGAGGCGTTCGGATTAACATCCTTGATTGAAAAAAGAAAACGGCAGATAATTTGAGGGGCAGATAATAGATATCGGCTTGTGAAAATGGGTGAAACCATAAAGCGATTTATATTCCTGATCAATCCTAATTTTTCCCAAAAAGAGATGCAAATTTTTCTATTGTAAGTTCGTTTTCTATCTCTGAAATAAAAGATGATAAATCCTGTCCGTCAACATCCCCATCCTCGTCTAAATCTGCTGGACAAGGGTTGTTGATCTCCGCAGTTACTGCATATACATTAAGGCTGGTGGCTACAAAGCTGGCATAAATGCCGTCAAACGCAAGACCATAATTGTCGTATTTAGTCCACACCCCATCTACAAGATGCCATATTGTCAAGCTTAACGGAGTCTGGTCGGAAGCGGCAGCGGCATAAAGAGAAAGATATACCGGAGCATCTTCACTGACTGTATAGCCTTCGGTTGAAAAATTCCAGACGGACAGGATCTCTTCGTCAGTGTCCGCGATCAGGTCCGCAAGATCGGCAAGCAGTGCGTCATCGGTGATCGTTGTTGCGGTAAATGAGATGCTTGTGTATTCGTCGGCGGCCATGAACGCGGCTCCGGCAGACATGCCGGTGATGCTGTCAGTGATCAGCGTCCGCTGGTACTGGGACTGATCAAAGGCGGTTGTGGCGCCTCCGTCTCCTTGGGCGGCGACCGCTTCTGAAACCGTAATGATGTGGGCGTCTTCACCCCAGACACCGCCCAGTGCCTGTACGGTTCCGTTGCCGCTCATGGTGCTGTAGGATATGGGCGTATAGGTACCGGAGTCTGCATCTGCGCCTGCAACCAGGCGTACTTTACCAGCGTTTGTAATTATTCCGGTCCAGTCATTGTCTTCTGTGCCGAGGTTCAGAGAACTGTTCACATCAACGGTTGCAGAGGAGATACTGTTGATGCTGAGGGAACTTGCGCTGACCAAACCACTGTTAAACACTGACAAAGAGCCTGTACCTTGATAGCCCACATAAAGAGTGCTGCTGTTGGTCCACGAGGTGTCTTCTCCATCTAAGGTCACCTTGCCGACGGAGTCAGACCAGCAACCAATATACCCATACGTATTTGTTACCGTACCACCATTGGTGACGACCAGTGTGCCTGCGCCGTTTCTACCTGTAACGAGTTCGCCGGAACCGGCAAAAGTTGACCCTTCGCCGTCTACAGTTACTGTTCCGATGGCGTCGCCGCCAGAGCCTATATACGTATTTTGAACGCCAATGGTCACTACACCACCGTTGGTGATGGCCAGTGTGCCTGTGCCGCCGCTATAACCGACAAACAGGCGACTGCTGTTTGTCCATGCTGAGCCGACACCGTCTACACTCACAGTCCCATAAGACCATGAATTATGGCCGATATAACCAGCAACGTCTGTTACCGTTCCGCCGTTGGCGATGTTCATCTCTACTGTGCCATAATTACCGATCTCAACCTGATAAGAGGATGTCAATGAACTCCCCTCGCCATCAATTGTCAAAAAACCGCTACTGCTTTCTGATAAATGTCCGGCAATTAATTGCCCTGTCGTAACCGAACCACCATTGGTGACGGAGAGTGTGCCGGAGCCTTTAAGCCCTACAGTGATTCCAGATGTAGCGGTCCATGTCGCGTCATCGCCGTCAACGCTTACCTCCCCATAGGCACCTGACAGGGCGCCGATAGAACCTCCGGCGCCGGATACTGCGGCGCCGTTGCTAATAGAGAGAGCGCCTGTTCCTTCCCAGCCAATATAGAGGAGGCCATTAGTCCACAGCGTCTCCCCCCCATCTATTGTTACAGTCCCAATAGAGCCTGAAGAATAACCGAGAACACCACTCCCCTCTAATGCAGCCCCATCGGTAACACATAAGATCCCGGTGCCCTCGTATCCTATTGTGAAATCATCAGCGGTCAGGAGGGTTCCTTCTCCATCAACATTCACAGTTCCGATAGTGTCTGATGCATAACAATGGTCATTTCATCAACTGTTAACGAGCTAGTTCCGTTGATAGTCAGGGTGCCGGATTCGCTGTAACCAATATACGGATCGGTAAACCTTGTCCATGAGCTATAATCGGAAGGATCAATATCTCCACTGGCTGTTATTTCGGCATGACCTGCCGGAGCCATTATGACTCCTGGGGTCAGGATCAGCAGCAGGGTGAATAAAAATTTTCTAAAAAACAAAATCCGCTTCAAAATTTCTACCTCCATTTAGAACAATTAGAAAAAGACAACTTGAAAACAATACGTTTTTCACCAGTTGATGATTCTACTTTTTTTGAACTCTCCTTTCAAAAATAGTTTAAAGTATCGTTCAATTTAACGCTGCATAAATATTGCGAAAAATGCGCCTGAGAAATATGTTTATTTTGTGAACAACAACAATTGTCCATTATTTCAATTGATAATATCAAAATGATAATGAATGCTAATTAAAAAATATGAGTAATTATGGAAACAATGTTACAAATATTCTAATTTTTTCCCAATACGTGCAAAACATACGAGTCTCTTGCAGAAACGTTTTAATCAGACCAACGTTATAAATTTCATGAAATATTCGGGCTAAACATTGAAATAGATTCTCGGATATTTAGCGATCTTTTTACATATTTTTTTCTAAATTAAAACAAACGGTTAGCATTATATTCAAATTAGGTTCTTATTGGTTGACAAATTATTTTTTCAACGATAGTCAATTGAAAGCAACTCTTGAATTAGACAAATTTTTACATTTTGCATTTGTTTTGACCTCTGGTTATCTATAGCAGGAGTTGTCTCTGTTTCTGCGTGTAATTTGAACTTAAAGGAGGCTAAAGTGAACCGTTACGTAAAATTTTTATTGATTTTTACATCAGTAGCTTTTGGGGGTACATTTGCTTTTGCGGGTCCAACGATGATAAGCGGAAATGTTTCGGGGGGCTGGGATCTCCCAGGGAGTCCATATTATATAACAGCTGACAGCACGGTTCCTGCAGGATCATCATTAACCATTGATCCTGGGGTCCAGGTGATTTTGGGTGAAGGAATTTCTTTTACCATTTATGGCACCTTGACTGCCGTTGGAACAACAAATAATCATATCATATTCAAAGCGGTGAACAATGACGTCAAGTATAAGCAGATTCATATCATTAATGGGTCATCCACTACGACGCTAAGTGAATTTGTGTATTGTGATTTCTCAAATGCGGAAAAAGCGCTTTATTTGCATGCCTATGGAAGGATCATTAATGGCGTGACAGTATTACAGACAAACGTTCAACATTGTACATTTTCAGGCTCTGATATTGGGATATATGCTCATGGCGAAGGTCACGACTATTCTCAGTACATGACGCCGAAGCGAGCCCACGCAAGTGTTGATCCTGTCATCAAAGGGTGTACTTTTGAAAGTAATGTTGACGGTATCACAATGTATATGCAGGGGGACGGATCTTCTTGGTATTCTGGTGGCACGACTGCTGCGATAGTGCAGAACAACGTGTTTTTGAACTCATCAGGAGCAGCATTCAATATGCTGGCGGGTTCCCACCCATCACATAGCGGCTCGCCTTCTTTTTTTAACAATACCATTGCTAATTGTGAAAGAGGTGCATGGATTCAGGACAGCAAATATGACGCAACGATTAAAAACAACGTTATGTATGGAACAATAACAGCGATTGAAAAAGTTGGAACAACAGGAAGTGCAGCCTATTTTAATTGTCTTTATGGTAATACGGCTAATTTTATCGGCTATCCTTCAACCTATGGTGATATTGTTATGGTAAATGCCAATGGAGAGCCATGCGATATCTGTTTTAATATCTTCCTTGATCCCAAATTCGTTTCAGACGATTATCATATCACTGAAGATTCTCCTTGTATTGATGCGGGAGGCTCAGATGATGCCCCTGATGTTGACATTGATGGTGACAGCAGGCCTCAGCTATACGGTATTGATATCGGCGTCGATGAATTTTACAAAAAAGAGCTGTTTGCAAAGGCTGGCCCGGATTTAAGTGTTTGCACACAAATTTGCGAACAAGTGACCCTTAACGGTAATAACTCGTATGCATTGAGTAGTACAATTACATCCTATGACTGGACACTGACGCACAGAAGCCAATTCACGTATGATCAGACTGCAACTGGTCCCAACCCAACCATTTCAAACTTAGCTTTAGGAATTTATGATGTTACATTAACTATAACCGATGATGGTGGGGTTCAATCAACCGACTTAATGATCTTAACGGTGAAAGATGATTGTAACCTGTGTTCAGTTGTGCAAGGCGACCTGAACGGAGATGGTGATGTGGATGGGAAGGATCTTGCAATATTTACTCACTATTATGGCTCAGAATCTATTTCAGAGGATTAAGGGGTAGCTGGAACAGATCCAACGCCTTCAAAATTACGATTTTTCTTTTTATAGATTTTCGTACTTTTATTGACAAAAAGAGATCTCTTTCTTACGATACGCAAGATTCAATGCATTGAGCTGTTTAATCCACATCAAATTACGGAAGCACGACAAATATATGAATCAAAAACCATTCAATTTCGGCAGCAAGGGCATGCTATTTCAATACATTACAAAACCGGCTGCCGGTTTGTTGGTACTGCTGTTTTTGACATCCTGTACCGGGGAAAAGCCGGTAAAAGTCGTTGAGGATTCGCAGGTCTGCCAAGCAGAGAAAAACAAGGAAATAGAAGAAATTGAGAAAAAAAATGCAGCCATCAAGAATTCGAGAATCCGCCGGTTAGAGCAAGATAATGCAGAACTGACCTGCAAGCTGGCCGAGCAAAAACTGCTGTCAAAAAAATTACAGCACGCATTGCTGACAAGGCATAAAGAGACCGATGCCTGCCGACAGGCCAACGAAAAACTGATCAAGGAACTCTCCCAAAGCAAGGCGAAACTGGCGACCCGGGGCAGCAAGCTCGAAGCGGCAACCCTGATCGCCGAGGCCACGGCCGTGATCAGCACCTTGTCCGAAAAGCCCTTGGATGCCCCCCAGGAAATGATCCGGAAAAAGGCCTTGGAAAACCTTGAAAAGAGCAAACAAGAACTGGCGGAAGGCAACTATGAAAATGCGGCCTACCTGTCCAGAGAGGCGATGGCCCAGGCAAAGGGCCTTGAAATAGGTTACGTTGGCGGTGCCGCCGGTCCGGCGGAAAAAGAGATCTTTTTTTCAACGCCGTTGCAGATGAATTTGTTTACAACGGGGAATCTTCGGAAAGGTCCGTCCATAAAGGCAGACGTAAAAAAGGTACTTCGGGAAGGGCGCAGTGTTATTGTTGTGGGCCATAAACTCAATTGGGTAAAAGTTAAACTGCCCGAGACCGACGAGGACGGCTGGATTCACTTATCCCTTCTTTATTGACCTCAGTCCTGCATATTTTCAGGTGTTGCCACCATCCATTTATTGGTCGTTGCAAGGCTGGTAAACCACCCGGTTCCGACCCTCATTCTTGGCCCGGTAAAGGGCCGTATCAGCACGTCCCACAACCGTTTGTTCATCCCTGTCCTGTTTATGGATTCTGCCGATCCCCACAGAGATATGGATCTGAATTTTTTGGTCTTCATGGATGAACGTATGATTTGCAACGGCTTTTCTGATACGTTCCGCCGCCTGGATGGACTCATCCACCCCGGACTCTGCAAGGATCACGATAAATTCCTCCCCGCCGTACCGGCCGGCAGCGTCAACATTACGCAAATTTTCATTCAAGAGTTCGGCCACCTGCCTTAATACCGTGTCTCCGGCCTGGTGTCCGTAGGTGTCGTTAACCACTTTGAAGTGATCCACGTCGAGCATCAATACGGAAAACTCTGCCTCATACCGGCGATAATAGGCATAAAGATCGCTCAGAATACCCATCACCCGTTTTCTATTGTTTAACCCCGTCAAAGGATCGGTTGTTGCCAGCTGCTCCAATTTGGTCTGGCTAAGCTTCAGTTTGGCGACCATGTCATTGAAGACCGTGGTTGCAAACCCAATTTCATCGCTGCGGTGCACCGGCAGCCTGACATCCAGATCACCTTCGGCCACTTTTTCCGCCCCCCGGGTCAACGCCGACAGGGGCACCATGATCTGCCGGGTCAGCAGATACGCCACAATGGCCATCAACACACTGAAACAGCAGATGATCATAATATTCCGATGGCGGGCATGGATCAGTCCGGAGAAGGCCTTTTCATAGCTTTCCACAATAAAAAGCCCCCATTCCAGTTCCCGAAACGGAACAACCAGTCCCATTAAGCGTTTCCCCGTGCCGTTGGTATATTCATGAAGGATCTGCCTGTCACCGGACGGTGTCGGATTCACCTCACCAATCATTTTTTTGACGCCCCGGCCGAACAAAAACGGCTGTCCGGTTTTTTCATCCACAAGGGACTCATAGGTCCAGTCACCGGAATCCCCAAATCCCACCGGATTCAGTAAAGGCTGCAATCCGGTGAGCCTGACTTCGATGGCCAGCAATGTTTCATACTCATAAAACTGATCCAGGAACAGGGGAACCCCGATCAGCATCAGGGGCGATTTATCCCTTGGATCAATATAGCTGTTGCTCTTGAACCATTGCCGGTCTGAAATCTGTTCGATGCAATCATCGGGAAAGGGAAACGGCCGGTCGCGACCGCCGCTTTGGGAAGCGGCGATCACGGAACCGGTCCTGGAAAGAACAAAAATCCGGACATAATCTTTAAACTGATGTTGCAATGTACTCAGGTAGGTTTCAAGGATTTCGATATTGGGCTGCCGGTTTTCAGTGTCATCGGCCGGCTCTTCAGGCAGATTAAGATATGCCCGAACAGCTTCCGACACAATTGATGCATTGGAAAAGACAGTCAAGTCATACACCCGCTTTTTAAGCCACAGGGAGATTTCCCTTTCCATGATCTGTGCGGAGTCGACAAACTTTTGCTCAATCTTTTCTTCGAGCGTGGTTTGCAGCATGTTCTGAAGCAAAAGGCCCATGGATAGAGACGGTATGGCGGTGACCAATACCGCAAAAACAAAAATCCGGTTTCTTATACTCAACAAATATCTGTGCTTATTTTTGCGTCTGCCCATTCGGCCTGCCCATATATCACTTAAGGTTACACTTCTTTTAAGACCTTGATCTCCATTGATTCAACAATGTCACTTGTTTTTTCTTTGTACTCAAGCATATGCGGAGATGACAAATGCGCCATTAACGCATCGACACTGTCCCATTTTTCAAGAATGGTGACCACCTTTTCATCTAACGCCTGGGGCGGAAGTCCCGTGGGCACGTCAACCGTCGGCATATACTCGATACATCCCTCTTCGTTAAGAACCGCAGGGATATTGGATTTAAAAATTTCAATAAATTTGTCTAATTGACCTTCTTTGACATGAATTGATGCAATTACGCTTATCATAGTTAGAGTCCTCATCTATCTCTTAAGAGTTCTTTTTCAGCGAATGGAAGCTGATTTTGAAGGAAAGAATAGACTAAAAAAATATAGATGACAACCACCTTCATCAGCCATAAAAGGCGGCCGATGCCGTGAGGGTCAATCCGGGGTATTGTTCAGACGATCAAAATTTGAAAATATACGATTGATGGTTGTTCTGCAGCGGGTCATCTCCTCGGGATCAATTCCCTGGGCCGCTTCATCCAGCATCTCTTCTACAAAACCGACAAGATGGGGTTTGATCTCTTTGGCTTTATTTGTAAGGTAAACAAAATTGCTGCGTTTATCATTTCTGTCCGGAATTCTGAGCACAATATTTTTTTTCTCAAGCCCGTTCAAAAGGCGGGTCACGGCGGCTTTGTCCTTAACGGCGGTCCGGGCAAGTGCCTGTTGGGTCTGGCCGTCTTCACGGTAAAGATGAACAAGGACGCTCCACTGCTCGTAGCTGATATCAAAGCCGGCGTCCTGGAATTTTTTCGACAGCCGCTTGATGATTGCCCGGGATAAACGGCCCACAAGATAGCCAATGGATTGGTCGATGATCTTGGTGTAATTGTCCACGTGAGTTACTCGATCCACAACTAATTTATTCATTCAACACAAAGATCGAAAAGGACACGATATTTCATACCCACATATCGGTGTGTACCGCGCGTCCTTCCCAGTAAAAAGCAAAAATATAACTCCATCCCTGAAAGATGTTTTATGTTGATCACCCTAGACATCAGGCATCGGCTTTTTTCCCGTTAAACATTTTTTTTAAATGATTGATCCAAATGCCACTGAGGAACCAGGAATATGCCCAGGTACCAAGGATGATGGCAAGGAAGGCTTTGACAATGTCCATGGAAGTGCCGTCCAGGGAGAACCCGGGCACGTATCCAAAAAGAAGGGGTCCCAGATACAAAAATTTGGCAAATTTAAACGCGGACAGGGCTGTCCGCCACATATTTGCCTTGGCAATGGTTGCACCGGCAAAGGCCGCGATACAGACGGGCGGCGTAATATTTGAATCCTGGGACAGCCAGTAAACAATCATGTGTGCAGCGATTTGATTGACCCCAAGATGGGTCAGGGCCGGTACCGCAACAACGGCTGTGATCAAATAGGCGGCTGTGACCGGAACGCCCATACCCAACACCAATGAAGCCAGGGCCACAAGCAGGATGGTTAACAGCAGGGAACCGCCGGCAAGCTCGATCATGATATCGGCAAAGGTTAATACCAGGCCGGAAAAGGTTAACACACCGATAATAATTCCAATGACACCCACCGTGGCACCGATTTTAAGACTGTTCTCAGTACCGGACCGGGCCGCCTCAAGAAAATGGACCAGGCCGGGTTTCACCTGATCCGGTTTTTTAATGTATACCAAAATCGCCACGGCTAAACCGAACAGAAAGCCCACCCACTGGGGAATGACAAAGCTGCCGGATCCGCCCGCAACACCATTGATCAAAGACACTAAAAATATCGCGGTCACGATGAGGGCCATGGTCAAATCCATGGACGTATCGGATCTCACCCGGCTGATGAAAAGACAGGTAACCAGGCCGAGGATGGCTGAAAACCCGGGAGAATATCCTGTGAGCATCAAAATGGTGATGGCGATCAGGGGAATGGTATAAAACCATTCGGTCTTAAAAATATGACCGGCTGACTTCTCGCTTTTTTCTCCGACAATATTATCTTTTTTGGCCTCATAATGCACCATGCAGAACACACTGAAAAAATACATGAGCGCTGGAAAAATGGCCACCAGCATGATTCTGGAATAGGGCACACCGGTCAGTTCGGCCATGATAAACCCGCCGGCACCCATGATGGGCGGCATGAACATCCCGCCGATGGAAGCAGCCGGTTCGACACCGCCGGCCACATGGGGTTTAAACCCGGCTTTTTTCATCATGGGAATGGTGAACATGCCCGTGGAAACGGTATTGGCAATGGCAGAACCGGAGATGGAGCCAAAAAGTCCGGAAGCGATGACAGAGACCTTGGCCGGTCCGCCGACCTTATGGCCCACAGCGGCCAGGGGCCAGTCAATAAAAAATTTCTGGGCACCGCATTTTTCAAGGAAGGCCCCGAACAGAACAAATAAAATAACATAGGTTGCCAGCACATTGGCCATGATACCGAACACACCGTCACTTTTATAAAATATACTGATACACAGCTCGGTAAACGGTGCGCCGGCGTGGGAAATCAAATCCGGGGCCATGTATCCGTACACCCCGTAAATGAGCATCAAAGCCCCCATGATAACAAAGACATTGCCCACGACACGGCGGGCCAGCTCAATGCCGATAAGAACGCCGATGACGGCAAACACCATATCAACCGTTGTTTCGGCACCGGTCCGGTAATTGATGGCTTCAAAAAGCACGATCCAGTACCCGACCGACACAATGGATAAAAGGATCAGCGCATAGTCAATGATCCTGCCGATACGGGTTTTTGATTTGTACAACAGGAAGACAAGGATATAGGTGATGATAACGTATATGCCCCTATGATACTGGGTCGCCATAGGCTGCACAATGGCAGACCATGAGTAAAACAGAACCAGAATGATTGAAAGGATGTCGAATATAATTTGTTCCAGTCGATTAAGTTTCTCGTACACGGCCTTCTTCCTGTCTTTTTATGTGTTTCAATACAATTCGGACAGAAAAGCTTATCCAAGCTTTTCTGTCCGGTTAAAATGAAGCATGATCAAAATTTATATACGCCTAAATCTATAAAACCCCTTTTTCCTTCCAGAACTTTTCAGCACCTGGATGAAATGGCGTAACGATGCCATCGGCACCACGTTCCACAGCCATGCTATTAAATGTTTTTTTCTGGGCCTTCATGTGGGCAAGCCCCTCATCGGAGAAAATCAAGGTCAGCATTTTGTAAACAGTCTCGTCTGACACTTTGGCATTTGCCACCCAGAGCGTTGAATCCTGGAATGACGGTGTGTCGGTATCGACGCCTTTATAGGTGTTTGCAGGAATAGCCAGTTTTGCAAAATAGGGATATTTATCATAAAAACCGGTGGCTTTTGCGTCGGCATCAAGATCAACCATGGCGATATCATTGGTTTGGGCGGCCATCATGACGGCGCCGGAAGGAAATGCAGTAAACAGCCAGAATGCATCAAGCTGATTGTTGCCGAAGGCCTGGGCCGCATCATTGTATCCCATGGCGTTTCTTTCTATCTTATCCCATACACCCATGTGCTTGAAAAAAAGTTCGCAATTGGCAAAGGCGCCGGAGCCGGCATTGCCCACACCCACTTTTTTACCCACAAGGTCTTTGGTGCTTTTGATGCCCGATTTTTTGTGTACAACAAGCTGTGCCGGTGCGCCGTAAAGCCATGCCACGGCCAGTACGTCTTCATATGTTCTGGTATCGTTTGACAGCATACCATGGCGTCCCTGGTAGACATGCCCGGAATACACAACACTCATCTGCTGTCTGCCGGCATTGGTTTTTCTTAAGTTCTCAGTTGAGCCACCGGAAGACTGGGCCTGAACTTTAAACGCTTTGACCTCTTTCATGGGTTTATAAACCTGGATACTGTTGGCCACGACCTGAAACGTTCCGCCCGCAGGGCCGCCGCCGAATACGATGCGTTCCTTGGCAAAGCCGGGTTGGCAAAAGACCATGGAAATGACCCCAATAAAGCCCAAAATTAGTAGATGCTTACCCTTCATGCTGTCCTCCTACTTAACTGTTAAGATTTTTGCAAAATTAATAAGTGAACCATTATTCACCATATCAATCCATATAAAAAAGATCAATGAGAGTCTTTTTTTCTAATGACTTATGTCTGATGGGGCCTGTTTTCACTGTTGGCATCACGACCTGTTGTCCATACATATCCGGGCCGCCACATTGACCGCTTCAACACCGTCGGAAGAATATTCCGCGCCGATTGATTCGGCCCAGTCCCGGGTCACCACGGCGCCCCCCACCATCACCTTGCATGCAAGCCCGTTCTCCTTTGCCAGGGCAATGACCTCGGGCATACGCACCATGGTGGTTGTCATCAGGGCGGAGAGCCCTATGAGATCGGCCTTATGGGTCGCTGCCGCCGCAATGATATCTTCGGCATTGACATCCTTGCCCAGGTCAATCACATCAAATCCAAAATTTCTGAGCATCAGCACCACAATGTTTTTTCCAATGTCGTGGATATCCCCCTGGACCGTGGCAAATACCAGGGTACCCTTTTTTTCCTGGGAACCCGAGGCCGCAAGGGCGGGTTCAAGCACGGCAAACCCGTTTTGCATGGTCTCTGCGCTGGCAATGAGCTGGGGCAGGAAATACTTTCGTGCATCATAGTATTCCCCCACGGTCATAATGGCCGGAATCATCTTTTTTTCCAGCAGTTCGGACGGGGCAATCCCCTTTTCCAGGGCTTGATTGCAAAGCTGTTCAATGTCCTCTCTTCGGCCCTCGATCACCGCCGCCACAATCTGCTCTTCCACGGGAAGATCTGCTGCTTTTTTGGCGGTGGTCTCTGTTTTCTTTTCCGCGTTTTTATCCTTGGCAAACCGCTGGATATACGACAACGCGTCCCGGTCACGGCCGGTCAACACATCCGAAGCTGATTTGGTATTCATCAACAGTTCATGGGAGGGGTTGGCAATGGCCCAGGAGAGCCCGGCACCGGCGGCCATGGCAAAAAAGGAGGCGTTCACCCATCCGCGTTCGGGCAGGCCAAAGGAGATGTTGGACAAGCCGAGAACCGTGCCAAACCCTTGTTCGGAGGCCCATTTGACTGTTGCCAGGGTCTCTTTGGCGGCCTGGGGGTTACTGGATACGGTCATGACCAGCCCGTCCACAACCAGATCTTTGTTTTTGTAGCCATAGACGGCGGCCCGTTCGGCAATCTCCATGACCAGTTCTTTTCTTCGTTCGGCCTTGTCCGGCAATTCATTGTCGGCCAGGGGCAGTACAATGAGCATGGAACCGTACTTGGCCGCCACAGGCAGCAGTTTATCCAGTTTTTCTTTTTCAGCTGAGATGGAGTTGATCAAGGCCCGGCCCGGGTAATAACGAACGGCGGCTTCCACCACCTCCGGGTCCGAGGAGTCAATGACCAGGGGCAGATTAACCACCGGCACCACACTGGAAATGATATCTAACAGGGTCTGTTTTTCATCAATGCCCGGCATGCCTGCATTGATATCCAGCAAATCGGCTCCGGCCGCAGCCTGGTCCCGGGCCAGTTTGCGAACATAGGCCATATTCCCCGCCTTCAGTTCCCCCTGCAAAATCTTTTTCCCGGTGGGGTTGATGCGTTCGCCAATAATTCGGATGGTGCTGTTTGAACCTGTAATCAGCGCCTGGGTTGCCGAGGAGAGCATGGCCGTTTCCACAGGCTTTCTTTCCAAAGGCACAAGCCCTTTCATCCCCCGGGTCAGTTTGGCGATATGCTCGGGATTGGTGCCGCAGCAGCCCCCCATGATATTGACACCTGCTTCGGCAAAAAGCTCCGCATAGGTGCTGAACTCATCGGCATCCATGGGGAATACGGTTTCGTTGTCTTTTATGACGGGCATCCCGGCATTGGGTTTGGCCATCACCGGAATCTGTACCATCTTTCGGATACGCCGGATCACGTTAAGCATCTCCTTGGGACCGGTGGAACAGTTAACACCCACCACGTCGGCACCTAAGCTTTCCAGGGTGACCGCCATGGCTTCCGGTGTGGTGCCGTTTAAGCTGTGCCCGGTTTCATCAAAGGTCATGGAGACCATGGTAAACCCGCCGCAAAGTTCTTTGATCGCAAGCAGGGCGGCCCGGCTCTCCTGGATATCAATCTGGGTCTCAATGACAAAAAGATCCACGCCGCCGTCAATCAATCCCCTGACCTGACGTTTAAAGCCCTGGACGGCCTGTTCAAAATCAAGGTCGCCAAAGGGCTTGATAAACTGGCCGCAGGGGCCGATATCTCCAACGATGAGCGGACGGATGCCTTCCCGCTCCGCCAGGGCATCTGCAGTTTTAACCGCATTTTCTGCAATCTTACAGTTGACCTGCTCTGTTTTATCGGCTGCGCCGAACTCCTCAAGCTTCCAGGGAGTGCCCCCAAAGGTGCAGGTGTAAAGCATATCCGAACCTGCCCGGGCATAGGCGCGGTAGATATCGGCCGAAACTTCCGGATTTTCCATGGACCATAGTTCCGGGCTGACACCCGGCGGCAGCCCCCGTTTCTGCATCTCGGTGCCGGTGGCCCCGTCCAGGATAAGAATTCGTTTATTAATAATGTCCAGTATGCCTTTGCCTTTTTCCTCCATGTTGTTTCTACTCCCCTGTCACTTTTGAAATACCGCAGAATGCGGTAACGCTTTTTTCCGGCATCAGGATACAAGTGTCCGTTATGGCCACCCCAAGCGTTTCCATTTTAAGAATGTGGTATACATCTGCCTGAAACCGGATATCAAAATCCCCGTAACCCGCAGAAAACCGCTTTAATTTTAAGACTTTTCGCTCCCTGACCAGCTCTTTGTTGAACAATGCCATCAGCCAGTCGAATCCTTCATCTACAATTTCAGATGCCGCGGCATCCATAATCACAGCCCCGGTCATCCGTTTCTCTTCCTGGAGCTGTTTAATCTTATCGGCAACGGCCTGACCACCGGTAATGCCCATAATGAGCAACTGGTCGGCCTTCCCCAGAAACCGGGTAAATTTAGGGCTTTCAAACACCGTATCAGAGTGCTCTAACGCAACGGTGCCCTTCCCGTGATCAATTTGGATATCCCCGATACGGGCCGTGGCCTTAAGGTGGATAAGATCCGCCGCACGGGTGATCCATTCGTCCACCTCGGACATCATCCGCTGTGAAATTTCATTCTGACGACGCTGATACCCCAGCCGTTTAAGGATTTTATGCCTCGGCACTTTTAAGGGGATATATGGGAAGGTTCTAAGCTGCTGCATTGGGCTAATATATCAATTTTTTTTTATTATTAAAGTATTTTCCCCAGATTGGCAAAACCAATACATACAAAACAAACCATCCGGGATCTAAATGTATAACGAATCTCCAATATAACAGTCATAGGCTGACCGGGTCTATAATCATTCAGGCTCACCCCACAACAAACATGAAAAGAACTCATTGTAATGTTATGTGATGTAAAACCGTTTTCAATATCTGTTTCTTCGAATTTTGATGTATTGGCAAAAGCACCATTGGCATGTAGTATGGCGATGATTTACTCTAAAACAAAAACGAAATTTTTAAGATTCCATGCCCAACATAATTGAAACCCAACTTTCACTGTTTGCCGACAGCAAAGGGACGACACCACCTGCGCCTGAAGCCGGGGACGTATCCGGCGTTGACACCGATGTCACCCGGGTGGTGCGGTCAAGTCTTGTGATGCGGCCGGTTTACGAGCTGTCTGCCCGGCGTCTGACGGGTCAGGATGAAGCGCCCCACCCGGCATGGGACCATCTGGATGTAATATGGCTGGCCTTTGCCACCCTGGATGTGATTTCCGAACTTACGGAATTTACCCCGGGGGTAACCCGCAAAAATGTTATTTCCCGGCTTTTTGTTTTGGCACAGAACCAGGCCCGGGCCATGAAGATGGACATTGAACCTGCGGCCTTGGAAGCGGTGCTGCATAAAATATTTGATCATCTGGCCAACCGGGACAACCGGTACAGGCCCTTTGAATATACATATTTTGATGCGGCGGCCCGGCAGATGGTCCCTAAAAAGTTCTGGCTGATCAAAACCGTTTATACCGACACGGACCAGGCGGCCCATTTCCACCTCACAGACGAAGGTTACACCGCCTATTTCGGCTTGTATGAAACCGGGGCCCTGGATGCCGCAGCCATTGGAAATTTAAGAATCCAGTTGCTCATTGACCGGGGAAAGGTGGACGATGCCATTGGCGTGGCCCTTCAAAACCGGAAGCAGCTTTTGCGGAAATCCCAGGAGATCCAGGCCATGGGCCGGGCCATCCGGCGCAGCATCAACCGGGTGGATGTCAATGAAATCAATGCCATGGCCGATGACGGCGCCCAACAGACCCGGCTGATCCAGACCGAGAGTGCCCGGCTGAACCACCTGGTGCGCAAAAAACTTGCCGCCCCGGACACCGAGCAGGATCTTGGCGGCAAGCTAAGCCTGTTAGGGGATGCCCTTGAAAAACTGAACACGAGGCTTTTGACTCTTTCCGGACAGTTGCAGGAGCTGCCGGAAATATTTGACCGCCACAGCCATAAACTGTTCCGCAGGCCTGGGTTGGGCATCTTTCCGGCCTGCGAACAAATATTAAATGATATATCAGGCCTGTACACCCCCGACGGGGAGCATATCGGCATGGAATTCATGGCCCGGTTCGACCCGGCGGTGTGCCGGCCGCTGTTTGATCCGGCATCCCTGATGTCGGCGTGCGACAGGGCCCTGGAGCGCCGGAACCAGGCCGAAGAGCAGGCCTGCGGCATCCAGGAGATAGATGCCGAACCCATGGCCCAATTTGAATCCCGGCTGGCCCCGGAACTCATGGACCAGGCCTTTGAACTGCTCACAAATTTTGTCCCCAGGCACGAAGAGGTCACATTAAGTACGCTTTTACAAGCCGCCTGCCATGAACAATACTCCCCTTTGATGCCCGTGGCATTGGCCATGGCCGTATTTCACTGTCTGGTGGATCCCTTTTATGCGGATAAATACCAGGTAACGGCAAGCCGCCGGCACCCGGAACTCATTTTCAACCTGGCCCTGCCGGACAAACGCAATTACCGGGGACATGAGCTGACACTTGAATCGCCACCACCCAAGCCCCGTTCCCACCAGAAAAAAGGATAACCCATGGACCTTGACACCCTTTACCAGGTCAACCGACTTGTATACTTAAGCCTGGCCCACAGCCACGGCCGCAAATCCCTGGTGATCCGCCACCAGCAGGAGTTGGGCAACCTGATCCAGAGATACCAGGCCGATGCCGGATTCCAACAGGCGGTGGCCCAGGCACTGAAGGCCATGGACCTTACCATTCTGGCCCTGGAAGATGAAGGGTTTCGCCTCTCATCACTTGGCGCGGAAAGCCTTTTTTCCATGACGGTCACCGACTACGGCAAGCTTCTGGGCCGGGGGGATTTCAGGGCAGCCGATATCCTTTGCGTCCATGCCGCCGTGGCCACAACCTTTTTCCCCCAGGAGCAGGACCTGGAGCTTCCCGTGGAGGATTTGGGCGCCGTCACCCAGGCCGATATTTTTGAAATCCTGCGCCGCTTTGCCAAATTATGTCCGGAACCGGACAATGACGCCTGCACGGACGATACAGATGCAAACCGCCTTCATCCCCAGATCATCACCCTGGCCCAACGCATCCGGGAGATGCCCGAAGACAATCCCGACATCCGCCAGACCAGCGGGGCGGCAGGAAATTCCTGGCGGGAACTCATTGAACAAGTAATGCGGCACATGAGAGAAACCCGGTATATCCTGGCCTTTGAAGAGCATGACGGAGTCGTGGAGTACCGCCCCACACCGACCTACCAGGCGGCGGTGCGCGAAGGCATGCTCTACACCTTCCAGGCCTTCAGGGACATTGTCAACCGGGGCAAAGAAAAGAGCGATACCCAGGAGGACGACCATGTTTAGAATCACCCGGATATTTGCCGGGGAAATCTGTGCCGGGGGAAACATTCTCCAGCAGGGCAATTTTCCCATAGCCGAGCACGACAGCCTCTCTTTTGACCCGGATGTTTCATCGGACCACGGGGTAATCTTTGCGGTGAACGGCACCTGTAAAACCACCTTGATCTCCTTTTTGCTCAACACCTTTTGCCCGGAACAGAAACGGTTTGTCCAGCACCTGCAATCCGGTGGAGACAAAACCCTTTCCCAATATCTGGTGCCTGGCCGACCTGCGATGATTCTCATCGAAATGGCCGTGCCTGCCGAAGAGAACCTCTTTGAAGACAAATCCGAAGAACGCCTGATTATCGGCCAGGTGCTTTACAGTTACAAGGAAACCTCAAAACCCCTGGTGCGTTACTATTTCCAGGCCAATGCCCCGGAATTTTTTGATCGCATGCAACAAAGCTGGCCTAAACTTTTAGAGCAGTCAAAACCCTTAACCGCCGTCCGGAATTTTTTAAATGATCCGGACAACCAGGTAGTGATCACCGATGTTCAAAAAGATTGGGGGGAGCGCCTGGAGAAGATTGGTCTGGATCCGTGGCTGGTGGACCGGCAGATTGATTTTGCCAGAAGCGAAGGGGGCATTAAAGACGCGTTCCGATTCCGGTGTGAGGCCGATTTTCTCTCCTTTTTCCTGGGATGCGTTACGGACATGGATTTTGCCAAACAACTTCGTGACGCCACCTTGGCCAACATGGACAAGATGAGCAGGCTGCCCTGGAAGAAAAAGAAGCTGGCTGCCGTCTTATCCCTGAAAACCCGGCTGGAGGATTTTCAGCCCATTGCCGCCGAGTACCTTGGGGCCAGAGAAAAACAACAAAGGTGCGACCGTGAACTTGAGCAAGCGGCGTTCTTGGTCTCCCGGGCCCTGCCAAAGGCCGGGACAGAGCAACAGCGTGCCCAAAAGCGACTGACACAGGCCCAGGAAGATGAAGCCAAGGCTAAAACCGACCTGGACGGAACCCGGGCGGACCTGGCGGCGGCCCGGGGTTTTGCCCTGGATCTGGCCCAAAAGGAACGTTTGAAACATGCTGCCGGCCTGGGCCGTGCCATCAAGGCCGCAGAAGCCCTGGGCCATGCCCTGGATGCCGCAGATCTCCAGGCCCGGATCAATCTGATCACCGGCAGGCTCCAGGATAAGCAAGAGGCGCTGACGGCTTCGGGCTCTGAGTTGACGCCCCTTCGTGAAAAAGCAGACCAGCATGCCCGGACTTTCCATGCCGCCATCGAACAACGCAGGCAGCAAACCATAGATCAGATTGAAAAATCAAACGCTGAAGCAGCCGAGGCAAAGAAAAGGCAGGAGGATTGCCGCAGGGAACTCAAGGAAACCCAAGAAAAACATATCCGGCTGAACAATGAGACAAACCGGCTGCAAGCCCGTCTGGAGATGGGCTTGGAAGCCGGTAACGCCATTGCCCCCCATTTTCTTGAAGCACCTGAGGAGTATTCAAACCGCCTTGAACAAGACTTAAATCGAACCGGCAAGGATCTTTCCCAGACCCGGGGAAAACGAAAAATTCTTGACGAGAACCTTTCCCGGGAAAACCAAAACCGGGAGGCACTTTCCATTCAAAAGGTCCGGGATCAAAGTACTATTGATGACGCCCTGGCCTGCAAAGCCCGGGAGAAAACATGGCGGGAACGCCTGATTTCAGATCCCCACATCCGCACCGCAGCCGGTGCCGACAACTTTGACCCCACCAATGCCGCCCATGTATCTGCCTTGTCCGATACGATTTCGCGCAAAACCGATGAGCTCAGGCGCATGGAAAAAGAGGCGCGCAGCCTGACCAATGAACTCAAGAGCCTGGATGAGTTGCGCACCCTGGCTGTGGATGACCAGACCCGCCGCCTGATCCGGCATTACCGGGATGCGGGTATCAGCCCCACCCAGATCCGGGCCTTTCCCGAATATCTGGCCTCCCTGGAGATGGACGCCGAGGCCACAGCCCAATTCATCCACCGTGATCCGGCCCGGTTCACCGGCATCATGGCGGCAAGCGCCCAAGTGATGGACGACATTCTGGCACTTGAGCCGCCTGCCTGGCTGCGGCGGCCGGTGGTGATCTCTTTGCCGGTTACCGACATCAGCACAGTTGATGAAATTGCCCACAAGCGCATCCTTCCTAAAGATCCGTCCATCTATACCCTTTCGGGTGCCCAAACCCTGAAACAGGAACTATCCGTCGAAAAAGAGGACAAAGAGGCCTTGATCCGGGATCTTTTACTCACCTGTAATGCCATGGAACAATCCCTGAACGAATTAAAGGCTTTCAGGGAAGCGTTTCCCGATCCCGCCACGATCCAACGGCTGGACCTGGATCTGGATCTGGCAAACAAGGCCCATGAAAAAACCTGCCGGGAGATAGCCGCTGCCCTGGACCGGATAACGGATATCAAGACCCGGATCACCCGGTGCGATGATCGGATTGAGGAATTGACCTCGGACAAGGCCCGGTTGGAGGAGACCCTCAAGCATGCCCGGCAATGGCTGGCCCAATACGGTGAATGGAGGTCCTGGCAGCAGCAGATCGAACAAAACAGACAGCTTTTAAAAAAACTGGACCTTAACATCATATCCCTTGAATCCCAGGCATCTGACCTGGAACAGGCCGCCATATCCGCGGCGAACATAATTCCGGGACTGGAAAAAGACCGGGACCGGCTGGAGGAACTGGCCTCAGAAATTCCCCATCCCCTGGACACGGATGAAAAAGATACGGACACGGATCGCCATACCCAGGAGATGTCTCCCCAGGACATCAAGTCACTCTATTTCCAGGCCCAGGCCAATTTGCAACAGCGAAGCACGGAACTTGGGGTGGCAGCCCTTGAACGGGAGGTAGAGGAGCTTGGCCTGGATCTGTCGGACCTTAAAGGAAAGTTAACCCGGTTTCAATCCACCCACGCCTTTGATGCTGCCCAGGCCCGGGACTGGGCAGCCAAAACGGTCATGGAACGTCAGGCCAAACGGGATCTTTTGACCGTTCAAATAAAAAAAGATTCAAAAAAACAATCGCGGGCCGAAGCCCAGGCTGAGGTATTGGAAAAAGAGAGGCAAAAAGAGCGTAAAGCGCTTGAACAGTTTGAAAAAAAACAGATCGTATCCAGACTGACAGCGGACAAACTCCAGGAATTTTCTCTACAAGATCTGGAAAATACCGTGATCCTGGACCTGGAATCCGAAAAGCAGGATCTGAAAAACCGCCTGGAAACAATATTCCAACAGATCAGTCGGGCCCGGGAGGAGCTGGCCTCGGTCAATACCTGGTTCAATACCCTGACGACCCTTGCCGCCCGGGCAGGAGATCCCCCGGAGACGAAACCCTCGGACCTTGACCCGGACTGGCCTGATCTTCTGCATTCCCAGAACCGGATAGCCCACTGCACGGAGATGGAAAACAGGGTCAAACAGCTCCAATCTGAAAGAAAAAAACAGGACCAAAAGACCCAGGACCTGGTAAAAAAACGGGATGCAAGATACAGGGAGCTTGATGCCCATATCCGGGATTCCGAGGTTGAAGGCATTGTTCCGGCCCTGGCAGCCGCCCTCAAAGAGCACGATGCCGACAGCATGGCATTATCCTGTAGCGATCTGATCAACAACTGCACCAAGACCGCCGCCACCCTGGAGGGAGATCTGTCCCGGTCAAAAACCTTGATGGATACCCATGTCAGCCAGCTTTTGGAACATGCCAAGGACTGCCACCAGAAACTGACCGCCGCCACCCAGGTTTCCATCCCGGAACAGGTGTTTATATACGGGGGCAAACCCATTTTAAGGGCGACGGCAAAACTGAATTTCAGCCGGTTTGACCGGGCTTATAAAGAGAGTCTGGAAAACTGGATGGAAGAGTGCATCCAAAAAGGGCTGTGCCCCCAGGTCAATCCGGCCCAAGGAAACTGCCTGGGTGGGGACCTGCTCTATCGCCTTTTGGCCGTGGAAGCCAAAAAACGTTTTAACATCCGGCTGCTCAAATGCGATGACACCGCCAGAAACTATGAAGCCGTGGGCAAGGATCTCGGCTCCGGCGGCGAAGCGCTGACCACGGCAGTGCTGCTCTATGCCCTTCTGGTGTACATGCGAAGCCGCCGCTTTAAAAGCGGTGCCCGGCCCATGCCTGGATTTTTGATCCTGGACAACCCGTTGGGGGTGTGCAACCGGCCCGACTTTCTGGATGCCCAGCTTAAGGTGGCAAAGGCGTTAGGGGTCCAGTGCATCTATTTGACCGGTATCAACGATACCGGCTCCATTGAGTTATTCGCCCACAGGATTGTCATTCAAAAGGCAGGATCACAGCTTTCCATCGACGGCCGCCGCTTTGAAAAACTGGAAACCGTTCAAATCCATGTGGAAGGGTGATTTTTGTTGGGACCTGGCGTTGACGCACAGGAATTACTTAACTACTATGGCGTAATGAAAAAATATGAAAGGAGACTGCATGTCGGTATTTCTTGTACAGCACGGGCTAAGCCTGCCAAAAACAGAAGACCCTGAAAAGGGCTTGTCTGAAAAGGGGCGTGGGGAGACCTTAAAAATAGCTGAAGTGGCTGCCGGTTACAGCGTTAACATCTCCAAAATTTTTCACTCCGGGAAAAAACGCGCGGAACAGACCGCCCGGATCATGGC
Organism: uncultured Desulfobacter sp.; assembly: GCF_963666675.1. NCBI lineage: Bacteria > Pseudomonadati > Thermodesulfobacteriota > Desulfobacteria > Desulfobacterales > Desulfobacteraceae > Desulfobacter > uncultured Desulfobacter sp. The sequence goes on along the minus strand of NZ_OY762929.1, from coordinate 6,079,082 downwards.
GGAACACCTATGTCCCGGTCCCGGCATTGAGCAGATGGGAGATATCTCCCCCATGGATGATGTAACAATTCTTGGCAACCGGCTTGATCCGGATGCCAACCATATGGTAGTCGGCCACTTGCCTTATATGGAAAAACTGGTCTCTTACCTGACCACCGGCCGGGAGGCACCCAAGGTGCTCAAATTTCAAAATTCAGGGATTGTCTGCCTTGACCGGGATGAATCGGGCTGGTTTATCCGGTGGACCTTAAACCCCAATATTTCATAAATCATATCCGGTAAACCTGCTGGCACCTCCCGCGAAAGTGAGACCTTTCATATGTTTTATATGAAAGTATTTATAAGCTACTGAATTACTTTCTTATTTCCTTGTGGGCTGTGCCTCGGTACTGATATGTCAAGTCAGCCCGTGGCTGTTTATATTTGAGGAAGATGTATGACCAAAGAAATTTTTGATATCGTTGATGAAGATGACCGGATTATCGGCCAGGCAAGCCGTGATCAGGTCCATGGCAATCCAGGTTTGATTCACAGGGTGGTCCATATTCTGGTGTTTAACAGCCAAAATGAATTGTATCTGCAAAAAAGAGATATAAATAAAGATGTCCAGCCCGGAAAGTGGGACACCTCGGTGGGTGGCCATGTGGACAAGGGTGAATCATACCAGGGTGCGGCAGTCCGGGAACTGGAAGAGGAGCTTGGCATCACAGGGGCACACCTGAAATACCTTTATAAATACCGGTTACTCAATGACTATGAATCGGAATATATATCCAGTTACCATTGTTTGTGGGACGGGGAGATTAAAATAAATCCCGATGAAATTGAAACGGGGCGCTTCTGGGGGCTTGATGAAATTGCTGAAAAAATGGATTCAGGTATTTTTACGCCTAACTTTATAGATGAGATCGGTCGGTATCAGAAAATTTAATGGCGCTTTCCGGTAATGAGATAAATGTTGAAGGGATGGTGACAGCCCTGGAAGGCTTGTTTGCCGGGGTGATCCGCCGCAAAATCCCAATTGAGGAAATTACCTCTGCCATTTCCGGCACCATGGATATCTCTAAAGAGGAACAGTTACTTCGCGCGCTGGAAGAACTTGACGCCAAAGGCGAAATCCGGTTGCCGGCCAAAAAAGGAACGGGTTGGCAGAAATTCGGGATTCTGCCCAGGTATGTTACCCTGGTCCGGGCCGATGAAGATCGTGTTACACGTACGAAAAAGAAAACCCTTGCCCGGATCAGGGAGCAAAGTCCCTGGGAACCCAACCGAATGGCGGCATTTGCCCATACCCTGACCACGGAAAAACAGTTGACCCTTGCCCGGGCCGTGAACCACTATCTTTTAAACCGCAAAAATAATCCACCCTTTCTGCCCCACCGAGAGAGGGCGTTGCAGATCCTTGGCAATGAAAAAGCATTGGACGGCTATGTTCATACGGGACTTTTTTCGGGCCGGATCACCCTGGCGGACCTGGACTGTTTTTACTGCCCCGAACCCTTGCCCTATGAGGTGTTGTCAGTGGCGCGTAAAAAATCGGTTCATCTGCCCCTGCTGGTGGTGGAAAACAGCGCCACCTACTGGAGCTGCGCAGCGGCCAACCGGGCCGCCCATCCCCTGGGCGGCGGCTTTTTTGCCGCTGTGGTGTTCGGAAAAGGGTTCAAGGCCACAAGATCCACCCCCATCCAGTCCCTGGACAGCCTGGCCGATATTGAAATCCAGACCAAAGCGAGGGGTATACACTATTTTGGCGATCTGGACCCCGCAGGACTTGCCATTCCCCAGCGGATCAATGAAAACCGGATTAAAAACGGACTATCCCCTGTCTATCCGGCCAAAGCCCTTTACCGGGCACTCATCAAAAAAAACCTTACAACAGGATATGGCAAACCCCAAAAAAAATTCCACGATCCCCAATGGGCCATTGAGTGGCTGGGCAGGGACATTGCCCATGGGTATTTAAATGCATGCGGATCCCGGCGCTGGCCCCAGGAGGGGCTGACAGCGGATGACATCGCGGCAGCACTGAAAAAAACAGATCCACATTCATGTCAAACAGAGGATTGAGAAAAATATTATGAAAATAAGAGAAGCGACAAAAAAAGATTGGGAGGCGATCTGGCCTATTTTCAATGAAATAGTTAAAGCCGGTGAAACATATGCTTATCAACCCGATACAACAAAAGAGCAGGGAGAAAAAATATGGCTGGACGCTCCCCGCAAGACCTTCATATTCGAAGAAGGCAACAAAAAATTAGGCACATATTATATAAAAACCAATCAAGCCGGGCCGGGCAGTCATGTATGTAATTGTGGGTATATGGTTTCGTCGGCAGCAAGGGGTAAAGGTATAGCCACGTTCATGTGTGAACACTCACAGCAAATTGCAAAAGAACTGGGTTATAAAGCCATGCAGTTTAATTTTGTGGCGTCCAGCAATGAAGGTGCCGTTCGCCTTTGGAATAAGCTTGGATTTGAAACGGTAGGTCGCCTGCCCAAAGCGTTTAATCATCCCTCTAAAGGGTATGTAGATGCGCTGGTTATGTATAAATGGCTGCAAGTATAAAAAAGTATCAACAGGCCACCTGAATTGCTTCGATCTGAAAAGGGCAGAGAGAAACCTTAATCATAAAAGTTTTCCCCCTGCCCATATGCAACTGCGATATCATGCCCACGCTTACAGCGTGATATCTCAAGTTTCAGCCCATGACTGTTCTATCGGCAGTCGGTTGCTCCAAATTCATCGGCCATAATCGACAAATCCTCGCCGTCCACCTTACCGTCTCCGTCCAGGTCAGCCCGGCAGCTGTTTTCCGGATTAAGCTGGATGTAGTAGTGATCGTTGAAGGATGCAGATCGAATATGGGTAAATCCGTCCGTGGTGCGGGCCCAGGCTTTCAGATGGAACTGGTAGCCGCATCCCGGATCCCGCCACGGGTCCAGAACGCCCCTTTTCATGGCCGGCCAGGAATCCAGGGTCTCTTTAATTCCGTGCCAGACCGGGGGAGTCGCGTCATTGGAGCCCGCATACTGATCCAGGTCAACATACCCGGCATTTTTATTTTTTCCATACAGTACGGACAAAACATAGTTCTTAAGATATCCGTTCGGGTGCCATGCGGTTACGTCAAACTGCAGGTTTTCAATATCGCTGCCAAGGGTTATGATGCCGCACTCTTTGACGATTGTGCCGTCATCATATTTAACACTGTTAATGGTTGCCTCCACAGCAGAATTGTCAATCATGATATAAAAATCGGACAGATCATTATGATCGAGCGGGACAACATTCAATGTACTGTCATAGGCTGTAAAGGCCACCTTATACAATCCATTGGCGAACCAGTTCGTATTCCATACGATCTTGAGATCCTGATGGGCCCAGTATCCGCTGCCGGACAATCTATCTGTCCGTTTATACAACCCTTTGATGCCCTTGTAGTTGGTCACCGGACCGATGGTCTCCCGGGAGGGAGTAACCGACCCATCGGTATTGATGGTATACATGACCTTGGTTAACGGATCTTCAAGGGGTTGATACAGCATGATGGCCGGAAATGTAGATGGGATTTTCCACACTTTTATCTGGTAATACCGGACATTGTCATCCAGGGGGCCGAACAAACCGCTGATCCAAAGTTTTCCTCCAAAGGGCGCATCGGCATGGGGATAAATGTGTAAATCCGAAGCCGCTTGGGACGACACATTGGCAAGGCCCCTTTGATCTGAATTTGTCTGGGTAATTTCCGAAACCGGAACCTTGCCCACGGTCGTAAAGACAAAGCCGCTCCGGACACCGGTAAATCCCGGGGTGGGCAGGCCGTCCAAACCGCCGTACGCCCCTATGTCGGCCCGGCTGCCGTCTATGTCGTTATATATGGGATTGGGGTCGCCCGCATCAATACATGGAGATTCTTCATTTAGGTAATACGCCCGGGCAAAATTGGATGCAGGCTCAATCAGCATAGGATCGAGGCTGATATCGCCGGTGCCGGGTTCAGCCACCCCGCCGGACTGGGAATTGTAATTTTCTGAATTTTCCCAGACATCGTTGTAGGATATTCTGGGCTGAGTCTCTGACGCTTCATGGTGAGACGCTGCAATACCATATGCATTGCCCGCAACAATATTGTTTTTTATGGTGGGACCGGATTTGTAGCACCAGATACCGTCATGATCATTATCTACAATCGTGTTGTTGATGATCCGGGTATCCGAAGACCCGTTCCATGCCACGTAGATTGCGGCCCCCCTGGTTTTGGAAATAATATTGTTGGAAATCAGCGGCGTGGCATTGTTGACAATGATTCCATAATCCAAAAAGCCGCCGTTTATGCCGTTAAGTGTGATGATGTTGTTTCTGATAATTGCAGATGATCCGCCGCCAATGGAAATGCCACACAAGTTGTTGGTGACCAGGTTGTTACTGACCACGAGGTTACCGCCTGAGATATAGATGCCGGCACCTTGGCTGGACAAACGGCTGTCCACAACGGCAAATCCATCAAATACGACATTTTCCACACCCGTTGCCGTCACCACATGACCACTTCGGTTTCCATTGACGGTGGTTGTGGAAAGACCCGCACCCCGCACATGCACATTGCTTTTCAATGTTAAATTTTCATAATAGGTTCCCGCCGCCACCAGAACCGTACCGCCGCCATTGACGAAAGCCTTGTCGATGGCTGTTTGGATACTTGAAAAATCCGCTCCGGAATCATCGTCCACCGTATAGGTGACTGCCTGGGCCGTCATCGCCCAGCACAGGAGCAGTAAGCCTGATAAAAATGTTGCAACCCGTTTTGCCTTCATGATTTACCTCCCCCTTTTCTTTGTTTGGACATATCCTGCAAAAACCGGACTGTGATCTGTTTATCAGAAAATATTGTTTAACAGCCGATCAATTCCCCGAGCTTAACAATCAAACGATATGCAGAATATCTCATTTCATCTGTCGCCCTTGTTTTAATAGCCTCCTTTCCGTTACCGGCCATGGGCCGGCCTGGTCTTCCAGCACCCAGGCCCAGCCCGGTAAATTGATCTGGTTGTCGTTGTCGTTGTCGAATACAGGATCGTATTATCTTATACTAAAGCAGAGTAAATATATAAAATTAAAATAATTTTTTAACAGCCCTAAACGAATCATGTCAAGGACCTCAAATCTTTTGGCAAACGGCCATGGGCCGACCAGGCCTATCAACGCCAAGACCCGCCCGCAACAAAGATTGAAAGATCTTAGTAACTTACCCGGACTCTTACATAAACCGTTGACGTCAGCCGGTAAACTTGCATGCCGCCCCCTTGCACGGGGGTGGCAAAAAGAGGATAATGCGCTGATTTTGACGCTTATTAACGAACCGGAGAAATATGAAAGAAAAAAGAGGTCAGCTAAAAGAGATATACACAGCCTTTGATGCCGATACACGCGAACAGGTCAGAGGCTGTGCCTGCACCCGGGGCTGCAGTTTCTGCTGCAGTCAAGCCGGCAGCATCGACATTACCACCCTGGAGGGAATGGCAATCCGGGAGGCCATGGAAAAAATGCCCAAAAGCAGGCAGAAAACCCTGACCAAGGCATTTAGAAAAGAAATAAAGCTGCGGGAAGCAGGCAAAGCGGTTCCCTGTCCGTTTCTCATGAAAAATAATGCCTGCATGATCTACGAGGACCGGCCCTTTTCCTGCCGGAGAATTTACTCGGCCCATGTCTGTAGCCAGGATGCACTGCCGGCGGTGAGCCGCCAGGTGATGGAACGGGCGGATAAAACCATCGCAGCCCTTCAAAAGCTTGACAACACCGGCTATTCCGGCCACCTTTCCTACATTTTATATATGCTGTCGGTTCCTGCTTTTTTAAAAACCTACACCGCCGGAGAGTTCAAACCCGAGGAGATCATGGAATTTGGAAAGGCCCACAGAATTGTCATCAACCGGATGATGGGTTAATCATTGACATTTTAACCAAACGTATATAAGTCTTTTAAGAACTTCATTAGTATTTAAGTACTACCTCTCCACTCGCGTATTGTTGATTCTGATGCGTTTACATTTAAACGGTTTTATGGACATAAAAACGGGGAAATAACGATATTTCCCCGGAACTGAACTGGTGTCACAATAATTGGGCTCAAAAAACAAAGGAGGACAGGATGCCGAGTTATCAATGCCCGGGAGTATATGTCGAGGAGGTTTCCTCTGGTTCCAAGCCAATCAGCAGTGTCTCTACCGCAATAGCCGGAATTGTCGGAAATACGTATGGCGGAACAGCAGAAAAGCCCATCTTTATTTCCAGCTTCAAGGATTATGAAAACGCTTTCGGGCCGGTGACCGAAAGTGACGATGTGGTCGGAAACTACGTCCAGGCCTTTTATAACAATGGCGGGGGCAGCGCTTATGTTGTCAGTGCCAATGTGGTGAAAAAGGCTTCGGCGGTATTAAATAACGGCGAAAAAGATCTTTTAAAGATCGACGCGGCAGACTTTGGCAGGGAAACCGCTGCTGTGACGGTGATTTTTTATACAGACACCCCCGAAGGCGGCGGCCCTGACCAGGTTATGGTTAAGGTGGGCACTAACGAAGCCGCCCCGGTAGAAGATACAGCCGGTATTTTGGGGTTTACGGCATCACTGAATCAAATTCTGGCAGCAGAAAACCTTACCGCCACCCTGTTAACCAATGACCTGGGTGAGGTGATTTCATCCCTGCCGGATGATGCGGCAGATACCACGGCACGCCTGACGGTTTCCGGCGGGGCGGATGCCCTGAGCGATGCGATACCTGCCGGAGATTCCGAATCGCCGAAAACCAAGAAATTCACCGATTGCCTCGATTTGCTGGAAAATATTGACATTGTAACCATGTTGATGCTCCCGGAAGTGGCATTGAGCAGCACACTGACCAGCAATCCAGTCTATGCCGCAGCCATTGCCCAGTGTGAAAAATTAATGGATCGAATGATTTTCATTGATCCACCTTCGGGCACTGAGCTGGGTGCCGATTCCGCCATCCCCATCAATAGCTCCTATGCAGTCCTCTACTACCCATGGGTGAAGATCAGTACAGCAGTAAGCGTGGCACCCTCTGCGTTTGCCGCCGGCATGTGGAGCAAGACCGATCAGCGGCGGGGCGTCTGGAAAGCCCCGGCCGGACTGGAAACCGGTTTAACAGGCGTCAACAGTTTTGAATTCGATGTGAACAATGCCCAGCAGGCGAATCTGAACCCCAAAGGCATCAATGTGCTGCGCAAGGCAGGCGGGACACCGGTGGTATGGGGGGCACGCACCCTGGCATCGGCAAGTAATCCGGAATGGCGTTATATTCCTGTGCGCCGGACCTTTATAATGGTGGAAGAGAGCCTCCAGGAAGGGATTCAATGGGCGGTTTTCGAACCCAACAGCCAGAACCTGTGGCAGGCACTGAAACTCAATATCTCCTCTTACCTCAACGGGTTATGGCGCGCCGGTGCATTCCAGGGCAGCACGGCGGATCAGGCCTACTTTGTCCAGTGTGGACTGGATGTCACCATGACCCAGGCTGAGATTGATGAAGGCAAAGTGATCATTGAAGTGGGATTTGCCCCGCTTAAGCCGGCAGAATTCGTGATCATTAAAATCCAGCAAAAAGTAAGTCAGCTTTAACACCTATAACCCAACGGACAAAACAAACGATGAAAAATATCTTAACCACAGAACTCCACGTTCGGTGTCTTTCCGTGATTTCCGTGGTTAAACTCATATATAACGGCCACTGGCCGCCCTTGGTCTTTGACCGCGGTTCGGCCCACAACGAAGATTGAAAGATCTCAGTGGCTTACTGAGACTTTCATATAAAAAGGGTATAAAAAATGGCAGCTCCGTTATTTACCGTGAATGCACATCGGCATGATCCATACCGAACATTTAAATTCCAGGTGGTTATCGACGGCAAACCCGTTGCCGGCTTGCGAAAGATGAGCGCCCTGAAAAAAACGACCGAAGCCGTCTCCTGGCGCAGTGCCGGAGACCAGAGCCATGAGCGCAAATTGCCCGGGGGCACCAAATATGACGGCATTACCCTGGAACAGGGACTCACCCATGACCCCGTGTTTGAAAACTGGGCCAACGCCGTGAATAATTTTAAGGGCGATGCCGCCATGTCCCTGAAAAATTTCAGGAAGGACATTGTGATCAACGTGCTGAACCTGCAAGGCCAGATTGCAATCTCCTATGTCATCTATCGTGCCTGGGTCTCCGAATACCAGGCCCTTCCTGATTTTGATGCAGGCAATACCAATACCGTGGGTATACAGACCATCAAACTGGAACACGAAGGCTGGGAACGCGACACCTCGGTGACGGAACCCACAGAGAGCTAACCCATGCAAAGCGTCCGGCTGCCGGGGGGATTGGTGGTTGACGGCATCCGCCACCGAACGGCCTCTTTTCGGCGCCTTACCGGAGCCGTTGAACTGGCCATTGCCGAGGCCCGGGAAACCAATGAATTGTATCCGGCCTTTGTCACCCGCATCCTGTCTGCTGCCGTGGCCTCCGTGGGCACCGTGCCCTTTACCGCCCATGCGGCCCAAGCCCTCTGCGTGGCGGACCGGCAGGTGTTGTTAAAAACGCTTTTGGTCATGCTCGATAAAGATACCGTATGGATGCAGCCGGGGTGCCCGTCATGCGGACAGCGTTTTGATGTGCCCATCACCTATTCACAGCTTCCCATTGTAGACGCCCCGGGAGATTATCCGGTATTCCAGGGCAAGGTGAGGAATCAGACCATCGGACTGCGGGTGTTGACCGGAGAAGCCGAACAAATGCTCTCCACCATTGAGGATCAGGGAGCGGCATTGGCAGCTTTGATCGAATATGCCGTGGACTGGGGAGATAAAAAACCGTTGCAACCGCTCACCGGGGATGAACTTTACCAGATTGAGCAACAGTTGGAAGACGGCTCCCCGGCCATTGCCGAAGAGGTGATGAGTCAATGTCCCTATTGCCAAACAGATGTAAAACTGACATTGGATTTCATTGCCGGATTGCTTGAAGAGGAGTCCATTTTGCAGGACATTCACCAGATTGCCATGCATTATCACTGGAGCCAGGAGGCCATTACGGCCCTGCCGCGGCAGCGCAGAAAGCAGTATTTAAAAATGATCCATGCGGCCCAAGGGATGGAGGCGTGACCCATGGGTCTTTTTCAACGATGTATTAAACGAAGCAGACAACGAGTTTGGGCCTACGGCCCAGGCCCCCGTTTGCCGGTCTTATCAGATGATGAGGCCATTATGGCAGATGGGGCAGAGCCGCCGGCCGATCAGCACAGGGTCAGACATTCCAAGCGGATTGTCGACAGGACGCGTGACCTTTCAACCGTAAGAGATGGTGATGCGAAACCCGTTTTAGATCTAGGACAGGAAGACGATAGTAATGCGGGAATGAGTAATGATTACGTTGGAAACAGTTATGTAAGCAGCGTATTAGCTGATAATAGTGACCCTGGTGTCACCTTGAATACCCAGGATTTGCAAAACGGTCTGTCGCATTCCAATGATTTGGAAAGTGATCCCCGCATTGTGAAGAATGCGATTCAAATCAGTGAGATGCAATCTTATAAGGCACAGAAAACGGAAAGTGAAAATGAACAAATTGAGTTGGACGCTGGTGAGGAGACAGGTTTGCCAAGGGGGAACCGTGCCGGCCCTGTTGCTGATATTTCATTGACTGACGATCAAACAAAGAAAAATAAACACTCAAAGACCCCGACACAACAGAGCAAAAAAGAGGCGGACCAGAGCAGTCCACCTGATATGAGCGCGGACGAGATGCTGTTTGATCAAGGTGTCTTGACAGAAAAAAACGCGCCTGAAAAGGAAAATGGCAACACCCGGTCCATGCAACCGGCATGGGACCATCCTGATATTCCGGCGGGCGTGCGCGGGGCATTGGAAGAATATCAGGCTGATTTTACCGGACAGCCCGGTACACAGGCCAAAAAAGCAATGAACACCCAAAAGGAACAGACACAGACGGTATCCATCGGCCGGGTATCGGTTCGGGTGAAACTGCCCGACCCAGAGCCCCCGGCACAGGTTACCCCCCCGGTTTTTGGGGCTGAAACAATGGCCAGCCGGTACTTTATGGGAGACGCATAATGGCATTAAACCCTTCGGGATTGTCCGAGGCGGTCCTGGCGTTACGCAGGCTTCTGGGACAGCACATCAACGGGCTTGATGAAAGCCGCATCAACATCGGTGCGCCCAAACAAACCCAGGATGAGCTGACCGGGTCGGATCAGCAGTTAAGCATTTTTGCGTACAATGCGCAGATTTCACCGAATACGGCAGATGTTCATCCCCTGGATACACCCACCGTCCGGCTTCATTGCCTGATCACACCCTTTGGGGTCGCCGATGCCGAAGCCAATATTTCGGCAGGCGAAAATGAGTTGCGATTAATGGGAGAAGTGCTGCGGGTGATGCATGAAAATCCGTCAATCACCCTGCGCCGCCAGGGCGACCAGGTGTATGCGAATCTTCAGCTCATGCTCAAAAACGTGGACGAGGATCACATGAACAAAATCTGGTCCGCCCAGCCCGATACCACCTACCGTCTTTCGGTGGGGTGTGAGCTTGCCCTGGTACCGGTCACCATTGATCCGGCCGGACCGCCCCAGGGTCCGGAAACCCGTGTGGTTCAGGTCCGCCATTATTCAAAGCCGCCGCATGACACCGATCCCCGGGGAATTATTGACAATCAGACACCTGAAACGACTAAAATTGTAAAACCGGAATAATCCTATGAGATGTGCTGACCCATCCTGCGCCATTGAAAACAATGCATCCTTTGCACAGTTGCTTGCCCAGGAGTGGGAACGGGTGGAGATGATCAGCCGATGTCTGGTTGAGATACGCAAGGGCAAGCTGCCCGACGGCAAGATGAAAACCCGGCTGAACGGGTATCAGCAAAAGGTCGGCGAACTTCGCAATCTTTCAACATGGCGACAATTTGCCCGAAAGCACGGCCTGTCAGACATTGACATGGACATCTGCATGTTTGCGGCAGCCCCCCAGTTTCACCCCCAGGTGGGCTGGCTGATGCACACCCTCCAAACCGGCATCAATGCCCCGGCCCCCTGTGGCGCTTTAATCGCCGAACTGCTCTTTTTAAACGCCCGGGAAATCCCGCTACTGCGAAAACATCTGGAGCCCAATTCAGCGCTTTTCACCCACGGAATTCTACGCCGGGAAAAAGACGATTTTTATGCGCCCATAACGCCCACCAGCGGGTTTGTCTCTTTTTTGCAAAGCCAGGGTCACACAAAGATGGTTCCCCAAATCCCGGGGGCAACCCATATTGAGCACCCCGGAACGATAGACGACCTGGTGATCAGCAAAAGCTGCCGCAGGGTCCTGGATGAGTTTATCCAATTTGTCCGCCATGGCCAAAGGGTGCAGGAACAGTGGGGGGCATCCATGCTTGGGGGCCCGGTGGCCCTGTTCAGCGGACCTTCGGGAACCGGGAAAACCTTTGCCGCAACCGCCATCGCCAACGCACTTGATTATCCGTGTTTCCGGGTTGATCTGGGGCTATTGGTCAGTAAATACATCGGTGAAACCGAAAAAAATCTCAGTGCCCTTTTCGAGGCGGCTGGCGGCCACCGGGCCGTACTGCTGTTTGACGAAGCCGACAGCCTGTTCGGCAAGCGCGGTGAGGTCCGGGATGCCCGGGACCGGTATGCCAATATGGAGGTCAGCCACCTGCTGAGCCGGATGGAAACCCACCAGGGACCGTGCATCCTGACCACCAACCTGCGGCGGCATCTGGATCCTGCCTTTGCCCGGCGTTTTCAGATGAGTGCGGAATTTGTGCGCCCGGATGCCAATGCCCGTCTTGCGCTATGGAAAAAGCTGATCCCGCCCAACGCCCCCATGGCGGAAGAGGTCGATCTGCCCCGGATCAGTGAGTCCCTGTCGTTAACAGGTGCCCAGATTCGCAACATCATCCTGCATGCCGCCTGTTGTGCGGCAGGCGGCAATACCCGGATCAGCAACCGCCATCTGGCCCGGGCAGCGTACGTGGAACTGTGCAAGGAGGGAAAAGAGGTGGTTTTATCCAGCCTGGGCGAACTCAAGGATTTTATCCAATGATCCGCATTGACGACCTGGTCATTGAACTGCCGGTTGAACTTGGGCAAAGGGCAGATCACATTGCCAGGCTCGTGCAGGAAAAAAGCGTAGGTCTGCAGATTAATAACCGGAACCTGCAGTATCTGGAAAAACTGGAGACCATGGCCCTTGGGGAGATCGAAATCAAGGGGGCGGCCAATGATAACGCGATTGCCGAACAGATAGTGTCTCGCATCGAACAGTCGCTGAAAAAACGAGGTTGACATGCTGACCAAGGGAGCTTTGATCGAATATTCGACGGCTAAACCGCCCATGCTGCTGGGATTTGAATTTAACCCCCAAAACATTACCTTCAGCCGCAGCACTAAAGCGTCGTCAAAGGCCACACAATCTTTGGAAAAAAATCCGGATCAAACCGGCAGCCTGGGGATGGTTTCCAACGATATCACGTTTTCTCTGGAATTTTTGCTGGATGCAACGGACCGGATGAATGATGATACCGGCATTGCCGCTGCATTGGGCGTACAGCCCCAGATTGATGTCATTGAACGCATGGCCACCCTGCAGCCATCCAAATCCGAAGGGGTTTCAAAACTGTTGACCGTCCTGAAAAAGAGCGGCCAGTCCACACATAAAAAATTGCCGACACTTTTATTTGTGTGGGGTACGCGTATCATTCCCTGCCAGTTGACCCGCTGCAGCATAAATAATGAGGCATTCCTTCCGGTATTGATTCCCTACCGTGCAAAGGTTGACCTGACGCTCAAGGTCCTGGAAGCCCATCCCCTTTATGCGGCAGAGCAAGTGCGACAACTGGCCATGATCGCCGTACATCATCTTGACCCCGGAACACATATATTGAACACCATCTGACGGGAGTTTGCCAATGATTTTTAAAACCTCCAGGTATCAGAAACTTTGTGACAATACGGAAAACAAGCGTCTGCCCCCGCGCGCCATAAAGACCGTGGACGGGCTGCTCGAGCATACGGTGGCCGGCGGTCAGCGCCTGGATCAAATTGCAGCGTACTATTATAATGATCCCTCGGCCTGGTGGCGCATCCTGGATGCCAATCCGGACATCCGTTCCGCAGCTGATTTCTGTATGGGCGACTATGCCGGTCAAACCATCGTGATTCCGGGAATAGACCCGAACAAGTTAAAGGGTTAACCGCACCATGCCTGAATTATCCCAAGCCTATGCCGCAGCGCCCAACTACATTGTCACCATTGACGGGGCGCCCATTGACGACCTGGTCGATGCCCTGGTCCGGGCCGAAGTGAATATTCACCGCAGCCGGCCGGCCATGGCCCGCATCACCTTTAACACGACCCGTTCGGAGGATGACGGCAACTGGCAGGTTGTTGATTCTGAATTGCTGCGCCCATGGAAGACGCTTACCGTTGCAGCCATTCTGGACGGCGAGGAGACCATGCTGTTTTCAGGCTATATTGTCCAGATAGAGATCGAATTTTGCGGAGACACCCCCCATGCGGTGGTCATCGGCCAGGATAAGACCATTTTACTGGACCGGGAACATAAAACACGGGTATGGGGGGATGCCAATCAGCCGGTCACCGATGCGGATGTGATCAACGCAATTGTTGCCGAGCACGGACTGTCGGCCCAGGCCCAGACCGGCCTCAGCCATTGCGGACTCAACCAGGATGAAACCGACGTCCGCCTGATGAACCGCCTGGCCCGGGCCAATGGCTTTGAACTGGCGCTTTATGAGGATAATTTTTATTTTGGCCCCCCCCGCCTGGATGCTGAAAACGAAAATCCCATTTTAATTTACTATGGGGAACAGACCAATTGCCCGGCGTTCAAGCTGCTGGATGACGGGTACAAACCCGATGCTGTGCAGATCGATGTTTACCATGACCGGGACTATGAACGCCAGGTATTAACGCCGGAACAGGAACGGCTGGGCACGGCCCCCTGCGATCAAACATCAGTGGCACTGGGACCTTTTGTGTGGAAGGTGCCGGTGCACGGGTTGCCCGCGGCCCAGGGGCTGGCCGAAGCAAGGGCAAAGGTGGAAAAAAATGCCTGGAAAATCACGGCAACGGGCACCTTGGACGGCCTGGCGTACGGTGCCGTGCTGACCCCTGGCAAAACCGTCATGGTCCAGGGGATCGGTGGGACCCATACAGGCCGGTACTACGTGGATGAAGTAACCCATCAAATCAGCGCCCGGGGCTATGAGCAGAATTTTGTCCTTTTGCGCAATGCGCGAAATTAAGGGGAATTAGATTACATGGACCAACGGCTGGAAAGACTATATCAACAATTGTCCTCAAAAAAATACGGCAAGTACCGCGCCACGGTGGTGGACCGGGATGATCCCGAGGGCAAGGGGCGGCTGCGCCTTCTGATTCCGGCGGTGCTCGGGGACCAGGAGAGCGACTGGGCCCTGCCCTGTTTTGCCAACGGCGGCATCAGCGATGTGGGGTCCATCACCATTCCCGAAGTCGATGCCCATGTATGGGTTGAATTTGAGGCTGGCGACCCGAGCCTTCCCATCTGGACGGGCACCTTTTTCGGCCGGGAGGATGACCTGCCCGAAGAGGCGCAGATAACGCCGCCGGATGCCCGTGTGGTAAAGACCCCCAAAGGCTCTGTATTCATTATCAGCGATGAGGGAGACTGTGAATCAATCCAGCTCAGGCACTATGGCGGTCAGCAGTTTGACATGAATGCCGGGGGCAATGTAACCATCGAAAACGCCCGGGGGGAAACCATCTCCCTTGATGCTGAAAACCAACGGCTTACATGTGAAGACAGACAGGGTAACGCCATTGAGATCGATGGGTCGGGGATTACCATTAAAAATACCGCAGGGGCCGAAATCACCTTAAAAGACGGTTCCGTGAAAATAGAGGGGGTTGGGGAAATTACCCTGGATGCCATGGCTGTCAATTTAGGCGGGGCCGGCGGAGAAGGGGTGATCAAAGGGCAGAGTTTTATGGGCATATATGCAGCGCACACCCATCCGACATCCATGGGGCCATCGGGACCGCCCATCCCCATGGGCGAGTTCGCCACCATCTCCTTTAAAGTGAAAAGCACCTAGGGGGAAGAAAATGAAAATCCGGCAAAATAAAGAATTCTTGAAATTTCCGTTGGCCGTTGGGTCAGATGGATTGCAGGTGGCGTCCCGTGCCGAACATATCCGGGATCAGATCGAGCAGCTCCTGTTTACGGGCCCCAATGAACGGGTGCTTCGCCCGGAATACGGCGCAGGGGCTAAAAAACTGGTATTCGAGCCCATAGATTCCTATCTTTGCCGGATTACCCAGAAGCGTATTCAGGCAGGTCTTATGGAATTGCTCCAGGGCGAGGCCTCACCAGAGTCTATTTCAGTTGAGGTCACTGCCGAAGACGAAAAACTGTTCATTGACATCAGCTACACCCTGGCGGCCCTTGATTTACAGCAAAATCACACCTTCCCGGCCCAATGGTCCGATACCATGCCATCCGCAGATCCGGCTGCCAAACAATGGGATTTTTCCCAAGGTGACAGCCCCCAGGCGGTTGAACCGAAGTTAAAACTGAATTTTGTCCAGGATGAAAACGGACACTGGTCGGCCCAACGCCGGGTGGAAAACCTGCCCGGCGACCTGCCGGACTGTCCGGATGATTTTGACTGGAAACAGCGGGATTGGGACAGCTTTCGGTTTGCCATGCTTTCGGACTTGAAACGGGCATTTCCCCAGCGCACCCAATGGTCGGTCTCGGATCTTGAAACTGTGCTCGTGGAAATTCTGGGATTCGGGCTGGATATGCTTTCTGATAAAACGGACCGCATCATGAACGAATCCTTTTTAGAAACCGCCTGTGATGCCGACCGCATCAAATTGTTTACCGACTTTATCGGATACAACCCTTACACCAGACTGGACCCCGGGGTAACGGATGTGGCCGATTACTGGCGCCACAATCCCCATGCCATGAACCTGGCCCGGCGATACGCGCCCATGGGAATCATCAGCCAGGAGCGCATGGTCACCCCGGATGATTATACCCAATGCCTTACCCGCCATCCCCTGGTCGAGCAGTGCCTGGTCTCTTTGTCCTGGGACGGGTCAACCCAGGTGATCTCCATGGCGTTTATCCTTTCCGGCGGGCTCAAGCTCGATACGGTTTTGGATGGGCGGCACATCAGCAATGATTTAAAACAGTCCATTCGGACATTTCACAAGGCCCTTGATTTTTCCGAGCGGCGCAGCGGGATATACTGGATGCCGGACATGAGTCAGGGCGTAACGGCGCGCATGATGCTTGAACGCTATGTCAACCTGTACCGCATGGCAGGACAAAAGGTCCGCCTTATGGATGCCCGGGAAGTGGGCATTGATATCAGGCTGCATGTGACCATTCAGCCTAATTTTTACTGCTCGGAAGTGATGTACGAAGTCAAACGGATCATGAATGACGAACCCGGCGGCTTTTTTGAACCAGGCCGCCTGGGATTTGGTGAGGACGTGACCATCGGCGATATCATGGAGTGGGTCATGTCCGTTGACGGCGTGGGCAATGTACGGACCGATCAGTTAAAACGTACGGGCAACTGGCCGGACCTGACCGCCGGCGGCGTTGTTTCCCTTAAAAATGATGAATATGCCGTGATCCGTAATTCCCTGGGAATGGCACCTGTCGGAACCCTTGCGCTCACATTTTCGGGAGGAATCAAAGGATGAAACCCATCACACGCTGGAACCGCGCCGGACTGTCGCGCTTTTCTTATATCAATAGCAATGCCCCCGGCTTTTTTGCCGAAATGATGGCACAATACCGCACACGGCTCCTGGGTCAACAAACACCGGAATCAAGTGAAGAAGAAGCCCCGGACCAGGCGGCCTTGCTCTACAGCACCCCGGACATGGAGTGGGGGACACAGATACTTCGCAGTTTTGCGCGCAGCAGCCATGTGCTCACCGAGCATATCAACGATTTTGCAAACGAGATGACCGTCCCCACTGCGGCCCGGTGGGAGTCCCTGCGCAAGCTGGCCGACATGGTCAATTATCTGCCCGCCCCACCGGCATCTGCGGCAGCCTACCTGGGGCTGAGGGTCAAGGCGGATAAAAAAGGCACGGTCCGCCGCGGGTTTCAGGTCAAGCAAAAACCCGGCACCGATGAAGACCTGCTGTTTGAGACCATCGCCGATCTGCGTGTGGATGCCTGCCTCAATCAATTTTTTGCCAAGGACCATAATATCAATCCGGCGGTTCTTAAAGGAAGTAAAATAGAATTGGAAGGCCGCCTGGAAGATTTAAAGGCATCCAGGCCGATTTTGATTGCAGATGAAGAAACCGGCCAAAGCCATGCCGCAATCCTCCAATCCGTTTTGCCCAAACGCGATACCACGGTGTTAAACATTCACCCGGCCCTGCCTGCGGGCACAGGGATTCGTAAAGGACGGGCCATCATCTATTGTAATCCCGAGGTGGCCACACCGCTCACAGGTCCTGCATCCGGCCAGGTAAGCCTGAAACAGGCGTTCATGCTCAAGGAAAAACCGGATCTGGTCCGGGGGGATATTGTTGTGATATCCGATGGCTCACGCACCCGCTTTGCCAAAGTCCGCAAGGTTGACGGCCATAATGTCGTGGTTGATGCCGATACGGCCACCGGCGGGCCGCAATGGCTGGGCAGTTTTGACAGCCCCAGGACCTATGTGAGCAAAGCCCTGGAGATTTCCATTTCCGGAATTTGGGAACGGGCCGGCAAAATTTCCACCCTGATGATTCCCGGGGACTGGATGTGGCTTGCCGGCAGTGACGTGGCCGATATAAAGTGGCTGGGGCAGGGTAAAAAATTTCAGCTTGTCCAGGGGGCCCGGGTGACCAGCGTGGATTATCAGCCCCCGGGAAAAGAATCCCTTAAAAAATATAACGAGGGCTATTCCTATGTGCGGGTTTCCCATGCAAATATGCCCGGCGACTTTTTAAATCCCCAGCGGATCGTGGTCGTGCCCCGTGTGCAGACCTGGAAGCTGGACAGGTTTCTGGATCAGCTCACCAATACCAATGGGGTTGAACAATTTGAATGCACCCCGGAAGATAAAATCGTCAGCAACGCCTATGGGGTCATTCGCCGGAAAAATCAGCTCTGCTGGGGCCGAATTCATCAGCTCAGCCGTTTTGACGGGGTATTAAAGGGCTTGATTGAATCTCCCCGGGCCTGGGGCGGGGGGTTGTACTATCTGGCACAGACCACACTTTATACCGCCTTTAAAAAACAGCTGCGCTGCCATGACCGGCAGCGCAATGAAACGGTGCTGGATCCGGCGGGCATTGTGCCCCACGACCCCGGTGTTCTGGATGCATTATCGTTAAACCGGATCCTTCTTGTGAACACCGCCTCGGCGGTCCATACGGCCAGGGTATCAAAAATCGACCGGGAGGCCGGCTGTTTCAGCCTGACGGTTTCAGGACTGTCCACCGGAGAAGCATTTCTTAACTTTTCCACATCCTTTGCCGGTAATGTCACCAAAGTCTTTCACGGCAAGCAGGCCCCGTCTAAAATTTTCTCCTCGGGCGATGAATGCATACCCTGGTTTACCATCCCCCTTGATGTGACGGATATTTCATACGTCCCCGACAGCAGTTTTTCAACGGGTGTTGCAGCGGATATTGAGGTGATCATCCATGGCGAAACCTGGCAGCAGGTGGAACATCTGACAGATTCCGGGCCGGCGGATTGCCACTATGTGGCTAAACTGCAGGCCGACGGTTCCCTGCTGATCTGTTTCGGCGACGGGATTAAGGGAAAAATGATTCCGCCGGGTGTGAACAACGTTCAGATTTCCTTTCGCCGGGGCAACGGGCTGACAGGAAACTGTGATGCCCATACCCTGGAAAAACCGGCACTCCCCCACCCCCTCATTGAATCCGTACAGCAGCCGTTCCCGGCATTCGGCGGGAACAGCCGTGAGCCTGAAGATTCCCTGCGTACCCATATTGCCGACAAACTTTTTGCCATGGACCGCGCGGTGGGCGTGGATGATTTCACCCACCTGGCATCCCTGCACAGCGCTGTGTGGCAGGCGGTTGCCCGGGAAGGCGGATATACATCCGCCCGGGCCAGGTTGATTCACGTGGTGGTGGTTCCGGCCGGCGGAACCGCCCTGCACCCGGACATCAAAAAAGAGCTGCGCCTCTTTCTGGAAAGCCGGGCCCTTCCCGGTATTGTGGTTCGCCTGGATGAATATGTGCAGCGAAATCCGTTAATCGAGGTCGACCTGTTTATCGACAATTCGCATTTTGATCCAGACAGGGTAAAACATGCGGCCCGCAAAATTCTGGAGGCCGATTACGGTCTGAAAAACACCCGGCTAGGGCAACCTTTAGGCATTGGCGGATTTTATAAACGGCTTGAAGCCATGGAAGGGGTCGCACATGCCAAGGTAAAAATAGACCATCGCCTTTTACAGTCTGAATTTGCGGTGAACTTCAATGAGATCGCCTGTATTGACAGCCAGGGGAACAACCTGGAAATTCGCACCATGGAGTACAGTTTATGAGTGACGCAGCAAACAAACCACCCAATTATTCCCGGTTCGGGCACCTGCTTTACCATGCGCTGCCTGACCATTACCGGGACCGTGACGACGGGACATTGGCCCAGTATCTGGACATCTGCGGCAGCCTTCTGGACCGGATCAATCACGCCCTGGATACCCTGCATGAAGATTTTCTTCCGGGCGGGGCCGATGCCATGGCCACCGCACAGTCCTGGACAATGCCGTATACAGCCAAACTATATGGTGCAAAGCTTGTATGCCCCGATGATGACGGACGCAGACAAGAAGTGCAGCACAGCATCCGCTGGAACAAGCAGAAAGGGACGCTGCGGTGCATTGAAGAAATTGTCGAGGCCCTAGGGGGGGTGGAGTGCGTTATTGGTGAAGGGTGGTCCAAGACCATATCTTCGGTCCGCATCGGGCAGCCGCGACTGCCTGCGGCCTATTTTGGACAAAAGGAAGAAGACAATACGGCCGCCCTGCATCCGGGCAACCCCGTGACCACACCCGTCATCGGCCGGACCATGGCACCTGAGTTGGCGAAGACCATCAGCCCGGATGTTGAAAAATCAACCATTGCCGGCAAATCCGTAACATGGCGAACGCCTAAAAATCATGGCGTACCCAAAAAAGCCAACGCCTTTTTTGACCGCTCATTGCGCAGCCTTGATTTTCGGCCCGCCGCCATCAGGGGAGGGCAGGCCAATCCATCCCGCATCGTGCTGCACATCCCCCCGTTTATCGGTTTTTTTCAGCCCGGGATGAACACAATAACATGGGATCCGGACTGGCCCACCAGTGGTCATACAAGCGATTTATTATCCGTAACCAGGACACCGCAACACCAGGGACGCGATCTGCTGGAGATCAGGGGAGGTAGCGGCAAGCCGGTTTATATTAAAGGCCGGATACTGACAAAGACCCTGGATGTGGTGCTGGAAAATGTGGTGATGCAGGACAGCCTGGAGGTTCGGGGCGGCAACCTGACCCTGTCACGGTGTGCGGTGTCCAAAGTGGTGGTGACCAGCCGGCATGTGGAAACGCCGTGCTGCACGGTGAACGATTCCCTGGTGAACAGTTTGCAGCTTGCCCGGGGCACCGTTCGCCTGGAACATGTCACCCTGCTGGAAAAAATCATTTGCGACACCCTGCTGGCAAGCGATTCAATTTTAACGGTTTCCAAGGTAAAACGTGGCGATGAAAAAAAGATCTCCATTGATGGATATCTGCGGTATTCAATGGCTCCAAAAGGCTTTTTTAATCAACCCGAAACTGCGGATCTTCAGTGGGACAGTGAAACGGTACGTGAGGAGCTGCCCCACTTTTTTACCCCCCACTGGGGGGAACCCGGCTTTGGTGCCGTGGTTCGGGGAGCTTCGGATTTTGCGGAATTCGGCGCGGAAAACCAAGGAGCGCTCGGGTGTTACAACCACATGTTTTTTTCCCGCAAGTTTGCGGCCATGAAAATGAAGGTAAAGGATTTTCTCCCCTTCGGGATGACCGCAGCCGTGGTGGAGGACCCGCTTCTGTGGGATGACAAGCTGTTCGAAATTTCAAATGAGTGAATTGAGATCATAAAAAGAGGTTGGCAATGAAAATACAGATTTCCGGCAATGGGTTTTGTGAGGATAAGCAGTTTTCAGGGGTTTATCTGCAACAGGGCAGAATGCTGTTGGATGCGGACTGGAATGAACAGGTTGATATCTCCAAAGCGTCACTTAAAGGGGCCATGGCTGATGTAATCGGTTCGGGTATCCCCAAAAACGGTGGCGTTACGATTAACACTAACGGCCGGATTTCTAAGGGTCTCTTTTACGCAAATGGTGAGCGGGTGGAACTTAAAAATACGGTGGACCTGCTCAAGTCGCTTCCGGCAATGCCCACCGCCCAGGAACTGATCTTTTACGCCGATGTCTTTGAGCGCGAAATCACGGCGGTTGAGGATCCGGACCTCTGTGATCCGGCGCTTTATGGCGCAGACACCTGTACCCGGACCCAAAAAGTGGTGCAGTCGCGGTGGATTAAAAAAACGCTTTTTAGCGGGTTAGGCCAAACCGGTAACTCCCGGTGCAAAATCCGGCGTATGGGAAGATTGGAACCATGCCTTTTCCGGCTGGAAATTCATAATATCAACCTGTCAAAAAAATTAGTCACCCTGAAATGGTCCTTTGAAAACGGTGCCGAGCAGTATCGGGCCGACGAATATCCCAAAGATTTTGCAGCCGGCAACTGGGTGTATGAATATTTTGATGCAGCATCCGAACAATTTTACGGGTTCAATCCCTCCGGGTCCAAATTACAGCGGCCGGGCTTGACACTGGACATCGACGATAATCCAGGCGGCCTTGGCCTGGTAAGACGCTGGGACGGTTTTGCCACCATTGAATACAGCCAGGTGGCCCAGGGTGCCTTAAACATGGGAAAACTGTCATCTCTTTACCATCACAACGGTCTTCAGCTGGATCCCAATCTGGGACAGGGCATCGCTGGGGCGATCGGTTACGGTACAGCGGGCAATATATTCTCGGTGAATCTGGGTTCACTGCTGGTGGAACTCTCTTTGGATATGAACGCCCTTTTTGTGGGCGATTACTGGCAGGTTAAAATTCGGGAACAATACCCTGATATTTTGCTCGACCAGGCGCTGCCCAACGGTTACCGGCACCATTACATCAAACTGGCTGAAAAAAAACCATCCCAGCCGTTACAGATGATTGATGGTCTGGATGCCGCTTTTCCCTCGTTAACCACCCTGACCTCCGGGGATATTGCCGGGGCAAGCGCCGGGCAGACCGTGGCCCAGGAGCTGCAAGCCCTGGCGGATAAAGATGCGGTCCAGGACGGACGGCTGGATGCCTGCGAATCGAATATTGCCGGCCTGAAGGAAACCATTAAACAAAATGCCCAACGCCTGGCGTTATGGGGCAGGGGGGTGGTGGCCGGATTTATTCCCGCCGAACCCCAAATAACCGGTGTCAGTGAGCGCCTGGCGGTGTCCATTAAATTTACATCACAAACGGGCACGTTGATCGACGGCACAGGCGCACTCTGGATGAATACAGGCGCTTCAGGGATGACCTATTCAGCGGACGGTGTGTTCTCCTTTCATAAACAGAGCACCCTTATTTCAACACTACAGGCCAAATATAATGTAAGGGGCATCACCATCAGCCGTGAAATGGACGCGATTGTTACCTATACGGACAGCCCTCTTCTGCTGGTAGAAATCCTTCAGGCCTATACCAATCTGGATTTGTCCAAACTGCTGGCAAAAGCCGATGATTTTGATCCCAAGGATTTTGTGAAAATGGATACCGCCGGGACCATTGAAACCCCCATATATGTATATCCCGAAGACGATAAACTCAAAACCGTGTGCGCATATTTCAGGGATGAAAACGCATCCGATGATTTGATCTTTGACATCTCCCGGCGCACCCAGCTTCTGGAAGGCCGACTTGAACATAAACGCATCCTACGGACGGCAACGGACAAATACACCCGGGCCGGCACCAGGGAAGCATTTAAAGTGATTGAGAATGCCCCGCGCAAAACCCGCCTCTTTAAAAAGGGAGCGGTTCGGGCGATCCAGTCGGCCCATGAAAAAGAGTGGGCGGATTATTCATGCTTTTCAAAAACAATTCCGCCCAATGACGGGCAGGTCTGCGTGGGCAGCCTGATGATTGTCGGCAAAGAGGCTGCGGTGGTCGCCACAGGCCGTGAACAGGTCTACACATCGCCATTCAGGCAGGCCAGTCCGTTGTTTAAGGCTGAATCCCCAGCCGACACGGACATGGAGGAGACAACAACGGGGCCACGGTATGATATCCAGTTGACGGCCGTCGGCTCTTCAAAAATAGCGACGATAAAAGCCTACCGGGACCTCACGGGGGTTACCCTGACTGACGCCACGGCAAAGATCGAATCCGGGGAGGCTCTCATCCTGGAAGGCGCAGACGCCATTGAGGCCCGAAGATTCAAGGCCACGCTGGAGGCCGCAGGCGCCACAGTCAAGTTGATCACGCTGTAAGGCCGATATTTTTATCTATACCCACATGGAGGCCATGCCATGAAGACATTTGCCGAAAAAAAGCATTCCCACAGCAGTGCCCAAACAGCACCTTCCAAAGCAACGGACAGCCGACCAAACCCGCACGGGATTGAGATGATGCGGCAGTTGCTGGGTCGGGGAACCATTGCGGCACAATTGAAAATCGGTTCGCCTTCAGACCCTTCAGAAATGGAGGCCGACCGCGTGGCTGAAGCCGTGGTCAACGACACCGGCAAAACAATCCCCATAGGAAAAAACCGCAGTTCCATCGCCCCCAAAAAGCCCGCATGTTCCAGGAAATCGGCAACATTGCCACGTTCATTCATCAACAGCGGAACACCGCGCCCGTTAAATACCACTGAAAAAGACTATTTTGAGCGGCGTTTTGATCAAAATTTCAGCGATATCCGAATCCATGAAGGGGATGATGCCTCCCGTGCCGCATCGGCCATTAATGCCCGGGCATTCACCCACGGCTCGGACATCTATCTGAAGCATAGGGAATATTCATTTGGCACCACCGACGGCAAACGGCTCATGGCCCATGAACTGGCCCATACACTTCAGCCGGACAACGGGTCCATCCGGCGGTGGGGCGGGGACGAGCACATGGCTTTCGGCAATATTGCCGGGGGTATGATAGCAAAAAAGTACGGTGCATACATGAATGCACTGTTCACACTGACGGGTTTAGAGAACAGTGATCGTGGGAAAAAAAGCCGTGTAATGCAGACCAGTGCCTTACAGCTGTCTGAAAAGCGCAAAATAAAAGGCCGGGAAAAAAAGGTACGCAAAGGGTATGAAGATAAAGCGTATACACAAAGCATGTACGTCCCCTATAAGCATGTCTACCCCCTGGCGGAATACGACAAACAGATGCTTTTAGGCACCGGCACAGAGTTGAGTGGGGATCATCGTGAATCGGCAGAAGACCTGGCAGCCTCTTCCAGCGATCAGTCCAAATTAACGGACCATGCATTCGGGGATTATAATCCCTCATATCTGGTGCTTGCCAGTACCAATTATAATCATTTTTTCCCCCTGGCCGTTAAAGAGTGGCAGAGCAATCACGACATTGCAATGACAACGGCCTTTTTTGCAAACATCATGTTCCGCATGGCTGCAACGGATCCCAAAAATCGTTTTGCCTGCATAGCGTCTGGTAACCGTTTACTGAAAAAGGCCATACAGTACGAGGTGTTCGGACTTCACTTCCTGCAGGATGCCTTTGCATCGGGTCACCAGTACCCCCGGGCCTTTGACCTGACCCAGCCCACTGAATTTTACCTGGTCAGATACAGCAGCGGCAGAGGCTCAGGATTGGAGCATCGTACGGTTCATTCTTTTGACAAGGTAACCCAGCTGAAGCGCCGGGGATGGCGCCTGACGGGGGGCAGTGATAAATCAACCGGACATAAGGCCAGAATTTACCATGATCTGCTATGTGAATTGGAAAAGGGTATCCATATCAAGCACCGGGGCGATAGTCGGCGGTTCCATGGGGATGGCACCGGGAATTCAACCGATTACCCCGTTGCCGTTGAGACCTATAACTCTCTGGCAGAGGTGTTTTGCATCGCTTTTTCCGCAAAGATGAAAGATGTGGATGCCCAAGAGCCCAAGGCCCCCACCGGACCGGATATTCCTAAGATCATGGAAGACGACGATGCCGCACCCATCTGGTTTGCCATGGAAACGGACCTTAAAAACAATTTTGACGCCAATATTGGAAATCCTGATATGGACAAAGAACATGAAACCGATTCCGGCAGGGTCTCCTTTACCCACGACTCGGTCATGCAGGACTGGAAGAAAATTCATACTAAGGGAAAATTTGTCACGGAAACCCACAAAAAAAAGCAGCCCAAGGGGGCGGATTTCTATATTGAGGGGGTGGGTGATCCAACCCTTCTATTCACTGAGCAGGATGATAATATTGTAAAATATTTAAAAACCAAGCCTTACCCGTCAACGATCGCTCCAAACCAGAGTGCCTATATCATCAATATTTTGATCGACGGCGTCTGCGGCGATGAGGACGAGGCGGCCATCCTTAAAATCCTTGATGCCCAGTCCGATGATAATTGCCTCAAAGTGTTTAATAAGGTCACCATGGAAAAATTCGACTCCGGAATAGATGGCCAAGAGTGGGATGAGTTCCTAAGCCTGATCATGTCTAAGCTGCCGGCAGAAAAAAATGCAGGTGCCTGGCAGATTGCCCAGGAAGAGAACGACGATGCGGCCAGGCGGGCGGTAAACCGCCTTTGGCCCCGGGGGAGTACGGTTATTAATAAACATGTTTCACCCCAGGCGTGTATCGGAATAATTAAAGCGCTTCTGTCCGGTTCCTGCGGCGATGATGATGAGGACGCCATTGTCAAGATTGTCAGGTATTTGGTTGAAGACCGGCATGAAAAGGATATGATAAATGCCTGGATAGGCAAAGATACCATGGACAGCGGTGTTGACGGGTCACAATGGACGGAAGTGGCGGAATTGATGGAGTGGGATTAAAAGGAAATTATATTGACACTACACCGCCTGCCCGGCGGCCCAGGCCGAAGACCATGCCCACTGGAAATTGTAGCCGCCCAGCCACCCGGTGACATCCAGTACCTCGCCGATGGCGTAAAGTCCCGGTACATCCCGGGATTCCATTGTCTTTGAAGAGAACCTGCGGCAGTCGATCCCCCCAACGGTCACTTCGGCGGTTCTGTATCCTTCGGTGCCGCCGGGCTGGATATGCCAGGTATGGATCGCATCGATCACAGTTTGAAGCTCCTGGCGGGAAATGCGGTTAAGGGGACAGTTCAACAGCTTTTCATCCAGGCGGGCCTGGACCAGGCGTGTCGGCAGATGCTCGGCCAGAACGGATTTTACATGGCGTTTGGGCCGGGTTTTACGTACTGTTTCCAGCAGTTCTTCCAAATTTTTATCCGGTAACAGGTCAATGGTCACCGGGGCGCCGGACTGCCAGTAAGATGATGCCTGGAGAATCACAGGACCGCTCAGCCCCCGGTGGGTAAACAGAAGCTGTTCTTCAAAAGAGACCGATCCCGTGCGGACCCGGGCCTTGACTGAAATCCCGGCCAAAGGTGCCAGAACGGTTTTATCCGCAGGCTGAACTGTAAAGGGAACCAGACCTGGCCGCGGCGGCACCACAGGAATACCGAACTGATCGGCCACCTTGTACCCGAAGGGCGTGGCCCCGGCCGCAGGCATTGATACCCCCCCGGTGGCAATAACAAGGGAGGCGGCGCTGATGCTTTCTCCGGATGTATTGATCTGAAACGCCTGGACAGACATCTGCCTTTCAATGCCGGTAACGCCTGTTTTGGGTGTCAGGCTGACACCGGCGTTGCGGCATTCTGCCAGCAGCATATCAAGGATCTGGCCGGCACTGTCCGAGCAGAACAACTGGCCGTGCTCCCGTTCACTGAAACGAATCCCGTATTGCCTGACAAGGTCAATAAAATCCTCTGGCCGGTAGCGGCTCAAAGCGGATTTTACAAAGTGGGGATTGGATGAAATATAATTTTGGGCACTGACCCTACGGTTGGTAAAGTTGCACCGCCCCCCGCCGGACATAAGGATCTTGCGCCCGGGCTTGGGGCCGTGATCCAGGACTTTTACACGCTTCCCGCGTTTTCCGGCCTGGGCCGCACACATCAGCCCCGAGGCGCCCGCCCCGATAATCACCACATCGTATTCGATCTTCATACTCTTTGTTGCCTGGCAGCCCGTTTGTCTATGCGCTTATTTTTTCCTTGGTCCGGGCGACTTCCGCGCTTTCAAGGTATGCATCATAGGACATGAGGCGGTCGATGATCCCGTCAGGGGTTATCTCGATGATACGATTGGCAATGGTGTTGATGAACTCATGATCGTGGGAGGCGAAAAGCACCACTTCGGGAAACTCCACCAGGCTGTCGTTAAGGGCGGTGATGGATTCCAGATCCAGGTGGTTGGTGGGATCATCCAGCACCAGAACATTGGATTCGGCCAGCATCATCTTCGAGAGCATGCACCTGACCTTTTCACCGCCGGAGAGCATATGGGTCTTTTTCAGGGCATCTTCACCGGAAAAAAGCATCCGCCCCAAAAAGGTTCTGGCAAAACTTTCACCCTCAGTGGGCGGCGCAAACTGCAGCAGCCACTGGATCAGATTAAGATCATCCTCAAAAAAGGCACTGTGCTCTTTGGAAAAATAGGACTGGCTGGTGGTAACACCCCACCTGAACTCACCTTCATCGGCTTGCATTTTTCCAGACAAAATATCGAAAAGCGCGGTGATGGCAAGGGTATTTTCGCCCACAAAGGCTATTTTATCTTCACCATTGACCCTGAACGTAACATTATCCAGGATCTTTTCCCCCTCAATGGTTTTGGAGAGCCCCTCAACTTCAAGGATAATGTTTCCGCAAGCCCGTTCAGGTTTAAACCGGATAAATGGATATTTTCTGCTCGATACCGGCAGCTCTTCAATGGTCAGCTTATCCAGCAGTTTTTTACGGGATGTGGCCTGCTTTGACTTGGATGCATTGGAGGAAAACCTGCGGATAAAGGACTTGAGCTCTTCGGCCTTTTCCGTCACCCGTTTGTTGTCCGCCTGCTTTTGCTTCAAATTAAGCTTGCTGGCCTGGTACCAGAAATCATAATTGCCCACGTAAACGGAAATCTGACTGAAATCAATGTCGGCAATGTGGGTGCAGACCTGGTTCATGAAATGCCGGTCATGGGACACCACAATCACTGTATTCTTGAACCGGAACAAAAATTCCTGGAGCCAGCTAATGGCCTGGATATCCAGGTTGTTGGTAGGTTCGTCAAGGAGCAGAACATCCGGATTGCCGAACAAAGCCTGGCCCAGAAGGACCCGCACTTTCTCCCCGCCCTCAAGCTCTTTCATTTTTTTGGTATGCAGCACTTCATCAAGGCCCAGGTGCTTTAAAAGTACCGCCGCATCCGATTCAGCCTCATACCCGTTCATCTCCTCAAATTCGACCTCTATTTCACCGGACCGGATACCGTCTTCTTCGGAAAAATCAGGCTTGGCATAAAGGGCTTCCCGCTCGGCCATGAGCCGGTACAGCTTTTCATGACCCATAATGACCGTCTCAATCACCTGATAGTCGTCAAAGGCAAAATGGTCCTGCCGCAACACGGCGATCCGCTCTTTAGGCCCCACAGAAACCGTGCCGGTATCCGGCTCAAGCTCTTGGGCAAGGATCTTTAAAAAGGTACTTTTTCCGGCACCGTTGGCCCCGATAAGGCCATAACAATTACCGGGTTTAAACATGATGTTGACATCTTTGAACAGGACACGTTTGCCATAGGCAAGGGAGATGTTATCTGCAAAAATCATTACTAAGGTATTTCCTAAACCAAATTGATAAATAACAAAAAAGCCCTGACCATTTTCAAGAAATAATCAGGGCTTTCAGAAAAAGAACCGGCGGCGTTCTACTCTCCCACATAGTCTCCCATGCAGTACCATCGACGCTAAAGAGCTTAACTTCCGTGTTCGAGATGGGTACGGGTGTGGCCTCTTCGCCATCGCCACCGGTTACACTGGTCGGACCTGGAACTTCAGATAGTTTCACATGGAACGTCCCATGGGTCCAAATATGTAATCTGTTGCAGTAAAATCAAGCTTTGCTATGTCGTTATGTTGATGCAGATTTTAGTGAAATTCAAGGCGCAAGCATGTGTTTTAAATAAGGTGTAGTGGACTACTCCGTTTTAAAACACATGTGAAGCAACGAAGAATTTCGCAAAATATGCTTCAACATCAAAGTATCTAAATTTATTCGTGGAAAAAAGTGGCTAAGCCTCACGACCTATTAGTACTGGTAAGCTCAACATGTTGCCATGCTTACACACCCAGCCTATCAACCTTGTAGTCTTCAAGGGGTCTTCAGTCTAAAGAAGGGATATCTAATCTTGAAGTTGGCTTCCCGCTTAGATGCTTTCAGCGGTTATCCATACCCAACTTGGCTACCCAGCAATGCCGTTGGCACGACAACTGGAACACCATTGGTTGGTCCAATCCGGTCCTCTCGTACTAGGATCAGATCTCCTCAAATATCCTGCGCCCACGAAAGATAGGGACCAAACTGTCTCACGACGTTTTAAACCCAGCTCACGTACCACTTTAATTGGCGAACAGCCAAACCCTTGGGACCTGCTCCAGCCCCAGGATGTGATGAGCCGACATCGAGGTGCCAAACCGCCCCGTCGATGTGAACTCTTGGGGGCGATAAGCCTGTTATCCCCGGCGTACCTTTTATCCGTTGAGCGACGGCCCTTCCATTCAGAACCGCCGGATCACTAAGACCTACTTTCGTACCTGCTCGAAATGTCTCTCTCGCAGTCAAGCTCCCTTATGCCCTTGCACTCTACGGCTGGTTTCCAATCAGCCTGAGGGAACCTTCGCGCGCCTCCGTTACTCTTTGGGAGGCGACCGCCCCAGTCAAACTACCCACCAGACACTGTCCCAAATCCGGGTTACGGACCATGGTTAGAACACTGAAACATGAAGGGTGGTATTTCAAGGGTGACTCCACACACACTGGCGCGCATGCTTCAAAGTCTCCCACCTATCCTGCACATCATATCCCAAAATCCAATGTCAAGCTGTAGTAAAGGTGCCGGGGTCTTTCCGTCTTTTCGCGGGTAGACGGTATCTTCACCGCCACTGCAATTTCGCTGAGTCCCTGGTTGAGACAGTGTGGAAGTCGTTACGCCATTCGTGCAGGTCGGAACTTACCCGACAAGGAATTTCGCTACCTTAGGACCGTTATAGTTACGGCCGCCGTTTACCGGGGCTTCAGTTCAGTGCTTCGCATAAGCTAACAAATCCCCTTAACCTTCCGGCACCGGGCAGGCGTCAGACCCTATACCTCGTCTTGCGACTTTGCAGAGTCCTATGTTTTTAGTAAACAGTCGCTACCACCAATTCTCTGCGGCCCCCGACCGCTTTGTAAAGTTTAATACTAACAGTCAGGGGCATACCTTCTCCCGAAGTTACGGTATCATTTTGCCGAGTTCCTTAACCAGGGTTCTCTCAAGCGCCTTGGGATACTCTCCCCACCTACCTGTGTCGGTTTACGGTACGATCACCTGTTATCTCGATAGAGGCTTTTCTTGGCAGCATGGGTGCAGTCACTTTATGGGATAAATCCCTCGACGTAACTTCTCGGCCTTAAAAAGATCCGGATTTGCCTGGATCTTAAGCCTACAAGCTTGAACCGCCTATTCCAACAGACGGATGACTTGCCCTCCTGCGTCCCCCCATTTCTCAAACGACAACAAGGTGGTACAGAAATATTAATCTGTTTTCCATCGACTACGCCTTTCGGCCTCGCCTTAGGGATCGACTAACCCTGAGAAGATTAGCTTTACTCAGGAAACCTTGGGTTTTCGGCGAGCGGGCCTCTCACCCGCTTTATCGCTACTCATGTCAGCATGGGCACTTGTGACATCTCCACACAACCTCGCGGTTGCGATTCTATGACGACACAACGCTCTCCTACCAATGAAATAAATTTCATTCCGCAGCTTCGGTACTATGCTTTAGCCCCGATACATTTTCGGCGCAGATCCACTCGACCAGTGAGCTATTACGCTTTCTTTAAAGGATGGCTGCTTCTAAGCCAACCTCCTGGTTGTCTGGGCATTCCCACATCCTTCTCCACTTAGCATAGATTTGGGGACCTTAGATGGCGGTCTGGGTTGTTTCCCTCTCGTCCGCGGAACTTAGCTCCCGCGGGCTGACTCCCGTATTCTGACTTTCTGGTATTCGAAGTTTGATTAGGTTTGGTAATCTGGTGAGACCCCTAGCCCATTCAGTGCTCTACCTCCAGAAAGAAACATACGAGGCTATACCTAAATATATTTCGGAGAGAACCAGCTATCTCCAGGTTTGTTTGGCCTTTCACCCCTATCCACACCTCATCCGAACAGTTTTTAACCTGTGACGGTTCGGGCCTCCACGAGATTTTACTCCCGCTTCACCCTGGACATGGATAGATCACCTGGTTTCGGGTCTACTCAATGCAACTTGCGCCCTGTTCAGACTCGCTTTCGCTACGGCTACACCTACCGGCTTAACCTTGCCGCATTAAGTAACTCGCTGACTCATTATGCAAAAGGCACGCGGTCACACTAAAAGTGCTCCCACAGCTTGTAAGCAAACGGTTTCAGGTACTATTTCACTCCCCTAACAGGGGTACTTTTCACCTTTCCCTCACGGTACTGGTACGCTATCGGTTGTCAAGTCGTATTTAGCCTTATGAGATGGTCCTCACAAATTCCCACAGAATTTCTCGTGTTCCGCAGTACTTGGGAGTGCAAAAATAAGAGAGATCACTTTCGCTTACAGGACTGTCACCTGCTATGGTTCAGCTTTCCAGCTGATTCGGCTAATGATATCTTTTGTAACTTATTGAACCTTCCGAAACAGATTCATATTGCATCCCGCGACCCCGTTAACGCAACGCTTTCGGGCTTGACACGTTAACGGTTTGGGCTGGTCCCCGTTCGCTCGCCGCTACTCAGGGAATCGTTATTACTTTCTACTCCTGGGGGTACTAAGATGTTTCAGTTCTCCCCGTTACCCTCCTTAACCTATGTATTCAGTTAAGGATGACACAAGATTAATTGTGCCGGGTTGCCCCATTCAGAAATCCACGGATCAAAGGATGTTTAGCTCCTAACCGAGGCTTATCGCAGCTTTCCACGTCTTTCTTCTTCACTTGACACCAAGGCATCCGCCGTTTGCTCTTAGTAGCTTAGCCACTATTCCACAAATAAGTTTAAACGCTTTGATGTTTTTAGGAAATTTTGTGAATTTCGGCGTTGCTGCGCGTCAATTTTAAAACGCAGTAGTCTACTACACCTTATTTAAAATTGCCGCTTGCGCCTTGAACTTCACTAAAATTTCCTAAAAACATTAGTTGATTCAAGCGCCTATTCTTAAATTTCCTTCAACATAGCATGGAGTGATTGATAAAATCTTTCACACCATTTTATATTTAGTTGATCAGGTGTTCTTTAACACCGTTTCAACAACGCTATTGATATTTACTACAACAAATTGTCAAAGAGCAATGAGAGTGCGGGTACTTAAATTTCTCCGGTTTGATCTCTCAAAGTTGGCCAGTGAATCGGAAAAAAGCTTTATATATATTTCTTTCCTTTGAAAGGAGGTGATCCAGCCGCTGATTCCTCAACGGCTACCTTGTTACGACTTCACCCCAGTTATCAACCATACCTTAGGCGCCTGCCTCCGAAGTTAGCCTAGCGACGTCGGGTATAATCAACTCCCATGGTGTGACGGGCGGTGTGTACAAGGCCCGGGAACATATTCACCGCGGCATGCTGATCCGCGATTACTAGCGATTCCAACTTCATGGGGTCGAGTTGCAGACCCCAATCCGGACTGAGATAGGCTTTTGGGATTCGCTTCTCCTTGCGGAGTCGCTGCCCTTTGTACCTACCATTGTAGCACGTGTGTAGCCCTGGATATAAGGGCCATGAGGACTTGACGTCATCCCCGCCTTCCTCCCGGTTGACCCGGGCAGTCTCGTTAGAGTTCCCACCATTATGTGCTGGCAACTAACGATAAGGGTTGCGCTCGTTGCTGGACTTAACCAAACATCTCACGACACGAGCTGACGACAGCCATGCAGCACCTGTCTCTGTGCTCCCGAAGGCACTATCCCAGTTACGGGATATTCACAGGATGTCAAACCCAGGTAAGGTTCTTCGCGTTGCGTCGAATTAAACCACATGCTCCACCGCTTGTGCGGGCCCCCGTCAATTCCTTTGAGTTTTAGTCTTGCGACCGTACTTCCCAGGCGGTACACTTAATGCGTTAGCTTGGGCACAGCAGATTTTAATATCCGCTACACCGAGTGTACAACGTTTACTGCGTGGACTACCGGGGTATCTAATCCCGTTCGCTACCCACGCCTTCGCGCCTCAGCGTCAATATCGGCCCAGAGAGATGCCTTCGCCATCGGTGTTCCTCCTGATATCTACGAATTTCACCTCTACACCAGGAATTCCTCTCTCCTCTACCGTATTCAAGTCTTGCTGTTTCAAGTGCACTTCCGGGGTTGAGCCCCGAGCTTTCACACCTGACGGACAAGACCGCCTGCGCGCCCTTTACGCCCAATAATTCCGAATAACGCTTGCGCCCCCCGTGTTACCGCGGCTGCTGGCACGGAGTTAGCCGGCGCTTCCTCCACTGGTACCGTCAATAGAATCTACTATTAATAGAAACTAACTTCTTCCCAGTTGACAGAGCTTTACGACCCAAAGGCCTTCTTCACTCACGCGGCGTTGCTGCGTCAGGGTTTCCCCCATTGCGCAAAATTCCTCACTGCTGCCTCCCGTAGGAGTCTGGACCGTGTTCCAGTTCCAGTGTGGCTGATCATCCTCTCAGACCAGCTAACCATCGTTGCCTTGGTAGGCCTTTACCCCACCAACAAGCTAATGGTACGCAAACTCATCCCCAAACAATTGCTTTCAAGAAGAGGCAATCTTTCATCAATCCACTTGTGTGAACCGACTTTATCCGGTATTAGCTACCCTTTCGAATAGTTATTCCAGGCTTGGAGGCAGATTATCTACGTGTTACTCACCCGTGCGCCACTCTACTCGGGATTGCAAGCAATCCCTTTCTCGTTCGACTTGCATGTGTTAAGCACGCCGCCAGCGTTCATTCTGAGCCAGGATCAAACTCTCCAGTTATAATCCTTTACTAAAACTTTTTAAGGTCTATGCTTAAAGCCGTTAAGCTTTGAGCATATTGTCATTGACCCGCTCTTTTCTTTTTTCACTGACCAATTTTCAAAGATCCAACCTACTACTCAAAAAAAAACTTCCCGAAGAAAACCGCTTTGCTTTGTCCCCTCGAGAAGACCGGCGTAATATGCATGAAAATTTAAATTACGTCAAGCACTTTTTTTGTTTTTTTAAAAATAATTTTTAAAAGAAAAGAGGCACACTGCGATCATATTTTGCGTTGTGCCTTGAAAGCGTTGATACGAAAGGTTTCACAATGCCTGTTCGGACTGGTTGATTCGACAGAAAAAACTGGATACATCCGAGTCCAGTACCGGTGGACCAGGGCTTTCATTTTAATGTTCTATAAAATTTAATCTTGCGTTTCCCTGCCGGGGATGTTTAATCTCCAATTAAATTGATTTTTTACATCAACCAGTTTCATTCAAAAAACGAATAGGCAGAATCCACCTATCACCATATTGGCCCATTCTGTCTATTTCACTTTATACCTTTAGTGACCTTTAGTTAGAGCTATGAATTTTATCGAAGAATGTTGGGAACAAAGAGAAGAGATTATCTACAAATTTCTTTTCAACGGTTTAGGTGAAGGAATCTATCCGATTAATTCAGAAGTCTTTCAAAATCAATTTCAACGTGAAGAAATTGATCCTATGTGGCTTCACTATGGCGTGTTTAAATGCCCACCTTCTCAATCGCACTCGTCTTGGGTATATGTTACGTCAGGTATGTCCAATCCTTGGGAGACCGATGTATGTAGATTCCGACGAGCTAATCCCATAAAAATCTCAGGTTTGATTACCCGGCTGGCAATTGATTACAGAAAAGCCGGGAGAGCTTTTGCCCTCCCGGCTTTAATCATGTAGACAGCAGTCTACCGCACTGAGTTATCCCTGGCGCCGGAGTCCCCTCTCAAGCGCTTCCGTTTCACTCAGATTCGTTGAACCATTCCGAGTTGTAAATGAGCTCGGCGGTCACATTTTTTTCATTGTGATAATAGGCCTCCTCAAGACAGATCGTCGCCATATTCATTACGCCCCGTCTGTTTCCCCGGGTGGAACTTGCGATCAAATCCATTGCTTCTTTGGTAAACAGGTCCGATGGAGCTTGTGCATTTTTAAGACGGATTTCGATAAAATGCTGGGTTTCATACTCGTTCATGGCATTAATTTTCATAATGCCGGTGAGCCGGGATCGTATCGGTGCCATTGCATAAAGTCGAAGTTGCCTGAACAGAGAGTCGTCCCCGACAAGGATAAGGGAGGCTGCGCTTCTCTGTTTAGAGGTTTGGACCAGAAGAGAGCAAAGATCCCAGAGGGAGTCGGATTCGATGCGCTGGGCATCATCGACGATCAGCACCGGATGACGTGAGTTGGCCTGGTTGGATAAGGATTCAATATGCTGCTGAACCCTTGTAATCAAAGGCATTCCCCGGCTTTTGATATCCACCCCGAGGGTCTGGGCAAGAATGCGTGTCAGTCCGTTTCTTGGATGACCGGCATAGGGCAGCATAACCGGGAGGTATGCATTTCGATCCAGATCCGATACCAATGCATGAATCAAGGTGGTTTTTCCGGTCCCTGAAGGGCCGCACAGTGCGGTGCTTTTGCCATGGTGCAGCAAACGTTTTATGGTATCGAGTTTGCGCAGGTCCTCTTTGGGTAGCCAGAGTTTGCGCTGTTCATAGGTGTCGGCAAAGGGATGGTACTTCCAGCCAAAAAAATCGGCCATGGGCGCCTGTTCTA
Organism: uncultured Desulfobacter sp.; assembly: GCF_963666675.1. Classification (NCBI taxonomy): domain Bacteria; kingdom Pseudomonadati; phylum Thermodesulfobacteriota; class Desulfobacteria; order Desulfobacterales; family Desulfobacteraceae; genus Desulfobacter; species uncultured Desulfobacter sp. The sequence goes on along the minus strand of NZ_OY762929.1, from coordinate 6,042,836 downwards.
TGGTATGGGTGTCTTGCATGATTACCTCCCTCTATATGCGTTTTGGATGGGATCAATTGGTTTGGCCGGTTTCATTTCCGGTCCGTACCAGATTCGGTCAAGGTTCCATGGCATAAACCAGATGTCGAGGCGCTGGCCGGGTAAGGCGTCTGCCACCTCATAGGACCGCTTTTTAAGCCTGACGGTATTATTCAGGTAAACTTTGCACCGGCGCTTCATTCTAAATAAAGGCTCGATATCAATCGTTTCCGGTAGAGGGATGCAGGCACTTTGATGCCCAAGCCGTTTCTGCAAAGGGGTCATGCCCAGGCTGCTGTGAATACGCCGATGATAAGTCGACAGCCATTGTGAAAAGGCCTTGTTCAACCCGTCCAGAGTATGGGCCGGGGCATTTTTGCCCTCAAGGAACTGATCCCGGACGGTCCGGAAGAATCGTTCCACTTTACCCCTTCCCCTGGGTTGGCCCGGCGGCGTATGGATCAGATGGATACCCAGGTTGGCACAAACAAATTTAAGATGCTTGCTTGCGTAACAGGCCCCGTTGTCCGTATAGAACCGACGCGGCTTGCCATGGGTTCGAACGGTGGCCATCAGTGCCATCATCATTACCTCGGTGCCCTCACTGGTAAAAAAACCGGCATGAACCACATATCTTGTGGCATCGTCAATAATGGCATGCAGATAGGTTTTGCGTTTTTGGCTGTTCACTCTGATCTTTGGGCCGTGAAGAAAGTCTGCAGTCCACATTTGACCAAAGAACTGATATTGAAAGGGCCGAGCCGGATCATGCACCGTCAAATGGGGATCTCGTTGAAGGTTGCATGTCCGGGCAAAGCGATAAAGCGTGGAACGGGCCGGAGACTGCATATCCCAGACTTTATCCTGAACCAGCTGTTCGATCAAACGGGCAAAAGTCCATCTGGGATGTTCCTGCCGCAGTTGAAACAATCGGTCCGAGATCGCCCTGGGTACGGCATGGTGGGTGCCGGTGTTTTTTCTTTGGGCATCGTTTAACGCCGGCAGGCCGCCGTTCCGATAACGATAAAACCATTTTCTTAAGGTTTCCGGAGAAAAGGACACAAATTGACCGTCAGGCCGGCGATACTGAACTCCGGCAATTCTGATCAGTGCCTCCTCCATGGTCTCTACCTCTTCATTTCGATGAAGAAGACTGCTGATAATGCCGTATCGCCAGACAGCGAGATCGGCTGGGTCAGGTATTGGCATGACCACCTCCTTAATTGATAGTTGGAATTGGTGGCATATCAACATAACCGACTGTAATTTAACAATGTATGTTTTGTGTTGATGGTAATTTAACCCATCTTCCAGGGAAAAAACTCTGGGAAACATCCCTGGTAAAGTCCGGCCAGAAGGAGGGCGGATCCGGCCCCCATTCGGCAACAGTCTTTTCCCGGGAAAACCAGGGCATTAATTTTTGAGAAAAGATCCTGAGCCGTTTAGCAACACCCCGGGTGCACCCAAAGAATCTTGCCGTCTGTGCCTGGTTCATTCCGGCACTGACCATGGCTGCGCAGCAGCATATCGCCTCAAGGGTGTGACGGACGACCGGCATGATGGATTCAGGAAGAACAGAAAAACTTTTCCATGGACACAGGGGCGATTTGCACAAATAGCGCTGAACCCTTATTTCTGTGTCGTCTTGGGGATGATTTCGCGGATAGGTTCCGTTACGGATGGTCAAAGAACTCGAACAATGGCAGCAACGAACCTGTTGTTTTTCCTTGGCAGATGACTGATTTCTTATTATGCTTTCTTTCATAAGCAGGGTCGGGGTTGTGGTGGTGATGGTTTTGGCGAACTTAATCTATACCACAATCCCCCCCCTCTTATCCCCCCCAAAGGGGGGAGGAGGATGCCAAGGCATCGGGCGGTTCCTGCTGTCTACCGATGTGCCTTTTCTTTTTTAAAAAATCTTATTTAACAAGCTCATTATTTTCTCAGAAAATGTAACGATAGGTGGGATTTTTAGATGATATAGAGGTACTGTAGGGAAAGAATTAACAATGTAAAAAAAGAATATTCCGGTATAGGTGAAGAATTCATTTTAGAAACAAACCAAGATTCCACTTGGCCAATATTGGTGCTTAATTCTCTAATGGCATTTAATATTTTACTTTCAATTGGTCATTATGGTGATAAGCCAATTCTTGACTATGGTGACCGAATGGCACTATCAATTGAACCGAATCTTACTAATGTTATGGCAGTCGAGCCAAAGGACTTTCCGGTATCTTTCGAATTGAAATCCGGTAAAGTGGATTTTCTTCAGATTGTAGGTATTACTGACACTGAAGTACAGTTCGCAAAAGGCAATAGCTCTGCAGCACTTTCGGAGCTTATTTATGAAAAATTTGGTACTTTATCAATAATTCCAAATAGAGATAGCACAATATAGGTATTCCAAATAGAGATAGCACAATATAGGTATACCAAATAGAGATAGCACAATATAGGTATAACGTGTCCTTTCGGCAAGCCTGTGTAAATCAAAAAAATTAAGATAACATTCAAAACAGACCCGATCCAAAAAAACAGTGTGTAAGGCGATGAGGGATAGTTTGCAGTGCAAAAATGTGTCTCAAAACATACTGGATTGGCTAAAAGGTCGTTTTACAGATTATCAGCTGTTTCCCCTGATTTTTTAGCGATTGTGTTTTCAAATGACCACGGCAACCAGTCAGAAGGGTTTTGGAAGATCTCGGAAGAGTGCTTCTGTAGTGCGGTCAGGTATTCAAAGGGATTTATATTTTGCAGGTTGCAGGTATGTATCAGGCTCATGAACAGGTCGCCAATATAGGCACCGTGTTCGGTTTTATAAAATAATGAATTTTTTCGGTGCAGAATCGACTTTTTCAGCAATTGTTCGCAAAGATTATTATCCAGCGGTGCTCCAGGGATCTCCAGGAAACGGGTCAATTCCTGCCAGTGATTCAACATATATGATATGGCCTTGCCCAGACTGGAGTTGGGTTCTACTTCTTTGTTTTCAAACTTGTCTTCCAGCCATACTTTAAGCGCCCGCATCAGTGGACCGCTGTGGGTTTGATGATATTGAAGGCGTTGAGCATCGTCCAGGCCTTGCTCCCTTACCTTATGATCGTGCTCATAAATTTTAGCCACTGTATCAATTACATGGTCACACTCCTCAGGGAAATCGTCCATGACGTCGACAAAGTTACGGCGTCCATGCACGAGACAATTGCATAATATCGATTCAAAACCTTTTGGCAGATTCCTGGACAGAGCATCACACATCTGTATTGGCCGATCTTCTCTGGATCCCCGTTCTTTCAGAACCCTGGATAAATTTTCTCCAGCATGATTGTGGCCGGTAAAAAACAGGGCAATCTTTCCTACGTCACATTCTGACAGGATTCCGGAAGTGAACATCCCTTTTCGCTTGGCTGCCTTGTCTGTTTCTTTTATCAAGGATAAAATTTTCATTGTCGTGTCGTCATTGTACAACACCTTGCCTTGTGCAGCCTGACGGACTAACTCTGTATATACCGGATGAATCTTGTCTGCTACGCTTTCGATGATTTCCCATTGGGTCGATGGGGGCAGCGGCATCCCCAGGCTAGCCTGAAGTTTGCCCAAGCGGTATAAAGGGACTCCGCTGCCATATTTTAGAAGGGCCAGCATGGCACCGGATTTGGCATCATATTTTTCTTTGCCCACATTGTCGGGCGCCTGGGCAGTAAAAATCTGCCCACAAAGGTTACACCGCAATCTCTGCAGTTCATATACTGTCGCCTGGAAGGGAGCACCGCCTGTTATCCGGACGATCTTGGCAGGTGGTTTTTCACCATACAATTTACCTTTTTCACAGGCAGGGCAATCATTACCTGACTTAAGGCTTTGATGACAGATCTTGATCTTCTTGGCACCTTTATAGGCGTTTGCACCATTTTTGCCGTGACCTTTTTTCTTCTTTTTTCGTTTCGGCCGGTTCTGCGGATTCGACGTTTTCTTCTTTTCGGTCTTATCGCCGAATACCATTTTTAATAACCGTTTAATGGATGCTGCTTTTTCATTGGACAACGTATTCAAATAAGCAACGGTTTCAACCAATGCTTTGATCAACTCATAATCGCCGTCCTGCAGTTCATTTGATCTTACCCGCTCAAGGAGCGCGTCAAGTTCGTCCTGCTTTATGTCCATCGTTTTTGACATGAAATGTGTGCTATCACATTTAAACTCTAATGTCTAGATTTTTTTCCACAAAAGTACATTATTTTTTTGAGGATTTCCGTTCCATATCAACATCTGTAATTCATGTGCAGCCAATGGGTGAATTTCATCTCCTCCCTTTTTAGGCCACCATTTAAAACGCCCCTTGCTCAATCTTTTTTGACAAAGCCAGAAGCCCTGGCCATCATATATTAGTATCTTCAGGGCAGTCCCCGGTTTGTTTCTGAAAACAAAAACATATCCGGAAAAAGGATTTTGTTTTAACACCCTGCGACAAACAGCTGCCAGGCCGTCGATCCCCTTTCGAAAATCAGCAGGAGTTACCGCCAGCATTATCCGCATTTGCGGTGTGATTTGGATCATGGAACACCAGCCAGTAAATATTTACCAAGGCTGATCACTGCCGGGTCTGCACGACTTTTAAAACACATACGCATCTTAAAACCGGCCTGATTCTCCATTTCTATTATACAGTTGGTATCTTCCGGCGCTGGAGTGATCTCTATAAACAGGGGGGAGTCATCGTCTTCTTCAGGAGAATCGACTGTAGTACAATGAATGGCATTATAAATTTTTTGTTTTAATGTGGTATGATTAAGCCGTAAACTGTGGGCAATCTTATTTATGCTCAGCCCTTGAGCATGGTGAAGGTCTGCTGCCGCCTGCCATAAATTATCCGGTATTCTTGACCTTCCGGTTCTGTTATTTCGCCAGTCTGCAAAAAGCTGCTGGACTTTTTCTAATGCGATTGATTGTTCTGCTGTCAATAATTGTTTATTCATCGGTCCCTCCATTAGCAATGTTCAAGTTGGAACCGATAATATCACCCGGTACTGGGTATTTCACGCAGGCTTACCGGAAGGACACGGTATAACAATCCGCTACAGGCCTACTCGGGGAGCTATCGGCCTTTCGGAAGTGCTCGGTTTTTGAAGAAATTTGGCTTTTACAACCTGCTCTGCTTTATGCCCCGGTCGGCTGAGCTACCCGTTACATTTAATACATTAAAAAGCTCTATGGATCTACCAGGAGTTAGCCGTCTATTTTGATTCAAGACTTTGTTCTATAAAATTGATTCTGGGGAATCCTATCCCGATTATGCCAACTCCTATTTAAACATTTTAGCATCAGAACATATATCTTCAATTATTGACTGTGACTTATTTTCTATTATTTCGGTATTTATTCCGAGCTCTCGAAACACTTCACAACAGCCTTTTAACAAGAATTCTATAGCAAGTTTAGGCACATCTAAACTTAAATTTATGATATCGAAGGGTAAGAATATTGTATATTCAACATCTTTATCGTTTTTAAAAACAGATGGCCCTTTTATTTCATTATCTTTAATCTCTTTTTTGGCGCTAATGCGAAAAATAAGTTCCCAATCTGTGCCGTACTTTTCTATATAACCCCCATGTCCTAGCGGACACAACGAAGCATGAAACACTTGCAAATTTTGAAAAATGGTCATAGCTATCAAATTTTTTTTTCGACCAAGAAAATATAAGGAGATAGCCATGACCAAGAGATCAAAAAATAGCACATTAATCCAAATCGTTCACCCAATTTGTTGTGGTTTGGATGTTCACAAAGACAAAATTTCGGCCTGTTTAATCACTGTTGATGCTAATGGGAAAGAACAGCATGAGATTCGAGAGTTTTCATCATTTACTCAAGATTTGCAAAAAATGAAAACGTGGTTGATTAAAAATAGCTGTCCTGTAGTGGCAATGGAAAGTACCGGGGTATATTGGCATCCGGTTTATAACACCATCGAAGCTACGATGGAGGTCGTTTTGGTTAATGCCAGGCATATTAAAAATGTTCCCGGCAGGAAAACAGACATTTGTGACAGTAAATGGCTTGCCGGGCTGCTTCGTCATGGGTTGGTAAAAGGGAGTTTTATCCCTCCCGAACAGGTCCGTGAATGGCGAGAATTAAGCCGATTGAGAAAGATATATACAGAATCTCTCGCTGATTATAAGCGACGTGTTCATAAACTATTTATCACGGCAAATATTAAAATTGATTCGGTCGTTTCTGATTTGTTCGGGCTTACCGGTTTGAATCTCATTGATTTGTTATGCAAAAACGATGAAGTGACCTTGGAGAAAGTTCAGGAATGCACAAAAGGAAGTCTTAAAAAGAAAATTCCTGAATTGTACCTAAGCCTCCATGGATATTTTAAAGATCATCATCGATTCCAACTGATTGGCATGATGGAGGCCATTGAGATGTTTCAAAAACAGATTGAACAGATTAATGTCAGATTGGAAATACTTACCCGTGACCATGAAAATTTACTGGAAAGACTAGATGAAGTTCCCGGAATCGATAAAAAATCAGCACAATCTGTTCTTGGAGAAGTCGGGGTCACACTGAATGAGTTTAAAAGCATGGTCGCTTTTGTTGCATGGGCCGGATTGTGCCCTGGCAACAATGAAAGCGCAGGTAAAAGGAAAAGTGGCAGGAACGCGGTTCGAAATCATCCATTCAAAACGATTTTAGTCCAGATCGCCTGGGCCGCGATCAAGACGAAGGGTTCATATTACAAAGCCAAGTATTATAAGCTCAAAGCCAGACGAGGTGCCAAAAAAGCGATTGTTGCCATAGCCCATAGAATTGCAAAAGCCATTTACAACATCATCAAGAATGGAGACAGATATAGAGACCTCGGAGAAGAATACTTAAGCAAGCCCAACAAACAAAGGATGTTGAAAAATTTGGCAAAAAAGGCTGATGAATTAGGGATGAAACTTGTTCCTTGTGAAGGTTAATTGATCTATCAAAATATTTTGTGCAAATATTGGTTAAAGGGGTACAGCAGACAATAGATTTTTAATTCAGCAATAAAAAGTCGGATGTTGAAATGAAGCCTTAGAGCGCGAATATAACATGACTGGCCGGTTTTTTGCACAACGAACTGTCGGACTTCCTTGGAGAGGTACCACGTATATAAAACTTTTATAGTATAAACCGGCCGCCGCTGATGATTTAAAAAGTTGTCATCTGTGCTTTAATTTTTACCCAAAAGAGATAATAGCTTTATTGATTTGATACCTTCAACTTGTAGCGGTAATGAAAGTGTTGTGGGACAAAAAGCCATAAACCAACGGGACACTATTCCTTTTTTGGAGGGAGGTGTTTCATATAAAAAAAAAAAGACGGTTCCACCAGTTCAGTAATCTCTTCCGAAATTCGTTTCTGAAATAGATGGGAAAATGGGAACGTGATCTCTGGTTGAATGTAAATTTGTCCAAAATGAACTTTCAAATTGTCACCATCTTTTTTATTTAGGCAGAAGGGACCAATATGCTAATAAAAATATTCTGTCTATTGTTTTAGAGTGGAACGGTTTTAAGTCAAAATTTAACTTAATTGGAGATTAACCACCCCGGACAAAGAAACGCAAGAATAAATTTAATATATTAATAAACTTACTCAGAACACCTAATACAAATAAAAAAAGCCCTGACCAGGAGATCCTGATCAGGGCTTTTAAAAAAGAAGTGGTGGGCCTGGGTGGATTTGAACCACCGACCTCACGCTTATCAGGCGTGCGCTCTAACCAACTGAGCTACAGGCCCCCTCTTTATGAACGATTTTTACTTCACCTGCGGTGCTAAAGGATTCTTGAAGAGGGTAGGGGGTACCTTTAGCTTCGCATCCTGTGCCTTGCACCTGGGGCTAAAAACCTTCATGAAAAAAGGAATTCACAAAAAAAGCCCTGACCCTGTCGATTTATTGATCAGGATCAGGGCTTTTAGAAAAAGAACCGGCGGCGTTCTACTCTCCCACATAGTCTCCCATGCAGTACCATCGACGCTAAAGAGCTTAACTTCCGTGTTCGAGATGGGAACGGGTGTGGCCTCTTCGCCATCGCCACCGGTTACACTGGTCGGACCTGGGACTTCAGAAAAGTTATTCGTTGCATGTCCCATGGATCCAAATATGTAATCTGTTGCAGTAAAAATCATGCTTCAACATCAAAGTATCTAAATTTATTCGTGGAAAAAAGTGGCTAAGCCTCACGACCTATTAGTACTGGTAAGCTCAACATGTTGCCATGCTTACACACCCAGCCTATCAACCTTGTAGTCTTCAAGGGGTCTTCAGTCTAAAGAAGGGATATCTAATCTTGAAGTTGGCTTCCCGCTTAGATGCTTTCAGCGGTTATCCATACCCAACTTGGCTACCCAGCAATGCCGTTGGCACGACAACTGGAACACCATTGGTTGGTCCAATCCGGTCCTCTCGTACTAGGATCAGATCTCCTCAAATATCCTGCGCCCACGAAAGATAGGGACCAAACTGTCTCACGACGTTTTAAACCCAGCTCACGTACCACTTTAATTGGCGAACAGCCAAACCCTTGGGACCTGCTCCAGCCCCAGGATGTGATGAGCCGACATCGAGGTGCCAAACCGCCCCGTCGATGTGAACTCTTGGGGGCGATAAGCCTGTTATCCCCGGCGTACCTTTTATCCGTTGAGCGACGGCCCTTCCATTCAGAACCGCCGGATCACTAAGACCTACTTTCGTACCTGCTCGAAATGTCTCTCTCGCAGTCAAGCTCCCTTATGCCCTTGCACTCTACGGCTGGTTTCCAATCAGCCTGAGGGAACCTTCGCGCGCCTCCGTTACTCTTTGGGAGGCGACCGCCCCAGTCAAACTACCCACCAGACACTGTCCCAAATCCGGGTTACGGACCATGGTTAGAACACTGAAACATGAAGGGTGGTATTTCAAGGGTGACTCCACACACACTGGCGCGCATGCTTCAAAGTCTCCCACCTATCCTGCACATCATATCCCAAAATCCAATGTCAAGCTGTAGTAAAGGTGCCGGGGTCTTTCCGTCTTTTCGCGGGTAGACGGTATCTTCACCGCCACTGCAATTTCGCTGAGTCCCTGGTTGAGACAGTGTGGAAGTCGTTACGCCATTCGTGCAGGTCGGAACTTACCCGACAAGGAATTTCGCTACCTTAGGACCGTTATAGTTACGGCCGCCGTTTACCGGGGCTTCAGTTCAGTGCTTCGCATAAGCTAACAAATCCCCTTAACCTTCCGGCACCGGGCAGGCGTCAGACCCTATACCTCGTCTTGCGACTTTGCAGAGTCCTATGTTTTTAGTAAACAGTCGCTACCACCAATTCTCTGCGGCCCCCGACCGCTTTGTAAAGTTTAATACTAACAGTCAGGGGCATACCTTCTCCCGAAGTTACGGTATCATTTTGCCGAGTTCCTTAACCAGGGTTCTCTCAAGCGCCTTGGGATACTCTCCCCACCTACCTGTGTCGGTTTACGGTACGATCACCTGCTATCTCGATAGAGGCTTTTCTTGGCAGCATGGGTGCAGTCACTTTATGGGATAAATCCCTCGACGTAACTTCTCGGCCTTAAAAAGATCCGGATTTGCCTGGATCTTAAGCCTACAAGCTTGAACCGCCTATTCCAACAGACGGATGACTTGCCCTCCTGCGTCCCCCCATTTCTCAAACGACAACAAGGTGGTACAGAAATATTAATCTGTTTTCCATCGACTACGCCTTTCGGCCTCGCCTTAGGGATCGACTAACCCTGAGAAGATTAGCTTTACTCAGGAAACCTTGGGTTTTCGGCGAGCGGGCCTCTCACCCGCTTTATCGCTACTCATGTCAGCATGGGCACTTGTGACATCTCCACACAACCTCGCGGTTGCGATTCTATGACGACACAACGCTCTCCTACCAATGTATAAATACATTCCGCAGCTTCGGTACTATGCTTTAGCCCCGATACATTTTCGGCGCAGATCCACTCGACCAGTGAGCTATTACGCTTTCTTTAAAGGATGGCTGCTTCTAAGCCAACCTCCTGGTTGTCTGGGCATTCCCACATCCTTCTCCACTTAGCATAGATTTGGGGACCTTAGATGGCGGTCTGGGTTGTTTCCCTCTCGTCCGCGGAACTTAGCTCCCGCGGGCTGACTCCCGTATTCTGACTTTCTGGTATTCGAAGTTTGATTAGGTTTGGTAATCTGGTGAGACCCCTAGCCCATTCAGTGCTCTACCTCCAGAAAGAAACATACGAGGCTATACCTAAATATATTTCGGAGAGAACCAGCTATCTCCAGGTT